>NZ_JAMYQW010000009.1:0-183629 GCF_040321085.1 Mesorhizobium sp. M0522
CCGCCCCCCCCCGCTAAAAAACATAAACGTTTGGGCCGGCCCGGCCTGTTTTTTAAACCTCCCATAGTTTCAAAAAAACGGCGGGGCGCCGCCGTACCCCGCCCCCGCCGCGCGCAAGGCAGCCGCGCGCCTGCTTGCCACGGTTATAGACGCGAGGACGCCGCTCGACGGGCTGACCGACCAAGAGAACGGCCATCCGCAGTACAAGGCGCTCGACCTGCGCGACCGCGCCTTGGTGCGCGCCATTCTGGTCACCGCCCTGCGCTACCGCATGACCATATCAGGCCTTTTGGCCCGTCGCCTGGAAAAGCCGCTGCCGCCCAACGCCACGGCGCTTTCGCACATTTTGCATGTGGCGGCAGCGCAGATCCTGTTCCTCGATGTTCCCGACAGCGCCGCCGTCGACCTCGCCGTGACACACGCCAAGTCCGATCCGCGCACGGCGCGCTTTTCCGGCCTCGTCAACGGCGTGCTGCGCACGCTGGCGCGGGCCAAGCAGGACGAGCTCGCCGCAGCACGTGCCGCTACCGACGAGGCGCCAAAATGGTTTTCCGACCGTTTGAAAACGGTCTACGGCCTCGACAAGGCCAGGCAGATACTGCTCGCCCATCGCCATGAGGCACCGGTCGATTTCTCGGTCAAGTCGGACCCGGCGCTGTGGGCCGAACGGCTCGGCGGCTTTGTCTTGCCGACCGGCACGGTGCGGGTGGAAAAGCTCAGCGCTTCCGTGACCGAACTGCCCGGCTTTGGGGAAGGCGCCTGGTGGGTTCAGGATGCAGCGGCCAGCCTGCCGGCCCGGCTGTTCGGCGACATCAATGGTTTGCGAATCGCCGACCTCTGTGCCGCGCCGGGCGGCAAGACCGCCCAGCTGATCCTCGCCGGCGCCCACGTCACCGCGCTCGACATGTCCAAAACGCGGCTGGCACGGCTGACGCAGAACCTCGAACGGCTCGGTCTGGCCGCCGAGATCGTCCAGGCCGATCTGCTCAAATACGAGCCGAAGGACCTCTTCGACGCCGTCCTCCTCGACCCACCATGCTCTTCGACCGGGACGGTGCGGCGGCATCCCGACGTTCCCTGGACGAAGACGGCGGCCGACGTCGAAAAACTGGCCGACCTGCAACGCCGGCTGCTTGCCCGCGCCGTCACCCTGGTCAAGCCTGGTGGACGCATCGTCTTTTCCAACTGTTCGCTCGATCCGCTGGAAGGCGAAGAGCTCTATCGCGACTTTCTCGCCGGCAATGCGGAGATTGTCGACGACCCGCTTCGGCCGGGTGAGATCGCCGGCATCGACCCGTTTCTGACGCCGCAAGGCACGTTGCGCACCACGCCTGCCGATCTGGAGCTAGGCTCGCCGGGCCGCTCCGGGCTGGACGGCTTCTTCGCCGCCCGCATGCGCAGAGCCGGCTAAGGGACGATCTTGAAGTGCCGTCCGGCTTCATGGGGCGAGGAGGCATGGAAAACAGGCTGAACGGCCCCACCGCCGCGGAATTCGCCTTCGCACAAGTTCTTGAATCATATAAACTTGTGCTTGGGTGAGGACGATCAGGAGGGGTTTTGGCAATCGCTGCCGGTAACACGACGCGTCTGTGGACGCTTGTCGCGAGGGAGTTCTGGCGCAAGACGCGCCGGCGCTTGCGCGCCGGGCCACTCTATCGCTGGCGCTACTCAGGCCGCACGCCGGAGCGCGTCCTGATCGCCCCACCGGACCTGCGGCTCGCCGATCCTCAGATCGCGCTCGAGATCTATTACGGCCGCTATCCGCTTTCGGGGCATCTGGTCGAGACCGGCGGCAAATCGCCCTTCCAGATCGACGTGCCCAATCCCGGCTGGCAAAAAACGCTGCATGGCTTTCGCTGGCTGCGCCATATGCGTGCCGCCGGTACCGAGCTCGCCGCCGCCAACGCGCGGGCGTTGGTTTCCGACTGGATTGCAATCCATGGCAGCCATATTTCCGGCGTCGCCTGGGAGCCCGGCACGACGGCCAAGCGTGTCATTGCCTGGCTGCAGCATTCCTCGATCGTGTTGCAGGGCGCCGAATTTCCGTTCTACCGCGCGTTCTTGAAATCGCTCGCCGTCCAGATCCGCTATCTGCGCGCCATGGTGCGCGAGATGCCGGACGGCAAGGACAGGCTGCGCGCCCGCATTGCGCTGGCCTTTGCCGCTTTGTCGCTGCCGGCGCCGGCCTCGGCGCTACGCGGTGCTACCCGCAATCTCGCCGAGGAGCTCGACCGCCAGATCCTGCCTGACGGCGGCCATATCTCGCGTAATCCGATGACCGTGCTTGAAATCCTCGCCGACCTTCTGCCGTTGCGCCAGACATACGCCAATCAGGCCGAGACGCCGCCGGCCGCCCTGATCGGCGCCATCGACCGGATGCTGCCGGCACTGCGCTTCTTTCGCCATCAGGACGGCAGCCTTGCCCGCTTCAACGGCATGGGCGCCACCATTCACGACCGTATCGCCAGCATCCTGCATCACGACGACACCGCCGGCGCACCGTTGCTGCACGCGCCGCATTCGGGTTATGAGCGCCTGTCGATGGGCGGTGTCACTGTGATCGCCGATACCGGCCCGCCGCCCCTCGTCGACGTATCCAATGCCGCTCACGCCGGATGCCTCGCCTTCGAATTGTCGTCGGGCCGCCAGCACTATATCGTCAACGCCGGAATAGACACTTATGGCGCCGCCGAGTTCCGGCCGCTTGCCCGCGCCACCGCCGCCCACTCGACCGCCACCATCAACGACACGTCGTCGGCGCGCTTCAATCACTCCTTGCGCGTCAACGACCTGCTCGGCACGCCTTTGATCGGCGGGCCGCAGCATGTGCCTTGCAAGCGCACCGACCAGAAGGGCAGCCAGGGCTTCATCGCCCGCCATGACGGCTATGTGGCGCGCTTCGGCTTCCTGCATGAGCGCGAGCTGAAATTATCGACCGACGGCAATGTGCTTGCCGGCAGGGACCGTTTCCTGCGCCCGGGCGGCGCTTCTATCCGCAACAATGGCCGTGACTTCGTCACGGTGCGTTTCCATGTCCATCCCGATATAAGCCTGCTCCAGGATGAGCATGACCGTCTGGTGCTGGCCGCCGACCATGCCGACACCTGGGTGTTTACCTCTACCGAAGTGGTGCCCGAGGTCGAGGAATCGATCTATTTCGCAGGGCTTGGCGGCCCGCGCCGCAGCCGCCAGATCGTGCTTGCGTTCAAGGCCTCGGAAATTTCCGAGGTCCACTGGCAATTGACGCGCACCATCATCGCCGGCCGTCCGGAAAAAGCTGAAGCCGGTGGCAACGGCAGACACTGATCAAGTCTTGCGGCTTGATTTCCGGGCCTCATATGCTACGGCCCGCGGACGCTCCCAACCAGAACTGGAAAGGCCGCCAGCCCATGGCCGTCGCCGCCAAGAACATTCCCGCGCCCGACCTTGTACCCATCCGTCGCGCGCTCCTTTCCGTCTTTGATAAGACCGGCCTGATCGATTTCGCCAGGGCGCTGGCTTCGGCCGGCGTCGAGCTAGTCTCGACCGGCGGCACCGCAAGGGCCCTTGCCGAGGCGGGCATGGCGGTGCGCGACGTGTCCGAGCTCACCGGCTTTCCCGAGATCATGGACGGCCGCGTCAAGACGCTGCACCCGTCGGTGCATGGCGCACTGCTTGGCGTGCGCGACGATCCCGAGCACGCCGCAGCGATGCGCGACCACGGCATCGAGCCGATCGATCTCGTCATCTCCAATCTCTATCCGTTCGAAGAGGTGCGTCGCTCCGGCGCCGACTACGCGGCGATCGTCGAGAACATCGACATCGGCGGCCCGGCGATGATCCGTGCCTCGGCCAAGAACCACGCCTATGTCGGCATCGTCACCGATCCCGATGACTATGCCTCGGTGCTCAACGCGCTGGAGATGAATTTCGGGTCGTTGTCGCTGGATTTCCGCAAGAAGCTGGCAGCCAAGGCCTTTGCCCGCACCGCCACCTACGATGCGGCGATCTCGGGATGGTTCGCCGAGGCGCTTGAGATCGAGCATCCGACATGGCGCGCCTTCGGCGGCAAGCTGCAGTCGGTGATGCGCTATGGCGAAAACCCGCATCAGGGCGCCGGCTTCTATGTCAACGGCGACAGGCGGCCGGGCGTCGCCACGGCGCGCCAGCTTCAGGGCAAGCAGCTTTCCTACAACAACATCAACGACACCGACGCTGCCTTCGAGCTGGTCGGCGAGTTCGACCCGTCGCGCTCCGCAGCAATTGCCATCATCAAGCACGCCAACCCGTGCGGCGTCGCTGAGGACGCTTCGCTGCAGGCGGCCTATGCCAAGGCGCTGGCCTGCGACCCGGTCTCGGCCTTCGGCGGCATCGTCGCCATGAACCGCATCCTCGATGCCGGAACCGCCGAAGAGATCGTCAAGACCTTTACCGAAGTGATCATCGCACCGGAGGCGTCCGAAGAAGCAGTCCGCATCATTGCCGCCAAGAAGAACCTACGCCTGCTGGTCACCGGCGGCCTGCCCGACCCGCGCGCGGCGGGTCTTGGCTTGAAATCGGTTGCCGGCGGTTTGCTGGTCCAGGGCCGCGACAACGCGGTGGTGGATGACCTCGAGCTGAAAGTGGTGACCAGGCGCGCTCCGACGCCGGCCGAATTGGCCGATCTGAAATTCGCTTTTCGCGTGGCAAAGCACGTCAAGTCGAACGCCATCGTCTATGCCAGGGATGGCGCTACAGTCGGCATCGGCGCCGGCCAGATGAGCCGGGTCGATTCCTCGCGCATCGCGGCGCGCAAGGCGCTCGACGCGGCCGAGGCTGCCGGCCTGACGGAGCCTTTGACCAGGGGCTCGGTCGTCGCCTCGGATGCCTTTTTCCCGTTCGCGGATGGGCTTTTGTCGGCAATCGAAGCCGGCGCCACAGCCGTCATCCAGCCCGGCGGCTCGATGCGCGACGACGATGTCATCGCCGCCGCCGACGCTCACGGCATTGCCATGGTCTTCACCGGAGTGAGGCATTTCCGGCATTGAACGCCTTACCCTCCCGCTGTGGGAGAAGGCAAGAGCAGCTCACTGCGCCGGCCGATCCGCCGGATAGGGCGTGCCGATCAGGATCGCCATGCCGGCGCCAAGGAACAGCACGATCGCCGCCATGCCGAGCCGCGCCGAGCCGCTGGCCAGGGTGATCGTGGCCACCATGAAGGGTGCGGCAAAACTGGTTGCCCGGCCGGCCAGCGCATAGATGCCGAAATAGCGGCCCGATTCGGCTGCGGTGACGCTGCGCGCCATGTAGGAGCGCGACGATGCCTGCACCGGCCCGAAGGCAAGCCCGATCAGCAGGCCGTAGAAAATGTAGGCTTTTTCCGCCGCCGTGCCGAACAATCCGCCACCATCCAGTCCGGGCATCACCCAGGCGCCGAACAGCGTATAGCCCGGTCCGGTCGAAACGATGCCGAGCGTAGCGATGCTCAGCATGACCAGCGAAATCATCACTATGGTCTTGGAACCCAGTGCTGTGTCGAGGCGTGCGGCAACCAGGCAGCCGACGATGGCAACGACGTTGAGGATGATGCCGAACAGGCCGATCTCGGTAATCGACCAATGGAACATTGCCGCCGCAAACGTTCCGCCCAGCGCCAGCAGTGCGTTGACGCCGTCCTGATAGATCATGCGGGCGACGAGAAAGCGAAAAATGCCGCTGCGCTTGCGCACTTCGGCCAGCGTCGACTTCAGTTCCGATAGTCCCTCGCGCACCGCCGGCCCGATTGGAATGCCTTTGATCGCATCAGGCGTGAAGAAGAACATCGGCAGGATGAACAGGAAATACCAGGCGGCCGATAACGGCCCAGTAGCGCGCGCGTCCTCGCCGAGCCTGGGGTCGAGGCCGAAGATCGGGTCGAGCCCAACGACGGTCTTGCCAGTTTCAGGCGAGCCGGCCATGACGGTAACGACGAAGATCAGTGCGATCATGCCGCCGAGATAGCCGAGTCCCCAGGCCATGTTCGAGATCCTGCCGATGTCGCTCTTCGGCACCAGGCGGGGCATCATCGAATCATTGAACACAGTCGAGAATTCCGCCGCGACCGACGCCAGCGAGAACAACGCCACGACCAGAAAAAGATTAGAGCCGGGCGCGGCGAACCACAGCAGGGTGAGGCAGGTGATTTTAACCGCGGCGAAGAAGGCTATCCACGGTTTGCGTGGTCCGGTCTGATCGGCGATCGAGCCGAGGACCGGCGACAAAACGGCAATGACGAGGCCGGCGGCGGCAATGCCGTAGCCCCAGGCCGCTTGCCCGGTCTCCGGATTGCTGGCCATGCGCGAGACGAAATAAGGACCGAAGATGAAGGTGGTAACGACCGTGAAAAACGGCTGTGCCGCCCAGTCGAACAGCATCCATCCCCAGATGCCGCGTCCCGATGCCCGCTGCACTGCCATCTCAGCCATGTCCCCTCCGCTGGAGCTTGCTCCATGCCGATCGAATCGGAATGACGCTCCGTCTTCTTGTTGAGCACGATCTTGTCCAAAAGCCGATCGTCACTTTTTGGGATCATGCTCCGGCGCCCCCCAACGCTGGGCGCCGTTCGCTCAAGAGCGCAGTTCTTCCCGGCAATCCCGCGCGATGTGGAAGACGTCTCACAGCTGCGTCAGATCACTCATCAGGCCGGACGCCACCGACAGCCGCGACACGGTGATGTCGCCGCCCTCGGTCAGAGCCTGCAGCCGCTCGCGGATGCGTCCGACCCGTTCGCCGCCGGCCTCCAACCATGCTGTCACCGGATCCGCCGCCTCGGCATGACTAGTGAGTGCCGCCACGGCGATGCCGCGCCTGGCCCCGCCGATCGTGTCGGTGGCGCGGGAAAGCGCCAGTTGATCGTAATAATCCGAGGGCGTGATCGAGCGCGCCGCATCTTCGACGCGCGGTATGCGGAAGACATCGCTGACTGCAAAAAACGCCTTGGCGGCAGCGACGATGCCGGCATTTGCCGTCCGCGCCGTCAGCGCAATGTCGGGGATGAGTTCCGCCACATCGGTCAACGCCAGTTGTTCGGCAAGGCTCTCAGGCGCGCCGCCCTTCGACAGGCTGTGCCGCCGCTCCTCGATCCGCTCGCGCGAGAAGGCCGGCAGCAGCGAAACGAGCTTCGGCTCCAGCGCCTTGCGCGCATCCTGCAACTCGGCGATTCGCTGCCCGAGCGGTGCGGTGCCGGCATCATTCTTCAGGGACCAGCCGCTGGTCACATAGATCAGCCGGCTGACCGCCTGATAGAGGTCGAGCTGGATCTGCCCGTCGATCTGGTTATCGAGTGCATCGATCTGGCGATAGAGCGCCGGCAGTGCAAAGCCATCCCGCACCACGGCGAAGGTGCGCACGACATCGGCGGCACTGCGCCCGGTCGCTTCCTGCAGCCTGTTGACGAAGGACGGGCCGCCGCGATTGACCAGATCATTGGCGACGACACGGGCGATGATCTCGCGGCGCAGGCGATGGCCGTGGATTTCCGCCGCATATTTCTTTGCCATGCGGTCGGGAAAGTAACCCATCAGGTCGCGGTCGAAATGCGGATCGTCCGGCACGTCGCTGGCGACGATATCGGAAAACAGCACGATCTTGGCATAGGCAAGCAGCACGCCGAGCTCGGCCCGGGTGAGCGGCTCGCCGCGCGCTTCGCGCTCGGCAAGAGCCGCAGGCGACGGCAGCGTCTCGACGGCACGGTCGAGCAGCCCGCGCGCCTCGAGCGCCGCCATGAAGCGGCTCTGATGGGCAATGTCGGCAAGGCCGCGCTTGCGAGCAAGGGACAGCGCCAGCGTCTGCTGGTAATTGTTGGACAGCACCAGGGCGCTGACCTCGTCGGTCATCTCGGCCAGCAATTTGTTGCGCGACGGTCGCGTCAGCGATCCCTTCCGCATGGCGGAAGCCAGCGCGATCTTGATGTTGACCTCGACGTCTGAGCAGTTCACGCCGCCCGAATTGTCGATCGCATCTGAGTTGCAGCGGCCGCCATTCAATCCGAATTCGATGCGCGCCCGCTGCGTGACGCCGAGATTGGCGCCTTCACCGATGACCTTGGCACGCAGGTCGAGCGCGGTGATGCGGATCGCGTCATTGGCACGGTCGCCGACGTCCTGGTTGGTCTCGCCCGATGCCCTGACATAGGTGCCGATGCCGCCGAACCACAAAAGATCTGCCGGCGCCTTGAGGATGGCACTCATGATCTCGACCGGCGTGGCCGTTGTCTTGCCGAGGCCGATAGCTGCGGCCGCGGCGGCCGGCAAGGTGATCGACTTCTGGCTGCGCGAGACGATGATGCCGCCTTCGGACAGCTTCGTCTTGTCGTAATCCTGCCAGCTTGAGCGGGCGAGAGCGAACATACGCCGGCGCTCGGCCATCGAAGCCGCCATGTCGGGATCGGGATCGATGAAGATGTCGCGATGATCGAAGGCGGCGATCAGCCGGGTCTGCTCCGACAGCAGCATGCCGTTGCCGAACACGTCGCCCGACATGTCGCCAACGCCGACGACGGTGAACGGCGCGGTTTGGATGTCGCGGTTCATCTCGCGGAAATGCCGCTTGACCGCTTCCCAGGCGCCCTTGGCGGTGATGCCCATCTTCTTGTGGTCGTAGCCGGCCGAACCGCCGCTGGCGAAAGCGTCGTCGAGCCAGAAGCCGTGCCTTTCGCTGATGGCGTTGGCGATGTCCGAGAAGGTCGCCGTGCCCTTGTCCGCGGCGACGACGAAATACGGATCATCCTGATCGCGCCGCACGACGCCGGCTGGCGGGATGACGCCGTCCAGCCCGATATTGTCGGTGATCGACAACAGGCTGGAAACGTAATTCTTGTAGGCGGCCGTGCCGGCCTCGAAAATTGCGTCGCGCCCGGCGCTCATCGGCAGCTTTTTCGGGTAGAAGCCGCCCTTGGCGCCAACCGGCACGATCACCGCATTCTTGACCTGCTGTGCCTTGACCAGGCCGAGCACCTCGGTGCGATAGTCCTGCGCACGGTCCGACCAGCGCAGGCCGCCGCGCGCGACCGGGCCGAAGCGCAGATGCACACCCTCGACCTCGGAGCCGTAGACGAAGATCTCCCGCCATGGCCGCGGCGCCGGCAGCCCGTCGACCGATTGCGAATCGAGCTTGATCGCCAGCGATTGGCCTTTCTGTTTCGTATCGGCAACGAAATGATTGGTGCGCAGCGAGGCTTCGACCAGATTCAGATAACGGCGGATGATGGTGTCGTCGTCAATGTTGGGAACGTCTTCCAGCGCATCCGTGATCTTGGCTTTCAGATGTTTGGCCTGAACGACGCCTTCCGTCTCGGCCGTCGGGCTGAGGCGGGCGACAAACAGCGCATGCAGGCCGCGGGCGATCTCGGGATAACGGTTGAGTGCGGCGGCGATGAAATCCTGGCTCTGCGGGATGCCGGCCTGCTGCAGATAGCGGCCATAGGCGCGCAGGACGGTGATCTCGCCCGACCACAGGCCGGCGGTCTGGGCAAGGCCGTTATAGCCGTCATTGTCGACATCGCCGCGCCAGACGGAAAGGAACGCATCCTCGAACAGCGCGCCGCCATTGCCGAGGTCGATCGGCCTGCCGTAGCTGTTCTCGAGTTCCATGTCGTGGATGAAGACCATGCCGGATTGAATGTCGCCGACCTCGAAAGTGCGCTCGCTGATGACGCGGAAACCGATGTTTTCCAGCACGGGCACGCGCCGCGACAGCGCCACCGGGCTGCCATGGTGATAGATCTTCAGCGCCGCCTGATGCGGCTTCTGGACGGTGTGACGGTAATAGTCGATGGCGATCGGATTTGACGCATCGAGCTTGGCGATGCGCCCGGCGTCGGCCAGCGCCACGGCCGGCGGAAAACTGTCGCGATAACTTTCCGAAAAACGCGAGGCGATGGCCGTGAGTCTCGCATCGGCGCCGGTCTCTGTCGCGGTCTCGCGCAGTGCATCGTCCCAGGTCCGTACGATGTCGCGGATCGCCGCCTCGATCGTCGCCTGCTCGACCTTCGGCGTCCTGCCGCCGGAGCGGCCGATGATGAAATGGACGCGCGCCAGCCCGCCTTCCGGGAAGGCCGGATAATAGGCCGACAGCCGGCCTTCGAAGACGGTCTTCAGATAGGTGCCGATCTTCTCGCGCACGACGCTGTCGTAGCGGTCGCGCGGCACGAAGACGAGCACGGAGACGAAGCGGTCGAACTGGTCGACACGCACCAATGCCCTGACGCGCGGTCGCTCGATCAAGCCCAGTATGGCTTCGGCATGCTTGCGCAGGATCGGCACCGAAACCTGGAACAGCTCGTCGCGCGGATAGCTCTCCAGCACGTTGATCAAAGCTTTGCCGGAATGGTCGCTTGGATTGAAGCCGGATTTGGCAATGACGGTTTCCGCCTTCGAGCGCAGGTAGGGGATTTTCATCACCGAGCGCGTATAGGCAGTCGAGGTGAACAGGCCGACGATACGGAGCTCGCCTGAAAGCACGCCTTTGCCGGTGTAGGTCTTGACGCCAATGTAGTCGAGGTAGATGCGGCGGTGCACCGATGACTTGGCGTTGGCCTTGGTGACGATCAGCGGTTCCGGCCCATGCAGGAAGGCACGGATTTCCGGGGTCGTGCTCACCGCTTCGGTGCCGCGCCTGAGCACCAGCACGTCGGGATCGGAAAGGATGCCGAGGCCGGGCTTTTCGGCGCGCTCGAGCATGCCGCTCGTCTCGCCGCCAGTGTAGTTGAATTCGCGCATGCCGAGAAAGGTGAAATTGTCGTCGCGCAGCCATTCGAGGAAGGCGATCGCCTCGGTGACATGGGCCTTGTCGAGCGGCACTGGCGAGTAGCGGAATTCCGAGATCGCCTGGTCGAGGCGGGCAAGCATCGGCTTCCAGTCGGTGACGGCGGCTCGCACCTGGCCGAGCAGCTTCGTCAGGCGTGCGGCCAGGCCTTCGGCCTGCTCGGCCGAAAGGCGGCCGATATGGACATGGATGACGCTCAGTCGGTCATGGCTGTGGTCGCCCTTGGCATAACCGCCATCGCCGAGGATTTCCTCGACGCCGTTCTTGCCGTGCCTGACGACTATGACCGGATGGGTAACCAGCAGCGGCTCGCCGGCGCTTTCTGTAATCTCGCCGAGGACGGAATCGAACAGGAACGGCATGTTGTCGTTGACGACGGTGATCACCGTCATCGGCCGGCCCTGGCGGACGACACCGGAATCAACGTCTATGGCAACGACGCAGTCGTCCTTCTTGTGCCTGGCCACTGCGCGGCCGGCGAGTTCGGCAGCGCGTTCGAGATCGATGACGTCGTAGGCGGCGACATCTTCGGCCGGAGCTCGGGCCAGCAAGTAGTCGGCAAGCCTGCCGGGCTTTTCGCCACCCGCGGCTTCACCCCTCGTCACGCCGGCCTTTTTCAACCGGCTCGCTGACTTTACGCTGGCCATGAGTCCCTCCCGTCACATGTTTTTGCGGCTATGCTAACAGATGACGGGTATTTGGCGACAAAGGTTTGACGGCTTGCGACGAAATGTCGGAATTCACCGGCAGCCTGGCGAAAACGAGGAGAAATCCGCCATGACGGAGAAAATTACCGCGCTTGACCTGGCACCGGCGGAGCTGAGCGACGCGACCAAGGCCTATTTCGCCAAGTGCCGGGAGAAGCTCGGCCTCGTTCCCAATGTGCTGCTCGCCTATGCCTTCGACGAGAAGAAGCTGCGCGCTTTCACCGACATGTACAATGATTTGATGCTGGGTGAATCCGGCCTGTCGAAACTCGAGCGCGAGATGATCGCGGTGGCCGTCTCGTCGGTCAACCATTGCTACTATTGCCTGGTCGCGCATGGCGCGGCGGTGCGCCAGCTTTCCGGCGACCCGGCCTTCGGCGAGATGATGGTGATGAATTTTCGCGCCGCCGAGCTGTCGGACAGGCAACGCGCCATGCTCGAATTCGCGGTGAAGCTGACCGAGCAGCCGGCAAAGATCGTCGAAGCGGACCGGGCGGCGCTGCGGCAAGTCGGCTTTTCCGACCGCGACATCTGGGACGTCGCCTCGACCGCGGCGTTCTTCAACATGTCGAACCGGCTGGCATCGGCAATCGACATGCGGCCGAACGATGAATACCATGCGATGGCGCGATAGGGCACCGCCGTTGCGAGCCAACCGCACATTATATTAGCTACTTCGCATTCTCGTTGCTTGTTTGCCGGTTTGGTCCGATGATCGGCATGCGGCATGACCGCATGCCGGTTCGATGCCGCCGATCAAAGGAGGAGAACATGGCGAAATTTCTCTACGTCTATCACGGCTCGGGCAAGATGCCGACCGAGGAGGCCGAACGGAAGGCAGCGATGGATGCCTGGAACGGCTGGTACGGCAAGCTTGGCTCAGCCGTGGTCGATGGTGGCAATCCAGTCGGCATGTCGAAGACCCTGCTGCCCGGCGGCAAGGTCGAGAACAATGGCGGTAGCAATCCGACCGCCGGTTACACCATCATCGAAGCGAAAGACATCGACGATGCCGTCGGCAAAGCCAAGGATTGTCCTATCCTGACGGACCCGGGTTTCAGCGTCGAGATTGCGCCGATAATCGAAATGGGTTGACGCGCCGGCTCAGGACCGCGCCGCGATAGCCGCCGCAGCGCCGGCCATGGTTCCGGCGCTGACGCGGTTGGCGATCTTCATCGCCCGCTTGCTTTTGAGCAGCTTGCGCGCCTGTGATGCGGCGAGCACCCAGGTCAAATCGATAGCGACCAGGACAACGGCCATGGTCGCGGTCAGCTCGACCCAGCCGATCATGCTGACCGAACCGAGGTCGATGATGGCCGGCAGCAGCGCCAGGTAGAACATCATGATCTTGGGATTGCCGAGCGTCACCGCCATGCCGGCAAAGAACAGTCTGACGGGCGAATCTTCGCGCGGCAGCGCGCCTTCCTTGGCCTCGACCGGTGCCGTCCACATCTTCCAGGCCAGCCAGCCGAGATAGGCGACGCCGACCCACTTCACGACGACAAAGGCAAAGTGGAACGTCTGCGCCACCACGGCGAGGCCAAACACCGCCAGGGACAGCCAGATCGCTTCGCCGATCCACATGGCAAGCAGGAACGGAAACACGTCGCGAAACCCTTTCGAGATGACCCGCGCCACAAGAGCGGCGATCGATGGGCCGGGCGAGCCGGCTGCAACAAGCAGGGCGCCGGCAAAAATCAGCAGCGACGTGAAATGCATGACGCGGTCTCGTTTGAAATGTTTGGGTCGTTCAACATAACCCAACTGTTCCGGCGACGGTAGCGTCTACCGAAAGAAGGCTTGTCGGCCAGGCACCTCACGGCTAGAGATGTCGTTCCGAAATCTTTTCCGAGCTTCACTTTGCCTACGTAACCGCCGGTCTCGTCAACTCCCCCAACACAGAGCAGGGCGTCGCAGTCGCGATGCCTGTTTTCACATCATGTGTTCCTCGGGTGGCGGTTCGAGACCGGTTTGGCACTGCTGAACCGCTGTCGCGCATAACCACCCGCGACACCTGATTTCCGACTGCCGCAGTCTCTCGCCACGCCGTGCCCGCAAGGGTTCTCGATATCGCCGATCTGACGAACTTCCCGACGGGAAGGGCTTTTCGGCATGCCTTCGATACTGCGTATCCGCTGGGCGATCACACCCAAGACCGCACCTCGACCTCACCTCAACTGCAATCGCTGCGGCAGCTTGAAAGCCTATCGCTGCAGCGGCAAATTCCGCGTCAATGCCAATGGCAAGCGCATTGACGCCTGGTTGATCTACCGCTGCATCGACTGCGACAATTCCTGGAATTTCGGCATTCTGGAGCGCTGCAGCCGCCGCGATATCGAACCGGCAATATTGCAGGCGCTCGAAAGCAACGATCCGGTCCTGGCGCGGCGCCATGCCTTCGATGTTGCCGCATTGCGAAGCAGGATCGGGCGCGTCGAGGAGTTTCCTGAAGCCATCGTTCATAAGCAGGTGCTCGGGGACAGGCCGGAAAATACCAGCGCTCTCGAACTTCAGCTCTGGCTCGAAATGCCGACAACGCTGCGGCTCGACCGGTTGCTGGCCAGCGAACTCGGTGTCCCGCGATCGCGGCTACAGGTTTGGGAAGAGAAACGATTGCTGGTCATTGGTCCGGACGGGGGCAAAGCCTTGCGCAAGCCGGCTCGAGCGGGAACGACGATCCGCGTCTATCTCGTCGGCGAGCCCGACCGGGAAGCCATCATCTCGGCTGCCGGCGGATGAAACAACGAGGGAAGGGAGCACACGAGTGCTCCCTTCCCTCGTTGTTGTAGACTACAAGAAAGAAACTTGCGCCGCGCCGACCACTTTCGCCGATTTCCCGAAACGCAATCCTAAGCTGTTTCCAAATCCTTGGCATTTTTCCTTCGGTGAAACGCGCCAAGGAATCGCAAGGGAAGAGTAAGCATCGATAGATTGGGATGTGCCT
Organism: Mesorhizobium sp. M0522; assembly: GCF_040321085.1. Classification (NCBI taxonomy): domain Bacteria; kingdom Pseudomonadati; phylum Pseudomonadota; class Alphaproteobacteria; order Hyphomicrobiales; family Phyllobacteriaceae; genus Mesorhizobium; species Mesorhizobium sp. M0522. The sequence goes on from NZ_JAMYQW010000009.1 coordinate 14,413, forward strand.
TGCGCATCATTTTCCATGCGTAACGGTCTGCCTGCCGTTCCTGATCAGGATCCTGTCCAGATTCGACATGCTGCAGCGCGTGGTGTCCTTACCTCATGATAGAGCGTTTTCTCGATCATGAATCTCCGAACTACGTTCCCAATCCTGTGCTCGGATGGGCGTCGCCAGACAATCTCGATGACCGATACCGCCTGGAGGTAGGTACCGGCGAATTCGGGCTCGGGAGGTTCCGGGATTATGTAGATTCGCGAAATGCCAACCAGATCGGCTTCAGGTACATTTGCCAGCCAGCGGCCAACGTGCCGAGAGGCTTCAAAGCGACTGTCGAGCTTGCCATGCTCCAGAACAATGATGCCGCCGACCGAAGACCGCCGCCAGTCGTCCATTGCAAAGCGGACGATGCTGCGGAGCGCAGCTCGCATGAGGGGAGTTATCGGTCTTGCGAGCGAAGCCGACATATATCGTCGGGATGCGTCTTCGTTGATATCGTGCAGAGCAGTAGCGAGGCCCGCCACAAGCGTTGCGATTTCGTGATGGGAAACCTTGCCTAGATCGATCCTTGCAAGTTCGTGCTCGATCGCTGGCAATACTGCATTGCCAAATCCAACAAGATTCTTGTGAGCAACGAGCCTTCGCCGCATGTCATCTTGCATAAGGCTCCGGACGAAAGCCAGAACGGCATTTCCCACACCCGTTTCCCCGCCTTTACCCACAGCTAAACTACCGTGACAAAGAAGGAGAGAGCGAAAATATCATGGTATTGCGACGACTCCGCTGTAGCCTCTGAAGAGACACTGAGCGGCCGGCGCCACATTCCTTCTGGCGACAAGCCGTGTCCGCTCAGCGGGAAGGAACGCGTGTTTCGCCCCTCCATTCCGCCCAGAATAAAAGCTCTTACGCCGCGCCGACCACTTTCGCTGACTTCTCAAAACGCTTGCGCTCGTTCGGATCGAGATAGAGCTTGCGCAGGCGGATGGTCTTCGGCGTCACTTCGACCAGCTCGTCGTCCTGGATCCAGGCCAGCGCGCGTTCCAGCGTCATGCGGATCGGCGGTGTCAGCTTCACCGCCTCGTCCTTGCCGGCGGCGCGGATGTTGGTCAGCTTCTTGCCCTTGAGCACGTTGACTTCGAGGTCGTTGTCCCTGGAATGGATGCCGATGATCATGCCCTGATAGACCTTGACGCCGGGGTCGATGACCATCGGGCCGCGGTCTTCCAGGTTCCACATGGCGTACGCCACCGATTCACCCTGTTCGTTGGAGATCAGCACGCCGTTGGTACGGCCCGGCAGCTCACCCTTGTAAGGTTCATAGGCATGGAACAGCCGGTTCATCACAGCGGTGCCGCGCGTGTCGGTCAACAGTTCCGACTGGTAGCCGATCAATCCGCGCGTCGGTGCGTGAAAGACGATGCGCTGGCGATTGCCGCCCGAAGGGCGAAGCTCGACCATCTCGGCCTTGCGCTCCGACATCTTCTGCACGACGACGCCGGCATGCTCCTCGTCGACGTCGATGACGACTTCCTCGACCGGCTCCAGTAATTCGCCGCTGTCGCCCTTCTGCATGACAACGCGCGGCCGCGACACGGCGATCTCAAAACCTTCGCGGCGCATCGTCTCGATCAGCACGGCCAGCTGCAATTCGCCGCGGCCGGAGACGAAGAACGAATCCTTATCCGGCGATTCCTCGATCTTCAGCGCGACATTGCCTTCGGCCTCGCGCAGCAGGCGGTCGCGGATGACGCGGCTGGTCACCTTGTCGCCTTCGGTGCCGGCCAGCGGCGAATCATTGACCAGGAACGACATCGTCACGGTCGGCGGATCGATCGGCTGCGCATGCAGCGGTTCCGTCACCGACGGGTCGCAGAAGGTGTCGGCGACGGTGCCCTTCGACAGGCCGGCAATAGCGACGATGTCGCCCGCCTGCGCCTCGTCGATGGGCTGGCGCTCGAGCCCGCGGAAAGCGAGGATCTTCGAAATGCGGCCGGTTTCGACCTGGGTGCCGTCATGGTGCAGCACCTTGACAGCCTGGTTGGATTTCAGCGTGCCGGATTCGATACGGCCGGTGATGATGCGGCCGAGGAACGGATTGGCTTCCAGGATGGTGCCGATCATGCGGAACGGGCCGGGATGAACGGTCGGCGCCGGCACGTGCTTGATGACGAGGTCGAACAGCGGCGCCAGAGCCTGGTCCTTCGGACCTTCGGGGTTTTCCGAGACCCAGCCGTCGCGGCCTGAACCATAAAGGATAGGGAAGTCGAGCTGCTCGTCGGTGGCGTCAAGTGCTGCAAAAAGATCGAACACCTCGTTGACCACTTCGACGTGACGGGCATCGGGCCGGTCGATCTTGTTGATGACGACGATCGGCTTCAGTCCAACCTTGAGCGCCTTGCCGACGACGAATTTGGTCTGCGGCATCGGCCCCTCGGCGGCGTCGACCAGCACGATGGCCGAATCCACCATCGACAGAATGCGCTCGACCTCGCCGCCGAAGTCGGCGTGGCCGGGCGTGTCGACGATGTTGATGCGGGTGTCCTTCCAGTCGACCGAGGTCGCCTTGGCCAGGATGGTGATGCCGCGTTCCTTTTCGAGGTCGTTCGAATCCATGGCGCGCTCGGCGACGCGCTGGTTGTCGCGGAACGAGCCGGACTGTTTCAGAAGCTGGTCGACAAGGGTGGTTTTTCCATGGTCGACGTGCGCGATGATCGCGATATTGCGGATTTTCATGTTTCGGTCTCGGGAGCGTTGCAGGCAGCAGGCCAAAAGGCGCTGCCTCTTTCGGTTGGGCGGCTCATACAGGGTTTTTCGCAATTGCGAAAGAGGAGGCGAGCCACCAAATAAAGTCACCAAATCTTAAATGTCTTGGTGTGAAGTGGAATTATTAACCAAGGCGGAACCTTTCATGGTCCGGACAGTTCGAATTTCATGATCGAGATAGGCATCAAACTCCGGCCGATTTTGGCATGTACCGCGCTCGCCGTCCTCCTCGCGGCCGGCGCGGCGCAGTCGGCGGCGTCGTTCAAGGAGACGCGGTCTGCTTTGCCGTCCGACAAGCCGTCGGCGGAGCAGCTTTTTGCCGATGCTCCCGATGGCGTCGATCCGGTGGTGACCGGGCCGGTCAGCGCCGCCTTCAAGCAGCGGCAGCAAAATGCCGGATGCGACAGCGCCGTCTGGCCCAACATTCCCGTCGTCTGCTATCCCGATTGATATACGCCCTACCCTCGGGCTGGCCCGAGGGTAGTGGCGCCGTCGCTCACGCCGACCGCACCGGATCGAGCGTGACCTTGTAGAGTTCGCTGTCGTCGCGATCCATCAGCCGCACCGTCAACTGCTCGGTGGCGCCATCGATTTCGACGAGCCCGAAGAACTGCAGGCCGGCCGAAGGCGCCAGGTTTTGACCCTGTTCGGCAGTTGGTGCCTTTATGAACTTCAGCTCCGGGCCGAATGTCATATCGAAACCATTAGGCCCGAACGTGCCGGAATGGATCGGACCCGAAACGAATTCCCAAAACGGATTGAAGTCCTGGAACTGCGCCTTGTCCGGATTGTAGTAGTGCGCGGCTGTGTAATGCACGTCTGCGGTGAGCCAGACAGTGTTGCTGATACCCGCATTCTTTATATAGCGAAGAAGGTCGGCAATTTCCAGCTCACGCCCTTTGGCCGGGCCATTGTCGCCATTGCTGACCGCCTCGGCCCCTACCTTCTTGGTGCCGTCGTTCCAGACGACGAGGCCGAGCGGCATGTCGGCGGCGATGATTTTCCAGGTTGCGTTGGAATTCGCCAGTTCACGCTTCAGCCATTTGATCTGCTGTTCACCGAGGATGCGCGATTGCGGCGTCATCGTCTCCTGCATATCCGGACCGTTGGGGCCGCGGTAGGAACGCATGTCGAGGAAGAACACGTCGAGCAGCGGACCATAGGCGATCTTGCGGTAGACGCGGCCGGGCTCCGACGGCTCGTAACGGATCGTCGTCATTTCGTGGAAGGCGCGCGCCGCACGTGCCGTCAGCACATGGATGGATTTTTCAGTGTAGCGATCGTCGGCGCTCAGGTCCTTCGAGTCCGACCAGTTGTTCAGCACCTCGTGGTCATCCCACTGATAGAAGGTCGGACAGATGGCGCTGAGCGCCAGCACATGCCTGTCCATCATGTTGTATTTCCACTGCGCCCGGTATTCGTCCAGCGTCTCGGCAACCTTGCGCTTCTCGTCGATCAGCACTTTGTTTTTCCACTTGCCGCCGTTGGGCAGGTCGACCTCGTCCTTCATCGCACCATCGGCATAGATCGTATCGCCCGAATGCAGGAAGAAGTCGGGCGTGTGCTTGGCAATGGTGGCGTAGGTCTTCATGCCGGTCTCGTCGATGCCCCAGCCTTGGCCGGCGGTGTCGCCCGACCAAGCAAAGCGAATGTCGCGCTTCGAGGCAGGTGCCGTGCGGAAGCGGCCGACGACCGGCTCGGAAACGGCGTTGATGTCGGCAAGATCGGCCGCGACCATGCGGTAGAAGATGTCCTGGTCGGAGGCGAGATCGGTAAGCAGCCGCTTCACCGTATAATCGCTGGCCGGCGAGGTATCGAGCGGCGCCAGGCGGACGGCATTGGTGAAGCTTTCGGTCGGCGACACCTCGAACATGACGCGCGACGGCCGGTCGGTGCGTGTCCAGACCATGCCGCTGGTGGCGTCGACGTCGCCGGACTGGATGCCATGGGTGAAAGCCGGGCGCTGATTGGCGCGCGAGTAATAGGGAAGCGCCAGGCCCGAGGCGCCGACCAGGCCAACGGCGCTGGCCGACGTGACGAAAGCGCGCCGCGTCATCGAAATCTTGTTCATGGCTGTCTCCTGGATGGCATTGAACGTCGCCGCCAAGCTCCAGCTTCAATGTTTCAGGCACATTTCGAAACGATGAAGGTTTCGTAACAACCAACAGGAGCGCTAGCTCTTTCCTTCTCCCCTTGTGGGAGAAGGTGGATTGGCGCGCAGCGCCAAGACGGTTGAGGGGTGCTGGACGGAGTGCCGGCGGTTCCAAGCTGGAACACCCCTCATCCGGCCGAGCTTCGCTCGGCCACCTTCTCCCACAAGGGGAGAAGGGAAAGCCGCACCGTTGGCGCACCCCTAAGCCGCTTGCGGTTCCGGGTCGAACGCCTGGCGGCTGGTGTTGATCAGCAGCGAAATGCAGGCGGCGGCAATCGCGGTCATGCCTGCTATCATGAAGGCAAGCTCGTAATTGCCTTGCAGCTCGCGCATGGTGCCGCCGAAGAAGGCCGCTGTCGCGGCGCCAACCTGATGGCCTGCGACGATCCAGCCGAAGACGATCGGCCCGCTGCGGTCGCCGAACGCCTCGTTGGAAAGCCTGAGCGTCGGCGGCACCGTGGCGATCCAGTCCAGTCCGTAAAACACGGCGAAGATGATCAGGCTGGTCGCCGAGAAGCCGGAATAGGGCAAATAGATCAGCGACAGGCCGCGAATACCGTAATAGACGCCGAGCAGCTTGCGCGGGTCGAAACGGTCGGTGAGCCAGCCCGACAGCGTCGTGCCGATAAGATCGAAGATGCCCATCATCGAGAGCAGGCCTGCAGCCTGCACTTCGCCAATGCCCATATCGCCGCAAAAGGCGATCAGGTGAGTGCCGACCAACCCGTTGGTGGTGAAGCCGCAGACGAAGAAAGTGGCGAACAGATACCAGAACACGCGCGTGCCGGCGGCGCGGCGCAGCGTGCTCAGCGTGTGCGAAAGGAAATTGCCTTGCGAGGCTGGCGGCACCGGCGGCACGTCGTCGGCATCGGCGCCATAGCGGACCATGCCGATCGACGCCGGGCGCTCCGGCACCAGCATATAGACCAGCGGCACCAGGCAGGCGGTGGCCACGGCAATGGCGATGGCGACCGGCTTCCAGCCGCCCGACTGGGCGAGCGAGGCGAGCAGCGGCAGGAAGACCAGCAGCCCGGTGGCACTGGACGCCGACATCAGTCCCATCACCAAGCCGCGATTGGTCTTGAACCAGCGGTTGACGATGGTCGCGCCGAGCACGGTGGCGACGGCGCCCGAGCTGACGCCGGAAAACACGCCCCAGGTGAGGAGCAGATGCCACGGTTTGGTCATCAACAGGCTGAGCGCGGTCGATCCCGACATCAACAGCAGCGCGGCAAGCAAGGTGCGGCGCAGCCCGATCCGCTCCATCAGCGCCGCGGCAAACGGCCCGGTCAGGCCATAGAGGAAGATGCCGGTGGCCGCCGCCAGCGACACCACGTCGCGCCGCCAGCCGAAACTGTTCTCCAGCGGCAGCATCATGACTGCCGGCGCCGAACGCAGGCCCGCTGCGATCAGCAGGCAAAGGAAGATGACGGCGACCACTACGAAAGCGTAGCGCTGGCCAAACGGGCGGGATTGAGCTATCATGTTACTGACCGGTACGTTGCGGGAGCGCGAAACATACGTACCGACCGGTAACATTGTCAACCAGCTAACCGGCAGACCAGGCATGAAAAGCATTGAACCAACGATCAAGGCGAATGACGCACCCCCGCCTCGCGCCGCCGAACGGATTCTCCAGGTGGCGCGAGACCTGTTCTACCGGCAAGGCATCAGGGCGATCGGCGTCGACGAGATCGTGCGGCGTGCCGGCGTCACCAAGCCCAGCCTCTACCGCAGCTTTCCGTCCAAGGATGAGCTGGCCGCATCCTATCTTCGGCACTATGACCTCGAATTCTGGGAGCGCTTCGACGAGGCGGTGAATGCCCATCCCGGCGATCCGCGCGCGCAGATCGTCGCCTTCCTGACGCGTGTCGGCAAGCGTACGCAAAAGCCCGACTATCGCGGCTGCGGCATGACCAATGCCGCGGTCGAATATCCCGAACATGGCCATCCGGCCCGTGTGGTGAGCGAGGCCAACAAGCAGGAATTGCGCCGGCGCTTGCGTGCCATGGCGGCAGAGATGGGCGCCGGCGACGCCGACACGCTGGGCGACGGGCTGCTGCTCCTGATCGAGGGCGCCTATATCAGCGGCCAGCTGTTCGGTGTCGGCGGGCCGGCGCAGTCGGTGGCCCGCAACGCCGATCTTCTGATAGAGGCAAGTTTGAAGAAATAGTGTTCCGTTTTACCAGACCACTGTGCGCAGCCTGACTTCCTCTAGGCTGCTGCTAAATTTGACGGTACGCTGCGCCCCCCGAACTGAGTTGTTCCGCCATGCGCGCTCTCTTGATCCCGCTTGCCCTCGCCGGTTTCTGCCAGGCGGCCCGGGCCGGCGACATATCCAGCGTCTATACCGATCTCGATTGGGAGAAGGACTGCGTCACCTATGCCCAAGCGGAAGAAGGCGACGGGGACTGGGCCGATCTCGCCTGTTCGGGCTACCGCGGTTACCCGGTGCTGGTTTCCTACGACGATGCGCGGGAATCGCTGTTCTACGGCTTTCCACCTGGCGATATGACCACGGTCTGGGAAAGCTTTTCCGGCCTCAATTCGGCTGGACCCAAAGTCGAGTGGCGGATCGAAACCAACGGCAAAACTGCCATTCCCTTCGCCGTCATTCATCGTCGCTCGATCAGCGATACCGAGGGCGAGAACAAGTCGACGGAAGTGCTGATCGTCGCCAAGGTTGCCCAGCCTGACGCCCACGAAGGCTGCACGATCGGCCTTGTGCTCGCCACCGGCAATCCCGCCGCCAACGATCAGGCGCGCAAGCTTGCCGACGAGAAGGCACGCACCTTCGCCTGCGGCAAGGACAAGCGTGAGGTGCTTGGCGACGCGCCCGCTTTCGGCCGCGTCGACAACTGATTATTTGTGATTATTTGCGCCCGACAATTACTTGCGCCTGGCCCGCTCGATTGCCTCGACGATCATCTTCTTGGCATAGGCCGCATCGTACCAGCCTTCGATCTTGACCCATTTGCCGGGTTCGAGATCCTTGTAGTGCTCGAAAAAGTGCTGCACTTGCTGACGGGTGATGTCGGGCAATTGCGTGTATTCGTGGACGTCCTCGTAACGCAAGGTCAGCTTGGGTGAAGGCACCGCGATCACCTTCTCGTCCTGGCCGGCATTGTCCTCCATCACCAGCACGCCGATCGGCCGCACATTGATGACGCAGCCTGGCACCAGCGCGCGCGTGTTGCAGACTAGCACGTCGATCGGGTCGCCGTCGCCCGACAGCGTATGCGGTACGAAACCGTAATTGCCGGGATAACGCATCGACGTGTGCAGAAAGCGGTCGACGAACAGGGTGCCGGCTTCCTTGTCCATCTCGTACTTGATCGGCTCGCCGCCGATCGGCACCTCGATTATGACGTTGACGTCCTCGGGCGGGTTCTTTCCGCTGGCAATCGCTTCGATACGCATCGCTTTATCCCTCTCTCGATTGGAGATCGATAGCGGGCGACGGCGAATGGTGCAATGCGGCGAATGGTACGGGGAGATCGTCCGAACCGAAAACCGGCCGGATCATGCGCTGGCCGTCATTCCCAGACGAAAGCGACCTTCTTCAGCGCCTTCTGCTCGAATATCTCGACGCCTTCGGCAACATCGCGGCCACCGGCGCCGGCATAGAAGGCAAGTGCGTTCTGATTGTCTTCCAGCGCCCAGACCACCATGCCTTTCAGGCCATGGTCGGCCAGCCGTGCCCGCGCGGCCGAGAACAGCCGGCTGCCGAGCCCGATGCCTTGATATTCCGGCCGCAGGTAAAGTTCGTAGATCTCGCCCTGCTGCCTGAGTTCGCGGGCACGGTTCTTGCCGATCGTCGCATAGCCGGCAATTTTGCCGCCGATTTCGACGACCAGGACGGTGGCAGCGCGGCGAATGGCATTCGCCCACCAGTCGGCGCCGCGGCGGTTGATCATCGATGTCAGCGTGCGGTGTGGGATGATGCCCGAATAGGCGCCGCGCCAGGCCTCGAGATGCACGTCGGCGATGGCGGCTGCATCGCGCGGTTCGGCTTTCCTGATGTCGATGCTCAGCGTATTCATGATTAGTTAACCATAAACCCGCCGCGCCCGATTGCAAGAGTCCGGTCAACCGCCACGATGCTTTCACACAGCCGGACGGTGCGTCCTTGAGACGCTGCGAAACCGCTTTTGGCGAGATCAAATCTCGACCAGATGGTCGTCCAGTTCGTTGCTGTCGCCAGTCGAGACCGGAAAATGTTCGGCCAGTACCGCACCGACTGCTTGGATCGCCTTGACGAACCCCTCGGCAAGCCGATCGTCGCCGGCATGCGCCGTAAGGTCGCGGACGACACCGTCCCAGACATGCTGGCCGACACGAGAATCGATCCCGCTGTCGGCGACCACCTCGGCGTAGCGCTCGGCAATCGAGACGAACACCAGCACGCCAGTGCGCGCCGTGGTGCGGTGGACGTTGCGGGCGAGGAACTGCTTCATCGCATTGGCGTGGGCGGCCTGGTAGCGCAGCCGCCTCGGCACCAAATGGATGCGCAATGCCGGCAATGCCCACAACAGGATGAGCACACTGGCAACCGCCAGAAGCTCGGCGATGACGAAATGCGGCAAGCGGATCGACAGCCACCAGGCTTCCAGCCCATAACCGACGGCGAGGCTGACGACGAGCATGCCGAGCATCGCCATGAAAGCGGCCGGAAAGAAATAGCCGTCGCTGGCATGCGCCACGACGCAGTAGATCTCGCCGTCGGTCTTTGATTCGGCAGCGCGGATCGCATCGGCGATGCGCTCATGATCCTCGGGGCTGATCGGTCGTGTTGCCATGATTGATGTCTCACCAGCTTCCTGAAGAACCGCCGCCGCCGGACGAACCGCCGCCGCCTGAAAACCCGCCGCCCGAACTTCCAGACGACCAACCGCTGCCGGAACTTCCAGACGACCAGCCACTGCCAGACGAGGTCCCAGACGTCCAGCCACCGCCACCGGAGGATGACGAAGCTGGCCCACGGCCGTAGCGGAACGTCATGCCCAGCCACTTGTAAACGCCCGGCGACAGCTTCGTGCCGAAGATCGGCGGCAGGAACGCCATTGCCAAGCCGCCGAAGAACATCGTCGCCCACAGGACAATGAACAGCATGAAGATGGGATCGACAGGATTGTCATTCGCCGGATTGCGCTTGCCGCGCGCCTCCAGTTCTTCGGGATTGCCTTCCAGCACCATGATCATGTCGTCGACGGCCTTGCTGATGCCGCCTGAGAAATCGCCGGCACGGAAGGCCGGCACCATGTCGTTTTCGATGATCAGCTTGGTGTGCAGGTCGGTCAGCGTGCCTTCCAGCCCATAGCCGACTTCGATGCGCATCTTGCGGTCGTTCGGCGCCACCAGAAGCAGGACGCCGTTGTTCTCCTTCGCCTGGCCGAGTCTCCAGGCGCGGAACAGCCGGTTGGCGTAAGGCTCGATCTCCTCGCCGTCGAGGCTGGGGATGGTCGCGACGACGATCTGGTCGGACCCTTTGGTCTCGAACTCGGCAAGCTTCTGCGTCAGCGCCGCCTCGGTCGCGGCATCGATGATGCCGGCATTGTCGACGACCCGTCCGGTCAGCACCGGCAGTGCGGCGGCGAAGCCCGCGAAGCCGACCAGCAGCACCGCCATGGCCAACAGCGCGGTGCCGATCATTTTGATGAAACGGCCGGATTCCACCGGGCTGATGGCGTGTCTTGTCATCTCGTCACCAACTTCCCGAGGAGCCGCCGCCGCCGGACGAACCGCCGCCGCCGGAAAACCCGCCACCGCTTGAGCCCGACGACCATCCCCCGCCGGAACCTCCCGACCAGCCGCCGGACGACCGCCGGTTTGGCTCGAAGGTCATGCCCAGCCAGCGATAGCGGCCGGGACCGATCTTCTGGCCGAAGATCGGCGGCAGGATGGAGGCCGCGAGGCCGCCGAAAAAGATGATTGCCCAGATGGCTATGAAGATCGTGAAGAACAGATCGTCGCTGTTGAACGGCGGCTGCTGGTTGCGTTCGCCGCGCGCCTCCAGTTCTTCGGGATTGCCTTCCAGCACCATGATCATGTCGTCGACGGCCTTGCTGATACCACCGGAGAAATCGCCGGCACGGAAGGCCGGCACCATGTCGTTTTCGATGATCAGCTTGGTGTGCAGGTCGGTCAGCGTGCCTTCCAGCCCATAGCCGACCTCGATGCGCATCTTGCGGTCGTTCGGCGCCACCAGAAGCAGGACGCCGTTGTTCTCCTTCGCCTGGCCCAGTTTCCAGGCGCGGAACAGCCGGTTGGCGTAAGGCTCGATCTCCTCGCCGTCGAGGCTGGGGATGGTCGCGACGACGATCTGGTCGGACCCTTTGGTCTCGAACTCGGCAAGCTTCTGCGTCAGCGCCGCCTCGGTCGCGGCATCGATGAGGCCGGCATTGTCGACGACCCGTCCGGTGAGGGTTGGCAGGTCGGCGGCGAAGGCGATGACAGGGAGGAGGAGGAGAAGGCTTTGGAAGACGAGCAGGAAGGCCAGGCAGGCGTTCTGTCGCGCCCCCCTCTGTCCTGCCGGACATCTCCCCCTCAAGGGGGGAGATCGGCTGTCACGGCTGTTTTCGCCAATCTCCAACGTTGCAGGATGGGCGGTGAGGCCAAAGCTGCCAATCTCCCCCCTTGAGGGGGAGATGCCCGGTAGGGCAGAGGGGGGCGCTACGGAGTGCAAGGCCAATAGGGACCACGCTCACCGGCTGTTCTTCACCCGCCTTGCGTGGTGTTGGTGCCGAAATCGACCTTCGGCGGCTGCATCTTATCCTCCTCGATGGTGAAATTCGCAAACGGCTGGTTGCCGCGGAACCAAAAGGTCGCCCAGATCACCGACGGGAAGGTCCTCAGCGTCAGATTGTACTCTCTCACTGCCTGGATATAGTCGCGGCGGGCGACCGTGATCCGGTTCTCGGTGCCTTCGAGTTGTGCTTGCAGCGCCAGAAAGTTCTGGTTGGCCTTGAGATCGGGATAGTTCTCCACCACCGCCAGCAGGCGCGACAGCGCGCTGGTCAGGCCGGCCTGGCTGTCCTGGAATTTCTTGAAGGCTTCCGGATTGTTCAGCGTTTCCGGCGTCACGGTCACCTGCGTCGCCTTGGCGCGCGCTTCGACCACGGCATCGAGCGTGTCCTTCTCGTGCGCGGCGTAGCCCTTGACCGTGTTGACCAGATTGGGGATGAGATCGGCGCGGCGCTGGTATTGATTCAACACCTCGCTCCATGCGGCCTTGGCGTTTTCCTCAGCCGTCGGAATGGTGTTGTAGCCGCAGCCGGCAAGCAGCGGCAGCATGACGGCCATGACCAGGAACGCAGCTAGATTACGAAAGATTGGCGGCGAAGAAAGGCGCTGGGCAAGCATGATAAGTCCCCTCGATAGCATTGGCAGGCGAAGCATTAGCACAATCCTTGCGTAAGAAAATGACTTCGGCCGAGAAGTGTTACTGGTTTCTGCCATTCGCCGTCGGGCCCTGTGACAGACGAGGCGAACGGGTTAAGCTCGGCATAGAACGGGACATCACCATGGCGAAACGCCACGACAGCGACGCGGAATCGCGCCGCATCATCGAACGGGTGGCGCGCGAGACCGACCCGGGGGGCACCTCGTTCCTTGCACGAACCACTAAAGGCGCGCGCGACCACGTCACCGCGGCCGATGCCGACCGGTCGGATCCGATCGAATATTGGGGCACCCGCATCGGTCGGGCAGCGGGCTTGCTTATTGCCATCGGCCTGTTGATCTGGCTCGTGCTTTTCGTCACCAGGGGCAGTTAGGAAAATCAATGAGTGCCGAAAAAACCGAGGCGCCGCGCGCGGTCATCGTCGTCTCCAGCCATGTCGCCCGTGGCTCGGTCGGCAACCGTGCCGCTGTCTTTGCGCTGGAGACGCTCGGCTTTCCGGTTTGGGCGGTACCGACCGTCATCCTGCCCTGGCATCCAGGCCATGGCCGGGCCACCCGCATCGTGCCGCCGCTGGACCAGTTCAAGGCGCTGATGGCCGACCTCGAGCGCGCGCCGTGGCTGGGCGAGGTCGGCGCCGTGCTGTCCGGCTATCTCGGCGAGGCTGGCCAGGCCGAAGCCGTCGCTTCGCTGGTCGGCGCAGTGAAGGCGAAGACGCCGGACGCCCTCTATATCTGCGATCCGGTGATGGGCGATTCGGGCGGGCTCTACGTACCTGAGCCGACCGCAATCGCCATGCGCGACCGGCTGATGCCGATCGCCGATATCGCCACGCCCAACCGCTACGAGCTGGAATGGATGGCCGGAGCGCCGCTGCCCGACCTGAAATCGGCAATGGCTGCGGCCCTGCAGGCCGGCCCACCGGCCATGCTGGTCACTTCGGCGCCGGCGATGATGGCCGGCGGCACCGGCAATTTGCTGCTCGCCGGCAGGGAGGCGCTGCTTGCCGAACATCGCCTGATCGAGAAGCCGCCGAATGGGCTCGGCGACCTGACGGCGGCCGTCTACCTGGCGCGCATCCTGTCCGGCCAGCCGGCCGCCAAGGCGCTGCAATCGACCACCGCGGCGGTCTACGAGATCCTGGCGCGCACCGCCAAGCGCGGCGGCGACGAGTTGCAGCTCGAGACCGATGCCCAGAGCCTGTCGCACCCGATGGCGATGGTGCAGCTTCGCCATCTCCTGCATCCGGAACGGGACCGCCGGGCGTGACGCAGGCCGAAGACGCCGTGCCCCAGGATGGTGCGCCCAAGGATGTTGCGCCCGATGTTATGCCCTGGGGTGTTGTGCTTGTCGGCGTCGACGGTTGCAAGGCCGGCTGGATAGCCGTCCGCCGCGATCCCGGTGCGGCACCGTCGACAGCCGTTTTCCCAAGCTTCGCGGCGTTGCTCGACCGACTGCCCGCCGACTCGTTGGTAGCGGTCGATATGCCGATCGGCCTGCCCGATTTCTCCCAAAGAGGCGGTCGCGGCCCGGAGGCGCTGGTGCGGCCGCTGCTTGGGGCCCGGCAGTCCAGTGTCTTTGCCATCCCCTCCCGCGCCGCGCTCTACGCGGAGATCGAAGCCTTCACCACGGTCGACGCCTGGTACGCCGCACATCGCAAGGCAAGTGAGGTAGCCAAGACGACCTCAGATCCGCCGCGCGGTATCTCGATCCAGGCCTTCGGCATCTTCGCCAAGATCCGTGAGGTCGATTCGCTGCTGATCGCGCGCCCCGAACTACGCAGCCGCGTGTTCGAATCGCATCCGGAAGTTGCCTTCTGCAAACTGAACGGCGACCGGGCGATGCGCCTGCCAAAGAAGATCAGGGGCAACATCAATCCGGCCGGCATGGCCGAACGCAAGGCGCTGCTTGCCCGGCATGGTTATAGCCAGGATTTTCTCGACCACGCGCCGCCGCGCGGCGCGGCCGCCGACGATTTCCTCGATGCCGCTGCGATGATGCTGGTTGCCGGACGCATCGTCAAAGGCGAGGCAATGCCGTTTCCGGATCCGCCGCTCGCCGATCGTTTCGGCATTCCCGTCGCCATTTGGGCCTGAGGACCAGGGCGTCAGGAGCGTGATCTGAGCGCCTCGTTGAGTGCCCACATATCCTTCTCCTCGGGCGCGGTCTCCAATCCGAGCACGGGAACTTGCTTGCGCAAATGGTCGTGGTGGGTGCGCACGCCATATTCGAGATCGGAGAGGTAAAAACCTCCGAAGGCTTCGGACAGCATGGATTCGTTGGACCATATCGAAAGCTGTACATCCTCGGCCAGCGTGTCGCGGTCGATGCGGTAGGATAGGTAGCGGGCTGCCGCCTGCTCCCTGGTCTCGTCGCGATAGCGGTAGATGGCGCCGCGCAGCAGCGTCTCACCCGTCGACAGCGGAAATTCCTGATAGAACTGCACCGATTCCGGCATGATCGACAGCGCGTTGTTCGGGAAGATGCCGTAGTAGATCCAGGCCTTGCGCAGGTGTTCCGGCAGGTGCTTCGCCTCGGGTGCGAGCTTGATGTATTGCGCGACGCTCCAGCGCCGTCCGGCATACGGATTGTAGGTGGCGAACGAGCGCGACACGCCGTTGACGAACGGCTCGTCGAAATAGGTCGCACCGTAAAGGTCCTGCAGCGCCGGATGCGCCATGGCGACGTGGTAGCCTTCATTGTCGACATCGCGCACCGATTTCCAGTTGACCGGCGTCTTTTGGGTCCAGATGCCCCAGGACGGCACCATCTCGGCGACGCCGTAATGGGCAATCTCGGCTTCGATCGGCTTCAACAGCTCGGCCACCGATGGCTGCGGCCCACCCTTGCGGAAACGGATGAAGATGAAGCCCATCCAGATTTCGAGCTCGAGCGGCATCAGGCCGAATTCGGTCTTGTCGAGGTCGGGGAAGGAACGGGGGCGGGCAGCACCGCGCAGCGTGCCGTCGAGATTGTAGACCCAGCCATGAAAGGGGCAGACCAGCGCATTCTTGCAAGTGCCCTGGCTGTCGGCAACGACGCGACTGCCGCGGTGGCGGCACATATTGTTGAAGGCGCGCACAACGCCATCCTTGCCGCGCACGATCAGCGCCCGCTCGCCGACCACATCCATCGTCAGATAGTCGCCGGCGTTCGGCACGTCGCAGACATGGCCGGCGATCTGCCAATGGTTGCGGAAGACGTGCTCTTTCTCGAGTTCGAGCAAGGCGTCGGAATGATAGCTCCAGCCCGGCAGCCCCCGCCGATCCCAATCGTTGGGGATTGCCACGTCACGCAGATGCGGGTTCATAAAAGGCTCTTTATTTATTGAATGCTCGTTCAATAAAAGCATATTTTCCGTTGAAACGCAATGGCTTGGGAAAATGGGGCGAATTCTTTACGGGAAATCGAGCGGGATTCGAGAGCCCAGTCCGAATGATCGAAGCCGGGAAAATCCCGGGAATTCCAGACGTTAATCCCCTTACACGTGTTGAGCGCCCGACGCTCTGTGGGCCTGGAAAAGCGACGTGGATCTGGTGCCGTGGGTAGCGGAAAACGAGAATGCCACCGGTGCTGCCAGCTACGCCTGATCGGTTTGCCCAGGAATGGCTGCGGGCTTGGTTTCATGCCGGTTACACAATCGTTAATTCATCATCGTTGGCCGGTTACAAGGTGCGATTAGGTTCGTTTCAACAGAGAAAAGAAGAAGACCGAAGGAAACGACGATGCGTACGAAAATCCAGATCACCGATACCGACCTTCGCCAGCAGGGTCCCCAGCGTAACGACCGGCGCCCGAAGCTGGCGCTGCGCCAGCGCGCCAGTGATCATCCAATGGCGATGTTCATGCTGCTGGCGGCTGCCGCATTTGCCGGCATGGCGTTGACGCCGACGGTCGGTCCGGCCTTCGCCTCACTGAACCCGCCGGCCAACCTCATCGATGGCGCGACGACCACCACCAAGACGGCGCGCCTGCCGATTCCGGAGATCGATTTTGCCTGCAAGGGGCAGGCCTGGGGCGCCGAGAGCCTGGAATGCCTGCGCGTCATCGCTGCCCAGTCGGGCAAGGCACGACCGGTCCGCATGATCGCCAATGCCGCCCCGCTGGCCGATACGCCGAACGTTTTTTGATTTTTTTGCGAGCGCCCTCCAGCACTCCAGTCAGGCTCCCGCCGCAATGTCGGCCGGGAGCCTTTTTCTTCCGGGGCGAGATCGCGGAGTCTAGCCGCCCAGAGCGGCCTGCTCGGCAATGGCCGAGAGCACGCCGCGCACATCCAGCGTGCTGAACGGTTTTTCGAGGATCGGCGGTCGCTGCTGCGCCGGCAGCGCTTCGATCTCGCCTTTCGCGCCGATCAGATCGCCGGTGACAAGCACGAAGCGCCGCGCCAGACCCGGCATTTCGGCGAGTAGCTCGCGATAGGCGGCTATGCCGCTGGTGCCGGGCATGCGCAAATCGGAAAACACGATGTCCGGCGGCACATGGCCGCTCAGCGTCGCGGCGGCCGAGACCCAGGCCGGCACGACCCGCGACTTGATGCCCATCAGCTCCAGAATATCGGACAGCGACGCGGCGACATCCGGCTCATCGTCTATGATCAGCGCGTGACGCAAACCGCTCGACCGCGACGGAGCTTCGCCGGCGGCGGCCGCGCCGGCAGCGATCGCCGGCAGCTGCACGACAAAACGCACACCTCTCGGCGAAACCTCCTCGAACCAGATATTGCCATTGTGCCGCTCGATGATCGATTTCGAGATCGACAGACCGATGCCGGTACCGACACCGACCGGCTTGGTGGTGAAATAGGATTCGAATATGCGTGAACGTATCGCTTCCGGCACGCCTGGTCCGTTGTCCTCGACCGAGAATCCGGGATTGCCGCGGTCGCTGCGAAACGTCCGGACCTTGATCCGGCGGTCGCCGGCAACGCCGGCCAAGGCGTGCTGGCTGTTGATGAGGAAGTTGGCGGCCACCTGCGTCACGTGGTCGGCATCGGCCATGGCCAGCAGCGGGCCGCTGGCGAAATCGGTGTCGATGATGATGCCGCTCGACCGTGCGCCATAGGCGGTCACTTCGAGTGCGGCGCGGATCACCTGGTTGAGGTCGGTTTCGGCCTGTGCGGCCGGGTGCAGGCGGACCATCGACAGGAAGCTCTTGACGATACGGCCGCAGCGCTCGGCAGCGGCACGCACCTTTTCGGCGCGCACCTTGGTCTGCGGATCGGCGGCGAATTCGTGCAGCAGCGTCGACTGGGCGACAACCACGGCCAGCGGATTGTTGAGCTCGTGCGAAACGCCGGCAAGCAGCGAGCCCATTGCCGCCATCTTCTCGTTCTGGTGCAGTTTTTCGCGCTGGCGGTTGATTTCCTCCTCGGCGCGCAATCTGTCGCGCAGGTCGCGGATAGAGCCGAAGATCAGCTGGCGATCGGCGACCCGCATCTCGGTTGCCGTCAGCTCGATCGGAAAAACCTCGCCGGCGGCGTTCTGGGTGACCGTTTCGAGCCGCTGGCCGACCATCGGCGCGCCGCGGCCCGACATGTATTCGGCGCCGGACGCATAGCCCTTGCGGTAATATTCCGGCACGACCGTGTCGAGCAGGTCCTTGCCGAGGATATCGCTGCGCCGATAGCCGAACATCTTTTCGGCGGCCGGATTGAATTCGATGATCGAGCCGGTCTCGTCGATGACGATGATGGCGTCGAGCGAGGCCTGCAGCATGGTGCGGCGAATGACGTCGCTGGCATGCGCGTCGGAGGGCGATCGTTCGATGGCATCGCCGATGGCGAGTGCCACCATGTGCAGCGCCGCCTCTTCCTGGTCGGTCCATTCGCGTTCGTTGACGCAATCGTTGACCGCCAGCGTGCCCCACAAATTGCCGTGCGAAAAGACCGACACCGACAGGAACGACTTGATGTTCTGCTTTTCGAAATCGGTCCGCAGAAAGCCTTCGAGATCGCGTGTGTGCCCGGCGAATATCTTGCCTTGGCGCTCGTCCTCCGCCAGCTGTTCCAGCAATGGGTCCGAATCGACGACCGACTGCACGATGACGGTAGGCGACGCCAGTTCGCCGCCAAACCGGGGGGCGATCCAATAAGCGGCGACCGACTGGGCGAAGCCCTGGCCGGGCAGTTCGCGCAGGCGAAACAGGATGCCGCGGTGACAATCCATGGCTTCGCAAAGCGTCTGGAGAATACCCTCCATTTCGCGTTGCCAGTCGCCGGCTTCGCGCAGCCGGCGAACCACATGCACGGCCGCCATCGCCGCGCCCTGCCCGGCGCCCTGCATGTCCGCGCGTGTTGTTTCAGCCGTCATGGTCAGCCGTCATTTCCTGGCCGTGGCTTGCTCAAGCCGCCGGGCCTTAGTTGTTTTCCCCGACTGGCAGCGAGAAGATATAGCCTTCGCCGCGCACCGTGCGCAGGAATTTCGGATTGGCCGGATCTGCCTCGATCTTCTTTCTCAGCCGCATGATGCGGATGTCGACGGCGCGGGACGACTCCGGGTCCTCGACGAAACCGATCGCCTCGGAGATCGCCGCCCGCGTCAACAGCCGGTTGGCGCGCGTCAGGAACACCTCCAGCACGTCGAACTCGCTCTTGGCCATGTCGATGACCGCGCCGTTGGCGCCGGTGACGAGCCTGCCGTCGAGATCGGCGTGAAAGGGTCCGAAGCTCACGGACCGGCGGCCGCGGGATGTTTCAGCCTTGGCCTTTTGTGGCTCGGTCGGCTCCGGAACGCGGCGCAGCACGCTGCGCACCCTGGCCAGCACTTCGCGCAATTCGTAAGGCTTGACGATGTAGTCGTCAGCGCCGAGCTCCAGTCCGACGATGCGGTCCAGGGCGGTACCGGCCGCCGTCGCATAGATGATGCCGATCGGCATTTTCGACCGCATCCAGCGGCCGAGCGACAGGCCGTCCTCGCCCGGCATGGCGATGTCGAGAATGGCCAGATGGAAGGACTGGGTTTCCAAAAGGTCGCGCGCCGCCGCCGCACTTTCGGCCGTGGCCACATCATAGCCGCTGGCGCCGAGATACTCGGCGACCGCATCCCTCAGGTCGGGCTCGTCCTCGACAATGACAATTCGTGCCCGCACGATGCTTTCGCTCCCGCTTTCAGCGGAAAGTAGATTGGGTATAAACATGATGTCCAGCACTCTTCTTGGGTTGCCGTATGCGGGGTGAAAAACATGGCTGCACGATCCGTTATCGCGCTTGTTTCCGTCGCTGAAGTAATTGCGACCGATCTCGCCGATCATCTCGAGCGGCGCGGTCATGACGTCCGCGCGGCGCGACAGCCGTGGGAGGCCGAATCGCTGCTTTCGGAAAAGGGTATCGATGTCGTGGTTGTCGGCGACAGCGTCAGCCAGGCAGAGGGGCGCGACCTGCTGAGGCGACATGGCGGCGAAGGTGGACCGGATTTCATCCTGATCTGCCGCCCGGCCGATCTGGTCGACAAGGTTCTGGCGCTCGAACTCGGCGCCGCCGACGTCGTCGAAAGCCCGCTCAATGTCAGGGAGCTTGCCGCTCGCGTAGGCGGCCTTCTGGCTCGGCGCGGCAGGAGCGCCGGGGAACTGATCGTGCTGGAGAACGCGACCGTCGATCTCCGATCGGCCATCGTCATGCACCGCTCGGGCACGGAAGAACAGCTGTCCCCCGGGCAGGTGGCGCTGCTCAGGCTGTTCCTGGCCAGCCCGCGCAAGGTGCTGACGCGGGACGACATCATCGCCGCCGCGCCCGCCGAAAATGCCGAAGCCTTCGATCGGTCGATCGATTCGCGCATCGTGCGGCTGCGCCGCAAGCTCGATACCGAAACCATCACCACCATACGGGGTGCTGGCTACCGGTTCGATCCGCCGACGCAATTCGCCGATTGAAGGCAGGACGGCCACCCTTTTGTCTTGAGCATCGGGTTTTCCAAAACCGGTTTCCACTTTGGGGTCCGATGCTCTTCAGCGCACCACGAGAAGCGACGGGCCGGACAGCATGTCACTGTTCGTACTGACTTCGCCGGCATGGGCACGTTCCTTCAGCAGCACGGTGGCGAGGCCGGCAATGCCGAGCAGGCCCTGGACGTAAAGCAGGGCGGAAAGCACGGAAGCGGCGAATTTCGTTTTCATCCTGTTCGTTCCTCAAAATTGGGATTTACGGGCACTTCAGGGGAACCCCCGAAGCGCCCGCGCCGCCAGCGGAGCCCCCCGTTGCGGCGCGGGCCTTCGGTCCTCTCGGCTGCAAGTTGCCGGAGGCGCCGCGCATCCTCAACGGCCCTAAGCCGCCCCCGCCAGAGGGGCTTGAGCCGGTCGACGGGCAGGCTGGAAACTGTCCAGACCAATCCAGACCGTAGCGAAAACAGTGTTGGCTTCCGATCGTTCGTTGACCGCTGTTTTCGTTAGGTCAACTTACCCTGTTCGCTGTATCCGGATCATGCCGCCGAGGCTGCGCTTTGTTGCAGCTCGGTTTCGGAGTCAGGTGAATTCCTATCAAACGAAAGGCAATCGCGTATTCGCGCCGCGGTTTGGCCGATCCGCCTAGGCAAACACGCCACCGCCAAGACGACGTTGCACAACTGCAAGCCGTTTTGCTCGGGCCTTTCCGTTAACCAGGGGAAACAGAATCGAAACACAAACGAGCATCTAGCGAAATCGGCCTGAAACATGACGCCCCGATAAGCCGATCATCGAATTGAGCCGGCCCCGACCGGCAGAATAGGGGAGACATCATGTACACTGCCATTTCCGCCAAGCTCATCAACATCGCCGCCGCCGTGATCACCGGTGCTGCCTTGCTTGTCAGTGCCGGCAACGGCGCAGCCCACGCCGCCGCCAACAAGATCGTCGCGCGTGTGTCGCTATCGCAGCAGACCATGGAAATCCTGGTCGACGGCCGGCCGACATTCGCCTGGAAGGTCTCGACCGGCGACAGGACGCACGTCACGCCGATCGGTTCGTTCAAGCCGACCCGCATGCATGAAATTTGGTATTCGAAGAAATACGACAACGCCCCGATGCCGCATTCGGTGTTCTTCAGCGGCGGCTACGCCGTACATGCGACAAGCGCCATCAAGCGCCTCGGCCAGCCAGCCTCGCATGGCTGCGTGCGTCTGCATCCGGACAACGCCGCCGATTTCTACCAGCTCGTCGAGGTCTTCGGCCCGGCCAACACCAGCATCGTCATCGTTGAATGAGCGATGTTTCTCGTCGCTCCCAGGAAAGGGCCGGAAATTAGCGCAGTCTAATCCGGCATTACCGGCATCAGCTTCGGATCCGGCTTTTCGGCGTGATGCGGCAGGTCCTTGCTGGCGATAAAGGTGTAGAACATCGGCACCACGAACAGCGTGAACATGGTTCCGACCAAGATGCCGGTGAAGATCACCAGGCCCATCGAATAGCGTGCCGCGGCACCAGCGCCGCTGGAGATGATCAGCGGCACCACGCCGAGCGCCATCGCCGCCGTCGTCATCAGGATCGGCCGCAGCCGCACCTTGGCCGAGGCGATGATCGCATCACGCCGCCGCATGCCGTGCATTTCACGCTGCTGGTTGGCGAACTCGACCAGAAGGATGCCGTGCTTGGTGATCAGGCCGATCAGCGTGATCAAGCCGACCTGGGTGTAGATGTTGAGCGTGCCGAGCCCAATATTAAGCGGCACGATCGCGCCGAAGATCGACAGCGGCACCGCCATCATGATGATCAGCGGGTCGCGGAAGCTCTCGAATTGCGCCGCCAGCACCAGGTAGATGACGAGCACCGCCGCCGCAAACGCGATGATGATCGTGTAGCCCTGTTCCTTCTCCTGCCGCGATTGACCGGTATAGTCGATGAAGAAGGTGTCGGGCAGGCTTTGCTTGGCAATGTCCTCGATCGCCTGTAGCCCATCCCCGGTGGTGATGCCGGGCCGCGGCAAGGCAGAGATCGTCGCCGAGTTGAGCTGGTTGAACTGCTCGATGGCGGCCGGCGACGCGTTGGTCGAGATCTTCACCACCGCCGAGAGCGGCACCATCTCGCCCGATACGCTGCGCACGAAATACTCGCCCAGTTTTTCGGGATTGTCGCGGAATTCCTGCGGCACCTGCGGAATGATGTCGTAGCTATTGGATTCGCGGTCGAATTGCGCCACTTCGGCGCCACCGACCAGGAGCGTCAGCGTCCGGCCGATGTCGGCTATCGGCAGGTTGAGCGCGGCGGCGCGATCGCGGTCAATCGTTACTGTCACTTGCGGCGCGTCGAAGGTCATCGAATTCTGCACGACGATGAAGCGGCCGGAGGCCTGCGCCTTGTTCTTGATGTCTTCGGCCGCCTCGTACACCTGCGAGGCGTCGCCGGTCGAGCGCACGACCATCGTTATCGGCAGGCCGCCGCCGGAGCCGGGCAGCGTCGGCGGCGCGAAGACGAAAGCTTCGACGCCCGCCACCTTGCTCAGGCGGCCCGTAATGTCTTGCTGGATTTCCTTCGAGTTGCGCGTGCGGTCAGCCCAGTCCTTGAACGCAAAGCCGACGAAAGCGCTGTTCGTCTGGCCACCACCGAAGGCGACCGCCGAGAACTGTGCCCGCGTCTCAGGCAGATCCTTGACCAGGCCGAGTATCTGATTGACGTAGGTTTCGGTATAGTCCGACGTCGCGTACCGCGGCGCGGTCACCAGCGAAAGCAGGAAACCCTGGTCCTCTTCCGGCGCCAGTTCGCTCGAGGTCTTGGTGAACATGAAACCGGTCGTGGCGACCAGCGCGAGGACGATCATCAGCGTCACCGGGCGATAGTTCAACGAACCGGTGACGAGCCGCTCATAGATGTGTTCGACCCGCCCGAACGTATTGTCGACAATGCGCTGGAAGCGGCTGTGCGAGCCGGACCTCAGGATACGTGCCGACATCATCGGTGTGATGGTGAGGGCGACGACACCCGAAAGCACCACCGAGCCGGCAAGCGTCACCGCGAATTCGCGAAACAGCGCGCCGGTCAGGCCACCGGTGAAGGCCAGCGGCGCGAACACGGCGGCCAGCGTTATCGTCATGGCGACGACGGCGGAAGAGATCTCGCGCATGCCGTTGAAGGCTGCCTGCATCGGCGACAAGCCGTCTTCCTCCATGTGGCGGTGGATGTTTTCCACCACCACGATGGCATCGTCGACGACGAGGCCGATCGCCAGCACCATGGCCAGCAACGACAAAAGATTGATCGAATAGCCCACCGAAAACAGCAGGAAACAGACGCCGATCAGCGACAGCGGAATGGTCACGATCGGCATCAGCACCGAGCGGAACGAGCCGAGGAAGAGCAGGATGACGACGATGACGATGGCGACCGCCTCGCCGATGGTCTTGAACACCTCCTCGATCGACGCGCTGATCTGCTCGGTTGAGTCGTAGACGATCTGCATCGCCATGCCGAGCGGCAGCGTCTCCTGGATGGTCGGCACAATCTTGTGGATTGCCGCCGCGGTGGTCAGCGGATTGGCGGCCGGCGTCGGAAAGATAGCGAGAAAGATGCCGGGCTTGCCGTTGAAGCTGACCCTGGTGTCGGTGTTCGCCGCGGCGAGTTCGACGCGGGCCACGTCGCGCAATCTCACCACATTGCCGTCCTTCGACCGGAGTGGAAGGGCGGCGAAAGCCTCCGGCGTCTGCAGCGTCGAGCGAACGGTGATCGAAGAAACCACATATTCGTTTTCGGTGTCGCCGGGCGCGGAAAGGAAATTCGATTCGTTGATGGCGGCCAGCACTTCCGCCGCCGTCACGCCGCGCGCCGCCAGTTTGATCGGGTCGATCCAGACACGCATCGAATATTCGGCGGCGCCGAAAATCTGCACGTCGGCGACGCCTTCGACCGTCGAGATACGCGGTCGCACGACGCGCTCGATATATTCGGTGAGCTGTTCCGGCGTCATGTTCGGATTCTGCATCGAGATGTACATCATCGCGAACTGCTGGCCGGTGCCCTTGACGATCACCGGGTCTTTGGTTTCGTCCGGCAGATCGCCGCGCACGCTCTGGACCTTCGACAAGACTTCGTTCAGCGCGACGTCGGGGTCGGAGCCGAGCTTCATCTGCACTGTCACGGTGCTGGATGACGGCCGGCTCGCCGACGTCACATAGTCGATGTTTTCGGTCGACGCGACGGCACGCGCGATCGGCGCGGAAATAAACCCCTGGATCAGGTCGGCGCTGGCGCCGGGATAGGCCGTGGTGATGGTGATGGCCGTTTCTTCAACCTCTGGATACTGCCGGATCGAAAGGTTGAAGATGCCCTGAAAACCCAGAAGCAGGATCATGCAGGCAAGCACGGTCGAAAGGACCGGGCGGCGGATGAAGAGGTCGGAAAAGCTCATTGCTGGGCTGCCTGCTGGTTCCCCGGCTTGCTCGGATCGATCGTGTTGTCGACGGCAACGGACATGCCGTTGGAGAGCCGGTTCTGGCCGGCGGTAACGACTTCGTCGCCGGGCGCGATGCCCTCCAGGATCTCGACCAGGCCGGCGTTGCGGCGGCCTGGCTTGACGAACACCTGGGCTAGCACGAGCTGCGGCTTCTGTTCTTCCGCTGCCGGCTTGGCTTCCGCTGCCGGTTTGGCTGGGGTAGCGGCCGCCTTTTCGTCGGGTTTTGCCGCGGGTGCCTCGGCTGCGGGCTTGGCAGCATCTGCAGCCGGCTTTTGTTCCGGCTTTGCCTCGGGCGCCGCGCCGTTGGCTTCGGCGGATTTGGCCGGGCGCACCACGAAGACGAAGTCGCCGTACAGGCTGGAAGTCAGCGCCGTCTGCGGCAGCGCCAGCACGTCGTTCTCCTCGGGCAGTTCGACGCGCACCTGAACGAACTGGCCGGGCGTCAGCTTGCCTTCGGGATTGCCGACCTCCGCCCTTACCGTCACCAGCCGGCTGGTCGGGTCGATCTTCGGATCGATGCCGCGGATGCTGCCGGTGAACGGCATGTCGCCGCCGCCGACGCCCAACCGCACCGTCTGTCCGATCTTCAGCTGCGGAAGCTGCTGCTCCGGCACGGTGAAATCGACACGCATCGTATCCATGTCCTGCAAGGTCACCACAGCGGTGCCGGGTGTGAGATACTGGCCAATGTCGATTTTCGGAATGCCGACGGTACCATTGAAAGGGGCCGTCAACTGCTTTTGGTCGAGCACCGCTTGCAGCTTGTTCACCTGCGCGGCGGAGACCGATGCTGCTGCCTGCGCTGTGTCGAGCGTAGCGTCGGTGCCGACCCCGCGCTTCTGCAGCTCAAGCGCGCGCATCAGCGTCGTCTGGTCGGAGGTCGCTTGCGCCTTCGATGCCACGAGGTCGGCTCGCTCGACTTCATCGTCGAGCTGCAGCAGCACGGCGTTGGCGGCGACCTTCTGATTGGCATGGAACAGGATGTCCTTGACGATGCCCGCGGTTTCGACCGTCAGGTCGACGCCGCGTACGGCACTGACAGTGCCGATCGCCTCGATGCCGGGCGTCCAGGACATCGGTTTGACGATGACCGTCGACACGGTCGCGGCCGGCGGCTTCATGGTGGCGAAGAACTGTTTGATCGCATTGTCGCGAAACAGGTTGAAGCCGACGATGCCGCCGCACACCAGCACGAGCAGAATGAAGGCGATGATGAAGCGCTTGATCACGAACAGTCCCCTCGGCCACGGCCCAGCATAACGGTCGGACGACCGGAACACATACCTGTGACTGGTCCCAATTTCAAATGACGGCGATCTTACTGTACCGTCTGGACGGTCTTGTCAATTCCGCCTAAGCTAATGAATGGGGAACCCTTGATGAAAGTCCGCAGAGCAAATTCGCGCGAGAAGATTCTCGCCGCCGCCGCCGCCGTGGCGCGCGAGACGGGTCCTGGCAGCCTGTCGCTGGATGCGGTCGCCAGCCGTGCCGGCGTGTCTAAGGGTGGTCTTCTCTACAATTTCCCGACCAAGGCGAAATTGATGCAGGCGCTGGTAGAGGATTACCTGCGCGCCTTCGAGCAGGCCCTGGAGTCCGCCCGCACGGCCGGCGTCAACAGCGAAAGCCCGCTTGCAACTTATATCAAGCTGTCGGCCGAGCATGCCGAGGAATCGAAACCGTCGGCATCCTGGATATTTTCGGCGATTGCCGAGGATCCCGATTTCCTGACCCCGATAAAATCGTTCAGGCGGCAGCTGTTCGAGCGGCTGAAGCAGGAAACGCCGAACCTCAAGGCGCTGCTGGTCTGCTATCTCGCCATCGAAGGGCTTCGCAGCATGAACCTGTTCGGTTCGGACATTCTCTCCGCCGAAGAGCGCCGGCTGCTGATATCGACCCTGCTGGAGATCGCGGAATAGTGTAGGAATGCGCTGGCCGGGTTCAACTGCCTCGGTCGCGTCGATCGCCCGTTGCGTCAACCCAAAGTGCCCGCCGTCACACAGGCTTCATCGTGCCGACATAGCGTCCTCCCATTCTTTGCTGCAACGCAGGAGGAGTGGGGTGTGGTCGATATTGTTTCAAGCGAGGCAGGAATTCCAAGGCCGGAGCATCCGCTTGACCGGCCAAACGACACCGGTAAATGGTTTCTGCCGGCCTTTGCCGTCATCATTCTGGGCGGCCTTGCCTATGTCGGCTACGCGCTCAGCCAGGACCTGACCAGCACCATCGCGGTGCCGTGGATCCTGCTTGGGCTGGCGCTGCTGATCGCGCTCGGCTTCGAATTCGTCAACGGTTTTCACGACACTGCCAATGCGGTGGCAACGGTGATCTACACGCATTCCATGCCGGCCGAGCTTGCAGTGATGTGGTCCGGCTTCTTCAACTTTCTGGGCGTGCTCACCGCCAGCGGAGCGGTCGCCTTCGGCATCATATCGCTGCTGCCGGTCGAGCTGATCCTTCAGGTCGGATCGAGCTCCGGACTGGCCATGGTCTTCGCGCTGCTGGTTGCGGCGATCATGTGGAATCTCGGAACTTGGTATCTCGGCCTGCCTGCCTCGAGCTCGCACACACTGATCGGCTCGATCATCGGCGTCGGTCTCGCCAACCAGTTCATGGCCCCGGCCGGCTCCGTCACCAGCGGCGTCGACTGGTCGCAGGCGTCCAATGTCGGCCTGTCGCTCCTGATCTCGCCGCTGGTCGGTTTTGGCCTGGCTGCACTGCTGCTTCTGGTGATGAAGCTGCTGGTCAGGAACCGCGAGCTCTACGAGGCGCCCAAGTCGAGCGCGCCGCCGCCGCTGTGGATCCGGGCGTTGCTTATCTTCACCTGCACCGGCGTCAGCTTTGCCCACGGCTCCAATGACGGGCAAAAGGGCATGGGCCTCATCATGCTCATCCTGATCGGCGTCGTGCCGACCGCCTTCGCGCTCAACCGCACACCGGACGTGAACTATCTCGAAGCTTACAAATCGGCGGCGACGCAGGTCGAAACGGTACTCGGCAAATACGTCAAGCCCGGCATCGCCGTGACCGATGCGGCAATCGTGGTCGGCGACGCCGTTCGCACCAAGACCTGGAAGGACGAGACCACGCCTGCCCTGCGGAGCTTCATCCACGACACCAGCGCCATGTTGTCGCCCTATCCGTCCGTGGAAAAGCTGCCGACAACTCTGGTCAGCAACGCCCGCAACAACATCTATCTTATCGGTGAAGCGCTGAAGCTGATCGACAGGAAGAAGCTGCTGCCGATGGAGGCAGACGACCTGAAGGCGGTGACAACCTACCATAAGGCGGTCGACAACGCGACGAAGTTCATCCCGCTCTGGGTCAAGGTCGCCATCGCGCTGGCGCTCGGCCTCGGCACCATGGTCGGCTGGAAGCGCATCGTCGTCACCGTCGGCGAGAAGATCGGCAAAAGCCATTTGACCTACGGTCAGGGTGCGTCCGCCGAGCTTGTCGCGATGGCGACGATCGCATCGGCCGACTATCTCGGCCTGCCGGTCTCGACCACCCATGTGCTGTCCTCGGGCGTTGCCGGCACCATGGCGGCGAACGGCTCTGGCCTGCAATGGTCGACGGTGCGCAACATGCTGATGGCCTGGATACTGACCCTTCCGGTCTCGATCTGTCTTGCCTTCGTGTTGTTCGTCATCTTCCGCCAGGTGTTCTGAGCGGGGGCAGGGTTTGACCAGAATGTCGCGGCACCGGCCCCGGCGCGGCCCTGATCGCCTGAACGTGCATTATTTCGGCGGCGGCCATGAATGACGCATCGCATCTGACATTGCTTGCCGCGGACGACCAGCATCATGCTCCCGGGCTGGTCTGGGCCTATCATGCTGCTCCCGGCAAAGCTCCCGAACCACTGGCGCCCCGAGACATAGAGGCCGCGCTCGCCTCAGCGGACGGCTGGGTCTGGCTGCATGTCGACCTTGTCGACCGGCGCGCCCATTCCTGGGTCAGCCATGCCTGCGCGCTGCCGGCGTCGGCTCATGCAATCCTCGAAGGACATGAGGACAGCCTAGTGCTGGCGCATGAGAATGGCGTCGTCCACGGCATTTCGGCCGACTTGCACGGCGAGATCGCCCATCAGTCGACGACCATCGGCAGATTGCATTTTGCGGTCTCCGAGCGGCTGCTGGTCACCGGCCGCCGGCATCCGCTGGCGGCGGTGGAGGAAGTGCACACTGCCCTTGCCGCGGGACTGCGGCCGGCCACGGCATTCGAGCTGTTCGAAATGCTGGTCATGGCTTTTTGCAAGACCACCAGCCTGCGGCTCGCTACAGCGACGAAGCGGCTCGATGCAGTCGAGGATCATCTCGTGACCGAGCGGCTTGCCAACGAAAGACGGCAGCTGAAGGATGTGCGCCGCCTTGCCGTATCCCTGCATCGGCCGATCGCGGCCCTGGCAGCGCTTTTCCAGGGTGAAGACCGTTCCGCCTGGAACCTTTCCGCCGACGCACATGAAGTTCTGCGCCGGCTTGCTGCGCGCCTTGAACGGCTCGACCGCGAGGTCGTCATGATCAACGACCGGGCAAGACTGCTGCAGGAGGAGCTTGCCGCCGAGCTTGCCGACGAATCGAACCGTAGCCTCAAGGCGCTGGCGGTGATGAGCGCGCTGCTTTTGCCGGGCACGCTGATCGTCGGCATTTTCGGCATGAACACAGGCGGACTGCCATTTGCCGAGAGTCCCAGCGGCTTCTTCCTGGCGATGCTGCTGGCGGCCTGTTCTACTGGCTTCTGCTGCGTGCCGGCGCCAATCTGCGGTTCTGAACCCGATTAATGGCGGCGTTCGTTCACCTGTGTCAAAGTACGGGCTGGCACGTTGAAACCACGCCTCGCCTTCCGAAAATCGGTTCCGATTTTCGGGCCGATGCGCTAGAGCCTTTCGGGATTGAACCGAGCTGCCTTCAACCCGGAAAGGCTCCCACCGCTGCCCATGCCCCATCTTCCCGAGCATCTTCTCACCGGCTACCGCAGTTTCATGAGCGGCCGCTATCTCACCGAAAGCGGCCGTTATCGCTCGCTGGCGCGGGAGGGCCAGGCACCGGAAACGATGATCGTCGCCTGCTGCGATTCGCGGGCCGCGCCCGAAGCGATCTTCGATGCCGGGCCCGGCGAGCTGTTCGTGCTGCGCAATGTCGGCAATCTGGTGCCGCCCTATGCGCCCGACGATCAGTTCCACTCGACATCGGCGGCGCTCGAATTTGCCGTGCAGAGCCTCAAGGTCAAGAACATCGTGGTGATGGGCCACGGCCGCTGCGGCGGCATCCGCGCGGCACTCGACACCACGGCCGCACCCTTGTCGCCGGGCGATTTCATCGGCAAGTGGATGAGCCTGATCGCGCCCGCGGCCGAGACCGTATCGTCGAGCACCTTCATGACCGCGACCGAGCGCCAGACGGCGCTGGAGCGCATCTCGATCCGCTATTCCATAGCCAATCTGCGCACCTTCCCTTGTGTTTCGATCCTCGAAGGCAAGGGGCGACTGTCACTGCAAGGTGCCTGGTTCGATATTTCGACCGGCGAGCTTTGGGTGATGAACAAGGACACAGGCGATTTCGAGCGGCCGGAGACGGAGTAGGAGACGAGGCATGATGCGAGCTCGGTTCGCGTTCGCGGCGGCAGCGCTGCTGTGCTCGGCAAATATCGCCCGCGCCGACGATAGCGCGATCATAGACCGCTGGTATTCGGCACTGCTGGTCGCCGACCGCACCGAATTGTCGGACCTGCTTGCCGACAACGTCCGCATCAAGCTCGACGACCTCGGCGTCGTGCAAAGCAAGCAGGAATTCATCGCCTCGATCGCCGAGTGGCAGGACGCCGTCGCCGGGGCCGAAATCCGCCATCGGATCGAGAAGACGGAGGGCGGCGTCACCACTGTGATCGCCTGCTATGATTTTCCCAGTAACGACATGCTGATGCAGGAGACTTTCGCGATCGCCAACGACCAGATCAGCGCCAGTTCGCAAGCCGCGATCGCCGAAAACTGCGACGGCTACTGACGAAATTTGGTCTTGCGCTTCTCGGGGGATAGGCGCTGGAATTGCCGGCGTCAATTCGGACCTGTCCACGTCACGTGGTTACGCAGGTGGGAACGCCAATGCGACAAGCCATGCGGTCAATCCACTCACAACGACGGTCGCGCCCTGCAAAAGTGCACTGTTACCGGAATTCGAAATCTTATGTGTTGGAGGGCAATGATGGGCAATCAATTCAATCTTTTCCTGTCGCACAGAGATGAAATCGTTTTCAACCATGCCTTGTCCAAGGGTGTTGAGAATATAGTATTCGTCAAGCCGTCCATCGAAGATGGCGATACCCCCATTTTTTGGGAGCCCATCCGAGAAGAAGAACGGTCTTTTAAAAACAGAAGAGTTCTGATATCGTCAAAGGATTTTTTAAACAACATAGTCCTTGAGCGTGACGCTGAAAATAAATGTTTGCAAGTTAGTTCAAGATTATCTCCGGTAATTGAATATGATATAAATCTGTGGCGCGGCGATGTAATGTTGCCTGGCAGAATGTACTATAATTTAGACTGGTCGGAAGGCGATATGAGGAAAGAATACGACGCATACTTTAGTCGTGTTTTCAAGTTGTCTAAATCTAACCTAAATAAAATTAGAAATAGTCACGGAAGCGTTATCTATCTCGGAAACGAAATGATGCCTGAATTTTACAACGAGACCATGGATTTTAGATTATTATAGATGGGAATTACCGTTACAGTGCACTTTTTGCTGCGCTGCGCGCGAGTGGGCATCCTGGTTCGCATACGAGTCGTGGGCACGCATCAGTGTTAACCAGCCGCGCTGTTGCGCGCAATCGGCCGGCGCCCTACATCGGTGACGCCCGCCTCCCGCCACTCAGCGAAAGTTTGCCCATGCCGTCCACCGTCGACCTCGCCGCCCATCCGCTGACCGCATGGCAAGGGCCGCTCGGCCTGCCTGATTTCACGCGCATCGGCGACGGCGATTTTTCTCCGGTCTTCGACGCGGCCATGAAGGCGCACGAGGCCGAGATCGAGGCGATTGCCGGCAACACCGGGACACCGACGATCGAAAACACGCTTGCCTCGCTCGAGCTTGCCGGCGAGGCGCTCGACCATGTCTCCTCGATCTTCTGGTGCCGCGCCGGCGCCCACACCAATGAGGCGATCCAGGCGCTGGAGCGCGACATCTCGCCAAAGATGTCGCGGCACTTCTCGGCAATCTCGATGAACGAACGCCTGTTCGCCCGCATCGACCACCTCTATCAGCACCGCGATGCTTTGAAGCTCGATGCCGAAACGCTGCGGGTGCTGGAAAAGACCTGGAAAAACTTCGTCCGCTCCGGCGCCAGGCTCGACGCCGAAGGCAAGAAGCGGCTGGCCTCGATCAACGAGGAATTGTCGTCGCTCGGCACCAATTTCAGCCAGAACGTGCTTGCCGATGAGCGCGACTGGGCGTTGTTCCTCGACGAGGCCGACCTTGCCGGCCTGCCGGAGTTCCTGAAAAGCTCGATGGCGGGAGCCGCCGAGATGCGCGGCCAGAAGGGCCGCTACGCCGTCACTTTGTCGCGTTCAATCTACGAGCCGTTCTCGACCTTCTCAGAGCGCCGCGATCTACGCGAGACAGCGTTCCGCGCCTTCATCATGCGTGGTCAGAATGGCGGCGCCACCGACAACACGGACGTGGTGCGCGACATGCTGCGCCTGCGCGCCGAGAAGGCGAAGCTGCTCGGCTATCCTTCCTACGCCGCATTGAAGCTCGACGATACTATGGCCAAGACGCCGGAGGCGGTGCACGCGCTGCTCGATCCGGTCTGGGAAAAGGCGGTGGAAAAGGCCGCAAGCGACCAGGCCGAATTGCAGCGGCTGGCGGCCGAGGCCGGCAGCAACGAGAAATTCGCTGCCTGGGACTGGCGCTTCTATCAGGAGAAGCTGCGCGCAGAGAAATTCGCCTTCGACGAGGCCGAGCTGAAGCCGTACCTGCAGCTAGACCGCATCATCGACGCCTGTTTCGACGTGGCAACACGATTGTTCGGCATTTCTTTCGAAGAAAAGAAGGGCATTGCCACCTGGCATCCGGACGCACGTGTTTTCGTGGTGAAGAATGCCGACGGCAGCGAGCGCGGCCTGTTCCTCGCCGACTATTTCGCGCGGCCCTCGAAGCGCTCCGGCGCCTGGATGAGCGCGCTGAAATCCGGTTATAGGCTTGGCCCTGGCTCGAAGCCGGTCATCTACAACATCATGAATTTCGCCAAGCCGCCGGCCGGCGAGGCCGCCTTGCTGTCGGTCGATGAGGCCAAGACCCTGTTCCACGAATTCGGTCATGCCCTGCACGGCATGCTGACCGACGTCACTTGGCCGTCGGTCGCGGGCACGTCGGTCAGCCGCGATTTCGTCGAACTGCCCTCGCAGCTTTACGAGCACTGGCTGACGGTGCCGGCGGTGCTGGAAAAACATGCGCTGCATGTCAAGACCGGCATGCCGATGCCAAAGGCGCTGGTCGACAAAATGCTGGCGGCGCGCACCTTCGGTGCCGGTTTCGCCACGGTCGAGTTCACGGCCTCGGCGTTGGTCGACATGGCCTATCACGCGCGGCCGGACGCGGCGGATCAGCCGCTTCGTTTCGAAGCCGAAACGCTCGAAAAGCTCAACATGCCCGACACCATCGCCATGCGTCACCGCACCCCGCATTTCGGCCACATCTTTGCCGGCGATGGCTATTCTGCCGGCTATTACTCCTACATGTGGTCGGAAGTGCTTGACGCCGATGCGTTCGCCGCCTTCGAGGAAACAGGCGATCCCTTCAACCCGGCGCTGGCCGAGCGGCTGCGCAAGAACATCTACGCCGCCGGCGGCTCGAAGGACCCGGAAGAACTCTACACCGCCTTCCGCGGCAAGATGCCGTCACCGGAAGCGATGATGGCCAAGCGCGGGCTGGTGTGATGCATGCCCGCTCTTGTCACCGGTTCTCTTTCCATCCTGATTGATCTCGGCCGCCGTCATGGCGTCGGGTTACGCACCGCCTGATCCGGTTTCCGCCGGTCCCGTTCGGCCTCGTTGGTTGCGGCCGCGTCGTTGAGGTGACTGCACTTAATGCGGTCTCCATCGTTCCGGCCGAAGGAGCCGCGTTCATGGCGGCGCTACGGGCTGTGCGGGGTAGGCAACGACAGCTTGCCCGCTATGCTGATCGGCCGCTGCCGCATCCGGACCGCGCCTTGCGACGACCGCTACGGAAACTCTCAGTCGCGAACGTCAGCCCCGCCAACGGAAGGCGGGGCTGGTAAGTTGATTGTCCCGGCAAGCTTTTTTGCCGGGGCGATTGGCCTAGGCAGGCACAAAGCCAAAATAGGCTTTGTAGGAAGCCCCCTCGCCGGAAATCAGGGGCGTTTCCACTTTGAACCCAATCCCGCTGAAGGTGGTATTGTTCGTACGTGCCGCGAGCAACACCATCTGCTTTGCGGAGATGGTCACTGTCGCGCTCCCGATCCTGTCATCGCCCCAATCGAAGAGATCGCTGATGGCGCCGCCGATCGATGGCATCAAGGATCCCAGGGCCGGGCCGGCTATCGCGGCAATGATAGGTCCTGCCACCGGAATGAGGCCCAAAGCCAGCGTACCCGCCGTATGGACGCCCATCACGACCTTCTGCACTTCGTCCTTGTACTTGTTCGGATCGCCGAAATCATTTTCCATCAGCACCGTACCGATATTGATGCCGTAGGGCTTACCTCGATAGACCTCCATCAGGTCGGGTCTCGTATCTCCCGCATCGACGTCGCCATAGACCTGGCTGCGCTTGGTGTCGGCGATCCGCGGCGTTGCCACGCTGACGATGACATAGGGCTCGTCCGCACCACCCGGCCCCTGATCCCAGTCGGTCTCGCCGAAGCAATGGAGGCCGGTATAGTGGACGACGACGTCTCGAAGGTCGATCGCGCCGGTGTCGGGCCACCAGTATATGCCGCCGTTTTCAAACAGATTGGCGCGGCCTCCTTCGGCAAATTCGGTCTCGTCGGTCGTGGGATAGCCCAGATATGACTGTTCCCAGCCCAGGCTCTCCCACTTCTTGCGGATGTCACCGTACACCACGTTGGCTCCTGTGTTCGGTGTCCAGTAGATCGAGCCGGCATTGGCAAAATGGTTGTAGCGCCCGACGCCGTCGGGAGTTCCGGTTTCGTCGGTGACCGGATAGCCGAGAACCGAGCGCTCCCAGCCCATTGCTGCCCATTTGCCGCGAATTGCCCCCCAAATCGCTTGAGCACCGGTGTTCGGTGTCCAGTAGATCGAAGCGGTATTGTTGTTGAAGTGATTGTATCGGCCGACGCCGTCGGGAGTTCCGGTTTCGTCGGTGCAGGGAATGCCCCACGCGAGACCGCCAAGCGCAATCCACTTCCTGTAGATTTCGCCATGGATCTCAAAGGCGTTGTGCATGGCATCGTTGTAGCAAATGCATGAGCCGTTCTTGAGATACCAGGCTTTTCCAGTGTCCTTCCTGTCGATCTCGGCGAAGCCGGCGCCTCCAAGGGAGTTGTACTTTTGCTGTATGACGGCTTCCGGCGAGAGGAGCGACCAAGGCCCGATCCTGAGCTGATCGGAAAGTCTTGTGGCTCCAGCGCGGATGGTGCCGGCACGCACTCTCGAAGTTGCTCTGGCAGTATACGGCATGACCTTTTCCTTCCTGTGAGTGTTGGTATCGGGGGCTTCAGGCCTCCGGCGATCGGTTTTGATCGACGGGCCGAGGTTCCCAGACCGCGACTTACGGACGGCTTACGGAGTTCCGAGCTGCGCCAGAGCAATTCCAGGAAAAGTGTGGAACGGTTTTCCGTCCGGAATTGCGCAAAAATAAAGAGATAGAGCGGTTCGGCGTTTCCGTGAAACGATGAACCGGTCTAGAGAAACGGGCGCACGAGCGAACGCAGCAAAGGCGAGGGCTCGTCATCGCCGGTCGAAGCGAGCGCGCGTTCATAGCGCCGGTAATCCTCGATGGCGCCGGCATGGTCGTTCCTGGAGAGGCTCTCCTGGATGAGCGTGCCATGGAGTTTGGCCGATTCCGGGTAGAAATCGAGCGCACGCCGGCACGCCTGGCGTGCCCGATCCGCGTTGCCTTGGCTCTGCCAGTGTTTGGCGATCCGCACGGCGAGCTCCACAAACCCGTCCCGCACCCGGTCGGCCGCGGCGTTCGACCAGACGGGCATCGGGCCATTCGAGAAAAGCGGGCCGACAAAGCCTTCCAGCAGCATCTCCTGCTCCTCGATTGCGCTGTCTCTTGGGCCCGACAGAACGGGTTTCAGCCGGTCTTCCCAATCCTGCAGATCGATCCAGACCTTGTCGGCAGCGAGCCGCAAACGGCCTTCTCTCAGCGTTACGAGTTCGCCTTGCCCGAGCAATTTGCGCAGACGATGCAGCGCCTGCTCCAAGGCCGCTTTGGCCTGGTCGCCGTCGAGGTCGGGCCAGAGCCAATCCTGCAGGGTTTCCACCGAACAGACCTGGTCCCTCGACAGGCAGATAATGCGCAATATGTCGAGCGCGCGGGTAGGTTTGGCACCGGGCGCGACCTCGGCGCCATCGATTTCGAGGCGGAAGCCTCCCATCAAGTGGATCCTGAGCGGCCAAGGCCACTGGGCGGGTCGGCCAGCGGGCGGGACCAGATATCGCGCCCGAACGACGCGGCGGCAGAGATCGATGTCGATCTTTCGCTCCAGCGCATCGGCGACCAGATCGGCCAATAGGTCCGGCAGGTTGAGCAGGATTGCGGAGGGGTTGACCTGGCGCAACGCCTCCATGAATTCAGCCAGACGACTGCCATAGGACGCGCCGCCGTTCCACTTCTGCTCCAGGGCCTGAGCGGCCAGAATGTTGAGTTCGACGCGCTGGCGAGGGCCGCCGCTCAGCCTTTCGACGATCTCCTGGAGTAGCGCAATGGCCTCCGCTGGACGCCGATCGGCCAGCAGGACCTGGTATTTGGTGACGTAATGCGGCCAGCGTTCGATCATCGGCTCATTCGCCCGCTCGATCGCATCCATGAAGGCATCGCAGTCGAGATAAGCCTTGACGAAGTTGCCGTTGCGCGTGTGCATCGCCGCGTGGCAGTCGGCGACTACAGCGACCTGGGTTGTGAACCTGCTGTCCGCGATCTCGCCCAGCCGGGAGACGAGCGCATTGAATTCCGAGAACCTGTTGTGAAGCTTCATCAGCAATTGAAGCTGATAGAGCGCGCTGAACTCGACGCCCCGTAAGGCGTGCTGCTCGCCTATCGCCGTTGCGCGTCGCAACGCATCCTCGGCCGAGGCATAGACAAAACCGCGCCGCGAATAGGGGAAGTAACGGCCGCTGGCCGAGCCAAAGGACACCAGCCACATGCCGAGCACCAGCGGCGGGATATCCGAATGTTCGAGATCGGCGGCAACGCTGTCCACGGCATTGGCAAAAATGTCGCGCTGCCCCGACGAGGTCGCGTAGTCGATGAGCGCTTCGCTTGCCAGCAGGCGCAACTCGACCGAATCCTCGATCGGCAGATGTGTCAGGCGCTGCTGGATATCATTCACGAGGCGTTTCGCGTCATGGGCGTCGAATTCGCCAGGTTCGGCGAAATCGACGGCCCGCAGGATGCCGAGCCTGACCATCATGAGTTCCTCCGGATCCAACTCCGGCAATCCCTTGGCAAGAACCTGTGAGGCTCGGCGCGTCCAATCCGCCAGCCCCTCATGCGTACGCCAGCTGGCGGTCTTGACTACGACCGCCCGCGCGACCGTCAGGCATTGGCCGCGCATGTCGGTGTTCTCGAATGCTTGCCATGCCTTGGAGAAGTGCGGTTCGGCCTTCGCATCGTCCGATGCGAAGGCGACGCCCAGCCAATAATGGACCCACCCGTCCATCTGGTCGGGGGGCAGCCTGTTGCACCATTCGACCAAGCTGGCCCGGCGCCCTTGCGAGAGAACGCCGTTAGCGCACTCCAGAATGAGCTGGCGTGCCAGCGGCCAGGCGCCCGCCTGCAACGCCAGCACGATTGCCGCGTCGGTTTTGCCTGCCTCGTGCAGGACCTTTGCTGCCTGCTCGCGCAGCCTGGAACGGTCCGATTCCGTCACGCGCCGGTCCAGTAGGCCGGCAAGGTATTCGCGCAACAAGTCATGCAGTTGGAAGGCGGCGCCGCCCGGACCGTCGCGCGTGATCAGCAGCTGGCGATGCTGCAGCCGCACCAGCAGGCGAGCAGCCTGCGGCGAGCCCAGGAACGCATCGGCAAGCTCCGTGCTGATCTCCGGCAGAACGTTGAGCCTGATAAGCAGATCCTGGTCCTCCGGCGCGATGTCGCGCAGGAAATAACGTCCGACAATCTCCCGAAGGCCGGCGCCTCCGGCAAGGCCGGTCTGCGAAAGCGGGTAGTACATTCCGGCGTTGGCCAGCAGGAGAAGGCCCACCGCCCAGCCGCGCGCCTCCGAAATGTCGCCGACCTCGGACGGCGATTGCGAGCGGGCGGTGACGAGGTTGCGAGCCTCCGCAGGCGAAAACTCCAGCAGCGTTTGGTTGAGGACCGGCAACTGTCCCGACAGCACGAGGTCGGCGACATCGCCCTCGGGCAGCATCCGCGATGTGCAGATGCAGCGGACGGTGTTGGGGCGTTCGCGCAACAGGATCGCCAGTGTCCGGCGAAAGCCTGGCGCATCGGCACGATGCAGATCGTCGAGGACCAGGATCGTGCCCGGATCAAGCCGCGAGAAATAGGTGCGGAAGAACAGCCGCGCGAAATCGTCGGAATTGTCGGCATATTCCGGACCAAAGACCGGCATGCCGGCATGCCTGCCGTCGAGCGACAGCGTCAGATAGTGGAAAAGGCGCGCAACGTCCTGGTCCTCGGTGTCGACCCGATACCAGTTGTACGCCGATTCGCCTTGCTTCATCCCGCCTTGTTCCAGCCCTCCGTGTTCCAGCCCTCCGTGTTCCAGAAAGTCGATCACCGCGGTGGTCTTGCCGTATCCACCAGGCGCAGCCAGCCAGCATGCACCGCTGTCGAGGGCCTGCGAAAGCAGCGCCACTACGCGCCGACGGCTGACAATTCCCACTGGCCGGGGTGCCGAGAGCTTCGCTATGTCGCGCGGCGCGTCGCGGAAGGATTTATCCATTGTGAGGACTCTCGCAGCGCAGTCGCCTCGCGAAAACAGGTAATCGGTTCGCCCGCAACAACAAATCGCCGGCCGGCGTTGTGCTCGCCTGACGTGCCGTGCTCGCCGGCAAGGTCGCGGTTATCCCTTGTGCGACATGATATGCGAAACCCCGACACTCACGTCGGCGGTGTGTCTTGCCATCACTGCGTTCATTCGCATTGCAATCGTCGCATAGGCGTTTCGTTCGTGGTCGGTAACTTCCGAGGGCTTGAAGAGCCAAGGAAGGGGTGCAACCTGCGCGTCCTCGAAATTGGCCGGCAGATTCGATGGCAAGGCCTTTTTTCCTAAAGGCAGCTCTAGCCCAAGGTCACTAAATTCGTCCTCGAGGCTGGCGTGCAGATGAGAAAGCACCACATAGATCGCCAGCTTTGATCTAGTCCTTTCTGTGTTGTTTTGATTGTACTCGTGAAGAACCTCATCGAACGATGGCGATACGTCGCTTTCCGCAGCGGTAGCTCGTGTTGCAACAGCACCGGCCAGGGCAGTCGCTGCCATTCCTGTAAGACCTACAAAATCACGCCTTGTCGCGCTGGTCATGGTGAATTCCCCTCGGTTTTGAAGACGGACCAAGTCTGGCAAGGACGAGGCGCAGTGGCAATAGGCCGCATACGCTACTGGTGTAGAGGGTCTTTACGTCGCCGATGTGAATCCACCCGGCAACGATAGTGCCAAGCCGCCAGCAGGCTGCAATGCGTTCGCGAGCTTCGTCTGAGAGACGCCGTGAAGCCAAGGAGGATTTCCTTGGAATTCATCCAGGCAAAGGGTGCGAAAAAATCCGCTGGTGGAGCTGAGGAGGATCGAACTCCTGACCTCGTCATTGCGAACGACGCGCTCTCCCAGCTGAGCTACAGCCCCGTCCAGCGGATGGGGCTTTTATCGGCCGCTGCGGTTTCCTGTCAAGGCTGCGCGTGCTGCCGAAATGCCGTTCGGCCGTTCGTCCGGCTTCGCCATGCGGCGGAAGGCGGCTCTTGCCGCTTTCACCTACAGTGGCTACATGTCGGCAACAATCGGAGACCGGCATGATCGCCCTCATTCAGACCATTGTCATGGCGCTTGACCTTTACTGGTGGATCATCATCGCCTCGGCGATATTTTCCTGGCTCTACGCCTTCAACGTCGTCAACTCGCGCAACCAGTTCGTCGACACCATCAGCAACATGCTCTATCGGCTGACCGAGCCGGCGCTTCGGCCGATCCGCCGCTTCATGCCCGACCTCGGCGGCATCGACATCTCGCCGATCATCCTGCTGCTGATCCTGTTCTTCATCCGGCAGTTCCTGCTCACCACCGTGCTTTCGCTGGTCGTCTGAGCCCAGGGCGTCCATGAGTGCGCCGTTCCGCACGCGCGCCGACGGCATCGACCTGTTCGTCCGGCTGACGCCGAAAGCGGCGATGGACAGGCTGGAGGGCATCGAAACATCGGTGGATGGGCGAAGCTATCTAAAAGCCCGCGTCCGCGCCGTGCCGGAAAACGGAGCCGCCAATCGAGCGCTGGAAAGGCTGGTAGCTAAGGCGCTTGGCGTGCCGGCATCGGCCGTCTCGATCGCTGCCGGCGGCACAGCTCGGCTGAAGACGCTGCGCGTGCTTGGCGATCCCGCGGCGCTGGCGAAACGCATCGATACGCTGGGCACGTCTGCGCCATGATCTCGGCTCGCTCACTTACCCCGCAAAAAAGGCCGGGCTGCAAAGCCCGGCCAGATGTGAAGGTCGAAAACCTTCAGAGGGGAACGCGCCGGACGAATGGGAGGAAACATCCGACGCACATTGCATATGGGTTGGCGTCGACGACGTTTCAATGAGCCCGGGGGAACCACCTTCGCGAACAGGCTTTTAAACATTTCGACTATCTGATCAGCAGCTCGACGCGGTCGATCCGTCCTATCGCGACCGATGCGGCAGGACACCAACCGCAACCCCGCCCGAAAGCTCAATATGACCGCCACTCGAGTCCTATTCTTCGATGTTCTGGGAACCGTCGTTGATTGGCGCAGCGGTATCGCAAGGGAGGCCGGCTCCTTCCTGGCGCGAAACGGTGCACAGCAGGTCGATCCCGGTGAATTCGCCGATACGTGGGCGTCGCGCTATGACGCCTCGACCGAGGCGGTGCGGACGGGGCACCGGCCTTTCGTTTCACTCGACGTGATCAACAGGGAGAATCTGGACGCCACCCTCGTCCAGTTCGGGCTGGCCCCATCCGAGCTGCCGACCGCCGAACTTGAGGAACTCAACCTCGCCTGGCGCCGGCTGGAGCCGTGGCCCGATTCGCTGAAAGGCCTTGCGAGGCTGAAGGAACGCTTCATCATCGTGCCCTTGTCAGGGGCCAATACCCGGCTGTTGCTGGATATGGCCAAGCGCGCCGGCCTGCCTTGGGACACCGTCCTTGGCTCGGATGTGTTCGGCACCTACAAGCCTGCGCCGCAGGCTTATCTCCGTGCAGTGGAGATCCTGGGGGTGCGACCTGCGGAGGCCGTGTTAGTCGCCGCGCATAATGACGACCTGGCTGCGGCGCGAAGGTGCGGTATCGGAACCGCCTTTGTTGCTCGGCCAAAAGAGCATGGCCCGGCGCAGACGACCGATCTC
The DNA here is from genome assembly GCF_040321085.1 of Mesorhizobium sp. M0522. Classification (NCBI taxonomy): domain Bacteria; kingdom Pseudomonadati; phylum Pseudomonadota; class Alphaproteobacteria; order Hyphomicrobiales; family Phyllobacteriaceae; genus Mesorhizobium; species Mesorhizobium sp. M0522. The sequence goes on from NZ_JAMYQW010000009.1 coordinate 55,792, forward strand.
TCGCCTCTTGAGAGCTGGGACTTTGTGGCCGACGACCTTGTCCATCTCGCCCACGTTCTCCCGTAGGCCGAGGGCAGAAAACCTAAGCGATGTCGTCGCGGATGCAGGCCTTCAGATGGCCCTCGGCTGTCGCCCTCAGCGGCGGTACAGCCCCGGCGCAAGCTTCCACCGCAAACGGGCAACGGGTTCGGAAAACACAGCCCGACGGCGGGTTTGCCGGGCTTGGAATATCGCCCTTGAGCACTTGTCGGTCTTGCCTGGCCAGCGGATCGAGCGATGGAATGGCTGACAGCAGCGCGCGCGTGTAGGGATGCTGCGGCCGGGCATAAAGCTCGGCCGCCGGCGCAACTTCCATGATGCGCCCGAGATAGAGCACGATGACCGTGTCGCAGATGTACTCGACGACGGCCAGATCGTGCGAAATGAACAGCATGGTCAGGCCGAGCCGGAGCTGCAGGTCGCGCAACAGATTGATGATTTGCGCCTGGATCGAGACGTCGAGTGCCGAGACCGGCTCGTCGGCAACGATGAATTCCGGCTCGAGCGTCAGCGCCCGGGCGATGCCGATGCGCTGGCGCTGGCCGCCCGAAAATTCATGGGCGTAGCGGTCATAGGCGTCGACCGGCAACTCGACCGCGGCAAGTGCCTTCTCGGCCTTCGCCCGCCGCTCGGACTTCTTGCCGATGCCTTGAATGTCCAGGCCTTCGGTGAGGATCTGCCCTATCGTCATGCGCGGCGACAGGCTGGCGAAGGGATCCTGGAAAATATACTGCATCTTGCGGCGCTGGCGGCGCAACTGGGCGGCACCCAGCCTGGTGATGTCGGTGCCGTCATAGTTGATTTGGCCGGATGTCGGCTCGATCAGACGCAGCACCGAGCGGCCGATCGTCGTCTTGCCGGACCCGGATTCGCCGACCAGGCCGACCACCTGGCCACGCCTGATATCGAAGGAAATATCCTCCAACGCCCTTACGACGGGTCCGCGCGAGAACGCTGTCGGCGCAAAATGCTTGGTCAGGTTTTTGACAGCGAGGAAAGGGGCGTCGGCCATCAGAGCTCCTCCCAACGCAGGCAGCGGCTTTGCTGGGTCGGCGTCGCCCCAAACAAGGGCGGGACCGCGGCGCGGCAGGCAGCGATAGCCATCGGGCAACGCGGCGCGAAGGAACAGCCCTTGGGCAGCAAGGCGAGCGACGGAACATTTCCGGCAATGGTCGGCAGCGGCGTCCCCGCCGCCTTCAGCGCCGTGGCCTGGCCGAGCCGCGGCACCGAGCGCATCAACCCTGCGGTATAGGGATGACGCGGACGGGTGAACACTTCGCTCACCGGACCTGTTTCGACGATACGCCCGGCATACATCACCGCCACCCGGTCGGCGATTTCGGCGACGACTCCGAGATTGTGGGTGACGAACAGGATGCCCATGCCGCGCTGCGCCTGCAGCTCGGCCAAAAGATCGAGGATCTGGGCCTGTATGGTGACGTCCAGCGCGGTCGTCGGCTCGTCGGCGATCAGCAAGCCCGGATCGCAGGACAGCGCCATGGCGATGGTGGCGCGCTGGCGCATCCCGCCCGAAAGTTCGTGCGGATATTGCCGCGCCCGCCGCTTCGGATCGGGAATGCCGACCTGTTCCAGCAGCCGCACCGCGTCTGCTGCTGCTTCGCGGTGCGACTTGCCGAGATGGATGCGGATCGGTTCGGCGATCTGCTCGCCGATCGTGTAGACCGGGTTGAGGCTGGTCATCGGCTCCTGGAACACCATGCCGATCTCGTTGCCGCGTATCTTGCGCAGCGACTCGGCATCGAGGCTGGTCAGCTCGGTGACCGTGCCGTTCTTGCGCCGCAGCGCGATCGACCCCTCTGCGATATGTCCGACCCTTTTCGGCAACAGGCCGATGATCGACAGGCTGGTGACGGACTTGCCGGATCCGGATTCGCCGACGAGCGCCACCGTCTCGCCGGAGCCGATCGTCAGGTCGACATCCGTTACCGCCGCGATGTCGCGCCCCGCGATGCGGAACACCGCGCGCAGGCCGGAAATCGAGAGGATCGGCGCGACACTCAGCGGAGCAGCCCCACGTCGCGAAGGATCATGTCGACCTTCGCGGTTTCCTCCTCGTTCAGGCTGCGTTGCGGCCGCGCCATGGTGTTGGAGGCAATGATGCCGAGGCTCTTCATCGCCGCCTTGAAGGCGCCGACGCCGGCCGAGCCGGCGCTTGTCCTGCCGAGCGAGATCCAGACGATCTCGAACAGCTTTAACAGCCGCTCCTGCTCCAGGCGGGCTTCGGCATGCTGGCCCGCCTGCGTCAGCTTCCACAGCCTGACATAACCATGCGGGTCGACATTGGCGAGCCCCGGCACGACGCCATGCGCACCCATCGCCAGCACGCTATCGACCAGTATCTCGGAGCCGGTCATGCCGAAGAAGCCGGGGTCGTCGGCCATGTCCTTGAGCACGTAACGCAGATTGCCGTCATCGCCGCTGGAATCCTTGATGCCCGCGATGGCGCCTTCCCTGGCGAGGCCGACCGTGGTCTTGCGCTCCAGCTTGACGTGGACGCAGACCGGGATGTCGTAGGCGATGACCGGAATGTCGATCGCATCCTTGATATAGCGGAAGTGGTCGCCGATCTCCGGCTGGCTGGTGCGGGTATAAAACGGCGCGGTGACGACGATGGCGTCGGCGCCGGCCGATCTGGCGATCCGGGCGTGGTTGATGACGCGGTCGGTCGTCGGGTCGATGACCCCGGCGAAGATCGGAACCCGGCCGTTATTGACCTTGACCGCGTGCTCGAGGACGGCCCTGCGGCCCGCCTCGTCGTGGAAGACCACCTCGCTGGTCGAGCCGAGCACGAACAGCCCGTGAACGCCGCCGTCGAGCAGGTTCTCGATGGTGCGGGTGAACGACGGAAAGTCGATGCTGAAATCGGCATTGAGCGGGGTGACGACAGGTGGCACGACGCCGGTAAACAGGGGCATTTTGATGAACCTTTGAGGTCAGTTGAGATCGGAGCGGGGGTCGAATGCGTCGCGCAAGCCGTCGCCGATGAAGTTGATGGCGAGCACGGTGAGCACCAGTGCGGCGCCCGGGAACATCCATTGCCAGGGGTAATTTTCAAGCACGACGGTGGAGCGGGCGAGATTGAGCATGTTGCCCCAGCTGGCTTCGGGCGGTGCGATGCCGAGGCCGAGGAAGGACAGGCCGGCCTCGAGCAGGATGGCGTTGGCGATCTGCAAGGTGGCGTAGACGACCAGGATATCGATGCAATTGGGCAGGCCGTGCCGGAACAAGAGATGCGGCAGCCCTGCCCCCATGCCGCGGGCGGCAACGACGAAATCGCGCTCGCGCAGTTCGAGCAGCCGGGCGCGCACCATGCGCGACAGCACCGGCCAGGAGAGCAGCGAGATCACCAGTATGGTCGGCGCGATGCCGGTGCCGGCGATCGAAGCCAGCACCAGCAGGAAGATCACCGGCGGCAGCGTCATCGCCAGATCGACCAGGCGCATCACCGTGCCGTCGACGAGGCGCCCGCCAAAGCTGGCGACGGCGCCGACCAGGAAGCCGATGACGGTGGAGATGGCGACCGAGCTGACGGCAACCAGCAATGAGATCCGCCCGCCTTGCAGCAACCGGGCCATGACGTCGCGCCCGACGCCGTCGCTGCCCAGCCAATGAATGGCCGACGGCGCCTTGTTCATTGCTCGGAGGTCGATGGTGTTAGGACCGAACGGCCACCACAAAGGATACGTCGAAACCGCCAGCAGGATCGGGATGACGATCAAAAGCCCGGCACGCGCCGCGCGGTTTTCAAAAAAGCGGTCGAGCGCGCGGCGAAGCGGGCCTTTGGTTTGCGGCACGGCTGTCGGGTCAACTGTAGGATCTGGCGCCGTGATTGCCATCATGCCACCTGAATGCGCGGGTCGACGACGGCATAGACGACGTCGGTCAAGAGGTTGACCAGGATGACGCAAACGCCGATCACCAGGGTAGCGCCCATGATCACCGGGTAATCGCGGGTGCCGACGGCGTTGACCAGAAGCAGTCCCATGCCCGGCCAGTTGAACACGCTTTCCAGGAAGATGGCGCCGCCGATGGCGATGCCGACAGTCGAGCCGATCAAGGTAATGACCGGCAAGAGCGCATTGCGGGTCGCGTGCTTGATGATAACCCAGAACTCGCGCACGCCCTTGGCACGCGCCGTCCGCACGTAATCCTGGTTGAGCACTTCCAGCAGCGAGGCGCGCATGTAACGCATGATCAGCGCGGCATGGCCGACGGACAGCAGGCAGGCGGGCAGGACGAGGTGCGCAAGCACATCCGTCGCCGAGAACGGCGCACCCGCGGTCTGCATGCCGCCGGACGGCGCCCAGCGCAGCAGCACCGAGAAGAAATAGAGACCGAGCAGCGCTGTCAGAAAAGCCGGGCTGGAGATACCGATAAACGACAGCACCGACAGCGCGATGTCGGATGGTTCGTTACGGCGCACCGCGCTGAAAATGCCGGCGGAAATGCCGAGCACGATGGCGATCGCCAGGCCCGTACCCATCAGCAGCGCCGTCGGGCCGATGCGTTCCATGACCAGTGGCAGCACGGCAACGCCGCTGCGCTGGATCGAATAGCCGAAGTCACCGCTCAGCGCCGCGCGCAGCCAGGCGAGATATTGCACGGGAAGCGGCCGATCGAGCCCGAGCCGTTCGCGCAGGCCCTCGAGGTCGGAAGCCGACATGGGGACCGATGGGTTGATATAGGCGTCGATCGGATCGCCCGGCGCCAGCCGCAACAGGATGAAGATGAGGACGCTGAGCGCGACCAGCATCAGCAATCCTGTGGCGCTGCGGCGGGCGATGAAGCTCAACATGGGCTTTCCGTGGCGGTGGCAGGCGGCGCCAAAGTGGTCCCGCCTGCTCGCTTGGTTGCGGGTTTCTTACTGGATGTCCCAGCGCTCGGGGTGAGCTGCGTAGGGGCCGCCGCCCGGCGCCGGCGTCCAGACGAAGTCATGCAGCTTGTTGGAGGCTACGCCATAGCGGTTGGCCACCCACAACGTCGCCCAGGGTAGCTCCTTGTTCATCACCTTGCAGACCCCCTGCCAGGATTGATCGAGCTTGGCCGGATCGGTTTGGCCTAGCGCGGCGTCCAATGCGGTGCTCAGATCGTCGAACTCGATGCGCATGGTGTTGAAGCCTGCCGGCGGGATCTGCGACTTGTTGAGGCCGGGATTGAGGCCGGCCGGGTTGGGGCCGTTCTGCAGGCCGGCATAGACCATCGGAAAGGCGTTCCAGTCCGGCGTGCCTTGCTTGTAGACGATGCCGTTGTAGGTCGGCGTATCGACGACCCGCGGCACCACATTGATGCCGACCTCGGCCAGCATCGACTGGACAGCGGCCATCACATTGGCCGCTTGCGGCGAGCCGTAATAGGTCAGCAAGGTGATCGGCTTGTCGCCGTTGATCTTGTCCCAGCCGGCCTCGCTCAGCAGCGCCTTGGCCTTTGCCGGATCGTAGGCATAGGGTTCGAGGCCTGCGGGAACGAGATGCGGCGCGACATAGCCGCAATTGGCTGGCTCGGCGGCACCGCCGTAGAGGCTGTCGATGATGGCGTTGCGATCGATCGCGTACATGATCGCCTGGCGGACACGGATATCCCTAAACAGGTCGACCTTCTGGTTCAGGCCGATATAGTTGACCACGTACGAGGCACCTTCGATCACCTTGAAATTGCTGTCGCTCTTGAACGATGCCGCATCGTCGGGCTCGACATAGGTGAACTGGATTTCGCCGGCACGGAGTGCGGCAACGGCCGCCGCCGGCGACTCGAAATAGCGGTTGATGAGCACGTCTACCTTCGGCTTGCCGCCGCGATAATCGTCATCGGCTGCCAGTTCGACATATTGGTCGGTCACGTAGCGCTTGAACTTGAACGGGCCGGTGCCGACCGGTGTGGTCGACCACCAGGTGCTTGTCGCCAGCGATTCCGGCGGCAGAGCGGCCAGGGCATGCTCCGGCAGGATCATCAGCTGCGAGAGGATGGATAGAAACGAGCCGTTCGGTTTCGATAGCTTCACCACTGCGGTGTGGTCATCCGGGGCATCGACCGAGGCGATGTTGGCGAGGCGGGCGGCAAACAGGCTGCCGGAGGCCTTGTTCTTGGCAAGCTCGAGGGTGAACTTGACGTCCTTCGAGGTGAACGGTTTGCCGTCATGCCAGGTCTCGTTGACCAGGTTGAACGTATAGCTCAGCTGGTCGTCGCTGATCTTGTAGTCCTTGGCGAGGTCGCCTTCGATATCGGCCAGCCCGGCATTGTAGATGACCAGCGGTTCAAAATAGGTGCTGAGCCAGGTGTAGCCGCCGGTCGCCACCAGCGGGTTGAAGTTCTTGGGAAAACCGCCGGGGCCGACGTCGAAGCCGCCCGCAATGGTCTTGGCGCTTTGTGCCTGGACACTGGTCAATGGGGCAATGCTGGCGAGCAGCAGCCCGGCGACTGAGAATGCGATGGTCCTGATACGCATGGTTTCCTCCCTTGGCATAGTCAGGTTGTTCTTCAGCTTGTTCGGTTTTTTGCGATAACCTGCTGGATCCCCCGGTAATGGTCGTCGAGTCGCCGACGCGCCTGGCCGACGTCCTTGGCGGCGACAGCCTCGACGATCTCGTGATGGTCGCGCCATGTCGCCAGCGGCGTCGGATTATCGAGATTGGTGAAATTCGAGGCCTTGTTGAACGCCGTCCAGAAGATGTCGATCAGCGCGCTCAGCATGTGATTGTTCTGGCAGCGGAACAGCAGCTGATGGAATTGCTGGTCCTCTTCGGCGAAGCTCTCATGGCGCTCGGCACGTTGCCGCATGCGCTCGGTCAACTGGCGCAGCGCCTCGATGTCCTCGGCACTGATCATCTCGATCGTCTTGGCGATGAGGCCGGTTTCCAGCACCCGACGGATTTCGCGCAGCTCTTCGACATCGCGCAGCGAATCCTGCAAACCGTAGGCCAGGTTATCCAGCAGCGGCTTGAACGAGAACTCCTTGACGAACACGCCGATGCCGCGTCGTGTCTCCAGGATGCCGATCGATTCCAGCGCCTTGATGGCTTCCCGCACGGAGTTGCGGCCGACGCCGAGCCGCTGCGCCAGGAACGTCTCCGGCGGCAGGGGATCGCCTGCCTTGAGCTGGTTGCTTTCGATATAGGCCCTGAGGCTTTCCTGCACGGTGACGTGAAGCAGCGGCGGTCTGCTCAACGGTTCGATCGACTTCAGTTCCGCCATCCCACTGCCTTCATCATCCGCTGAAGCTTGCCCGCTGCTTGTCGTATAGCCACTTGTAGGATATCCTGCAAGCCCATAACAAACCTGCTGCCTCCGAATGAAGATTACCCTCGCCGGCTCGAGCCACTGGCACGCCGAAATACACCTCGACGCCGCACGCTTTTACGGCACGGAGATCGCCGGTATCTGGGACGAGGATCCTGGCCAAGCGCAAGCGTTCGCCGCGCACCACGACCTGCCGTTTATCGAAGATTTCAAGGAGATACTCTCCAGCCCGCCGGATGTGATCCTGTTGATGGGGCACCCTTCGATGGTGCCGGCGCGGGCACGTGCGATCATCGCGGCAAGGATACCGCTGATCCTGGAGAAGCCGGCGGCCAGCCATACTAGGGAACTGATGGCGCTGCGCGACCTTGCCAGGCAGTACCAGACTTTTGTCGCTGTTCCCCTGCCCAACCGTTTCGGGCCGGCCGTTGCCGGCCTTGAACGGCTGCGCCGGCAAGGTCGCGCCGGCCCCGTGGCGCATTGCCAGTTCCGGCTGGTCAACGGCCCGCCGCAACGCTACATCGCCGACGGTGTCGCCTGGGTGCTCGACCCGGCGGTTGGTGGCGGGGGTGCATTGAGGAATCTCGGCATACACGGCGTCGACGCGGCACTCAGCCTCGCAACCGGCAAGCTCGGCCTGAAAAGCGTTTCGATCGCGAACCGCATCCATCCCGGCCCGGTCGAGGATCACGCACTTCTGGTGCTGGAAGACGAGGCCGGCGCGCTGTTCATCGTCGAGGCCGGTTACACCTTTGCTTCGATGCGCCCCGGCGGTGACTTCGAGTGGCGCATCGTCAGTGCCAATGCCACCCTCATCGATCATGGCGACCATGTTATCTGCGCAACGCTCGACGACGCGGCAATCGTCGACTTGCCGGTCGAACTGCCGGCAACGCGCTATCGTCTGTTCATGCGCGATACGCTTGACCGGCTGGCCAGAAAGGCGCCTCCGCCGGTGTCCATCGAAGATTATGTTGCGGCGATGTCGCTGATCGACGCCGCTTATCAAAAGGCAGGACCATGATTGGAATAGGAATTATCGGCGCCGGCGATTTCGGCGCAGCCCATGCGCGGGCAATCCGCGAGGTTGGAAATATTCGCCTCGTCGCGTCCTGCCGGGGAAATACCGATGCGTTGGAGCGATTCACCGCCGAATATGGCGGCCGCGGCTACACTGATTGGCGCAAGCTGCTGGACGACAAGGAGGTGGATGCGGTCCTCATTGCCAGCCCGCACCATCTCCATGCCGAAATGGCCATCGGCGCGGCAAAGGCCGGCAAGCATATCCTGCTCGAAAAACCGATGGCGCCGACGGTGGCTGCCTGCGATGCGATCAACGCCGCCGTGGCCAAGGGTGGCGTCAAGCTGATGGTCGCCCACCTCATGCATTTCGCCCTGCCCTGCATGGCGGCCAGGCAAATTCTGGAGGAAGGCGAGCTCGGCCGGCCGCTCGCCGGATCGAGCTGGATCATCAAGCTGTGGATGGAGCACAATCGCCGCGACTGGCATCTGCGTAAGGCGACCGGCGGCGGCATGCTGTTGACGGCCGGCATCCACGCGGTCGATCGTCTGGTCTGGCTGATGGATGACGATGTCGTGTCGGTGAGCGGCATGCTCGGCGCCAAGTTCCATGACCAGGAAGCAGACGACAGCGCTCTGCTCGGATTGCGCTTCGCCGGCGGCGGCATCGGCCAGGTGCAGAGCGTCGGCTATCGCACCGGCGCCACCACCTATGCCATGGACCTGGTCTGCGAGCGGGGAACGCTGCGCATCGACATGGACCGCGGCACCATGCTTGGCCGCGAGACGGTCTGGACCGAGCTGCCCGGTTCCTTTGAGCCGAACTGGATGCATAACGCGCTGGTGCGCGAATGGAGCGCAATGCGCGATGCCATTGCCGATGACACGCCGGTGCCGGTCGACGGCATCTATGCGCGCAAGATCATCGCCATTATCGAGGCTGCCTTCGCGTCGAACGAAACCCGCCGCGAACACGAGATCGCCGGTGGACGCTGACCTCGACGACCATCTGGCCCGCTTGCCCGCACACGCACCGCGCGGCATCTGGGGCGCGGTGATGCTGGCCATCGACGATCGCGGAGCGATCGACTGGCAGGCGACGGAAGAGACGATCGCCCGGCTCTACGCCTCAGGCGTCGACGGCATCTATTCCAATGGCACGGCCTGCGAATTCCATTGCCAGACCGAGCCCGAATTCGACCGGCTTTGTGAGTTGGTCGCAACCATAGCCGGCCGCGCGCGCCTTCCTTTCCAGATCGGCATCAGCCAGTCCAATCCGCGCGTCGCGCTGGAGCGACTGACGCGGGTCGCCGGACTTCGCCCGGCGGCGGTGCAGTTCACGCTGCCCGACTGGTGGCCGCCCAGCGACGACGAGGTCATGCGCTTTGCCGGCGGCCTGTGCGACGCCGCGCCTGAAACGCCGCTGGTGCTCTACAATCCGCCGCACGCCAAGCGCCACCTGACGCTCGACGGCATCGCCAGTCTGCGTGCGGCCGTGCCATCGCTGGTCGGCGCCAAGCTGCCGGGCGGCGACGCCGGCTGGTATGCCGACATGCGCCGCAAACTGGACGGATTTTCCGTCTTCGTCCCCGGCCACACGCTGGCAACAGGCTATGCTGGAGGGGCCCATGGCAGCTATTCCAACGTTGCCTGCCTCAACCCGAAGGGCGCGATGATGTGGTGGCAGATAATCCGCACCGACATGGCCGCCGCTGCCGAGGTCGAGGCCCGCATACAGGCCTTCCTCGCCGCACATGTCCTACCGTTTCGCACCCGTTACAATGTCGGTGATGCAGCACTCGATAAGGCGATGGCGGCGGCCGGCGGCTGGGCGCCGCTCGGCCCGCGACTGCTCTGGCCCTACAGCTCCGTTCCCGATCAGGAAATACCGACGCTGGCCAGGGCGGCTCACGCGGCTTTCCCGGAATGGTGGTAGACCCGTCACCAAGGCGCGGGACGACGGTGGCTCTTCAGCAGCCGGCGCGTGCTCCCTGTGTCGCGCGTGACGCAAACGCCCCCGGCTGAGGGACATCGGCCTCGCGCCGTGCCAGCGAATTGCGCAGCAGTGCGATCGCCTCGCGGCCGGCGGTCGCAATCTCGCGTGGCCTGTCGATGCCGACGATCATGAACTCCTTGATCCCCAAAGTGGCGTAGGAAAGCAGCGACAGCGCGACCTGCGCCGGCGGCCCGGCAAGTTCGAGCGCCTTCTGGCAGGAAGCGGCCGGTTTGTCTTCCGTACGGATTCGGACGGGAAGCGCGAAACGCAGCTTGCCGGCCCGGCCGTGTTCGGCGGCGGCGCCGCGTACGCGCTCCATTGACTGGCGGATTTCTGCAAGCGAGCCCGGCGCCAGCTCGAACACATCCGCATGCCTGCCCGCGACCCTGAGCGCCGTGCCCGACTGTCCGCCCATGCGGATGGTCACATCGGCACCATGCGGCCCCTTGCGCGGCACATAGCCGCCTTTGATGCTGTAAAAGGTGCCTTCATGGTCGAACGGCCTGTCGTTCGACCACAACCGCTTCAGCAGCACCAGATATTCGTCGATGCGTTGCCAGACCACCGTATGGCCGGCCGGACGTGCCTCGGCATCGTCGTCGCTCAGCGGCTCGCTGAGCATCCTGAGCGACAGCCGGCCACCGCTTCTCGCGTCGAGGGCAGCGAGCTGCCGCGCCGCCACGGTTGGTTCGATCACGCCTGCCCAATGCGTGAGCACGATCTCCAGGGACGAGGTCCGGTCCAGCGTCTGGGCGGCAAGGTCCATATTGGTCAGCAGCCCGGCCTGGTCGTCGATGACGATCTTCCGGAATCCGGCATCCTCGATCAGTGACAGCTTCGTCGCGGTCTCGACAAAGTCGTAGAAAAAGCTGGCGTTGGTGGCGTGGATCTTACCGGGAACATGCGTGAACTCGATTGGCATTGCCATCTCCTCCATCACGTTGGAATCAGGGCGCGCAAAAGCGCACCGACATTCGGTTCATCAACTCCGGAATTTCTGCAAACGGCAGGCCGCTATCCCGAGGAAGCCTCGATGATCAGAGCCTTGACAATCAGGGGATCAGCCCCAGTACCACTGCCCCGGTGAATACAAACGCAAGGGCAAAGACGAGATAGGCGAAAGCGCCGGCATAGGCCGGCCGCCACACCTGGTCGGAACCCAGCCTTTGGCCTTTGCGGGCAGTCTGAGCGTTCTGGCTATAGGACATATCGACCTCCGTCTCGGCGCTTAATCTATAAAATCAGTAGACTTTGTCGAGTGCTATTTTCGCGCGATCCTTAGAACAATTTTCTCCAAATGATAGACACATTAGTGCTTTTACTGCTTAGCGCTGCCTTTCGAGGCATGCCAGGGTGACGGCAGGAAACGTCAGGTCCATGTGTCTGTGGCTCCTTGGCCATCCAATGGATGAGGGATAGCATCGCTTCAGCGGAAAGCCGCGACGTCACGGCAAGGCAGCAGGGAGCAAACCATGGGCACAAGACTGGCCGGCAAGGTCGCCATCATTTCGGGCGGCCCGACGGGAATGGGCGGTGCGGCCTCGGAGCTTTTCGCGGCCGAGGGCGCCAAGGTGGCGATCGTCGACCGCAACGGCGAAGCAGCCGCCGCCACCGCAGCGGCGATCAGGCAACGCGGCCATGTCGCCGAGCACTGGGTCGCCGACGTATCGGATGAGGCGCAGGTCGAAGCGGCGGTGAAGGGCGCGACGGAAAAATTCGGCCCGGTCACGGTTCTGTTCAACCACGCCGGCACCCTCGTCATCAAACCCTTCCTGGAGACCACGCTGCAGGAATGGGACTGGCTGCATGCCGTCAATGTGCGTTCGATGTTCCTGATGACGCGTGCCGTGCTGCCCGGCATGATCGCCGCCGGCGGCGGTTCCATCGTCTGCACCTCGTCGATCTCGGCGGTGGCGGCGACGCCGATGGAGGTGCTTTACGACACCACCAAGGGCGCCTGCCATATGTTCGCGCGTGCCATCGCCGTCGAGTTCCGCGACCGCAACATCCGCTGCAATGCGGTCTGTCCAGGCTTCATCAGGACACCGCATGGCCTGCGCGAGGTCGCCGATCTCGACAAACTCGGCGTCGATGTCTCCGACGCGGCAATGGCGGCGCAACAAGGGCGGATCGGCGAGCCGGAAGAGGTCGCGAAGGCAGCCCTGTTCCTGGCCAGCGACGAGGCCAGCTTCGTCAACGGCGCCCATCTGTTCGTCGATAACGGCTTCACCGCGATGTGAAAGGCGAAGCGCCGCTACCGCTCTTCGCGCCGGAACGGCTTGAGCAGCGCCGACGGGGCCACCGCATTGCGCGACATCACCGCCATAGCGACGATGGTGAAGATGAACGGCAGCATCAGGAAGGCCTCGTAGGGGATATGGCCAAGCCCGCTCGCCTGCATGCGCAACTGCAGGGCATCGACGAAGGCAAACAGCAGTGCCGCGCCTGCCGATCGCCACGGATCCCAGCGGCCGAAAACGACGAGCGCGATTGCCACCCAGCCACGCCCCGAAACCACGCCGAAGGTGAAGGCGTTGAATTGCGCCATCGACAGGAAGGCACCGGCCAACCCCATCAAGGCACCGCCGAGGATCACCGCCTGGAAGCGTGTTGCAATGACGCTGACGCCGGCAGAATCGGCGGCACGCGGGTTTTCGCCGACCATGCGCACCGACAGGCCCCAAGGCGTGCGGTAGAGCACGAAGGCGGCCAGCGGTATGGCCAGCATCGCCATGTAGACCAGCGAGAACTGGTTGAACACCGCCGGCCCAAGCACCGGAATGCCGGACAGGATCGGGATCGGCAGCGTCTCGAATCCCTTGATGTTCGGCGGTACCGATTGCTGGCCGAAGATCAGCCGGTAGAGGAAATAGGCAAGGCCGGAGCTAAACAGCGTCACGCCGATGCCGCAGACATGCTGGCTGAGGCCGAGCGCTACAGTGAACAGCGCGTGCACGGCGCCCATCAGCGCCCCGGTCAGCACCGCCGCTAGCACGCCAAGCCAGAGGCTGCCGCTGAGGCTCGCCGCGGTGAAGCCGGTCATCGCCGACAAAAGCATGATGCCTTCGATGCCGAGATTGAGCACCCCGGCGCGCTCGGAGAACATTTCGCCCAGCGTCGCAAAGGCCAGGGGCGTGGCGATGCGGATGATGGCGGCCAGGAAGCCGACCTGGAAGATCTGCTCCAGCACCACGCTCATTTGGCTGTTCCCACGCGACGGAGGCGATAGGCGGTGAACAGCAACGCCACCAGCATGGCGAGCAGCGCAGTTCCCTGGATGACATCGCTGAGGAAGGCCGGAACGCCGGTCGCCCGCGACATCGCCTCGGCGCCGGTCATGACGGCGGCAAGGAAGATCGCCGCCGGCACCACGCCGAGCGGATTGAGCCTCGCCAGCATGGCGACGACGATGCCGGAATAGCCATAGCCCGGCGAGATGTCGCTCATCACCTGGAAATGCACGCCGCCGACCTCGCCGACGCCCGCAAGGCCGGCCAATGCGCCAGACAGCAGCGCCGTCGAAATCAGCACCCGCTCGACATTGATGCCGCCATAGCGCGCCGCCTCGGGGTTTTCGCCGGTGACCCTGATGCGGAAGCCGAGCGTGGTGCGCGCGACCACGAACCAGATGACCGGTGCGGCGACCAGCGCCGCGACGACCCCGAGATGCAGCCGCGTGCCTTCGAGCAGCACTGGAAAATTGGCCGTATCCTCGATCGGCGGCGAGATCGGGTAGCCGCTGAAACTGTCCTTCCATGGCCCTTCGATCAGCGCCATCAGTGCGTAGAAAATGACCGAGTTGAGCAGCAGCGAGCTGACCACGTCATCGACCCTGAATTTTACCCGCAGCGTGGCGGGGATCAGGGCGACGGCCGCGCCGGCGGCGGCACCCGCCAGCGCCATCAGCAGCATGGCGAGCGGCCCCGGCATCTGGATTGCACCGACGGCACAGCTCGCCACCGCACCAGCCAGCAATTGCCCTTCGGCGCCGATATTCCAGAATTTGGCGCGGAAGGCGACTGCCACGGCAAGTCCCGTGAAGATCATCGGGGTGGCACGCACCAGCGTTTCGGTGACGGCGTAGCTGTCGCCCAGCGACGCCGAAAACATAACGCCATAAGCCTCGACGACGCCGGCGCCAGCCAGTGCAATGAGGCCGCTGCACAGGATCAGCGTCGCGCCGATGGCGAGCAGCGGCAGCGCCAGATTGAACCAGGCGGGCGTTGAGGTGCGGGCCTCGAGACGGAACATCAGGCATGGCCCTCCGCTCCGGTCATCATCAACCCGAGTCTGGCGATGCTGGCGTCGGCGCTGTTCAGCGTGCCGACGATGCGGCCCTCATACATCACCGCGATACGATCCGAGAGCATCAGCAACTCTTCCAGATCCTCGCCGATGACGACGATGCCGCAGCCCTTGGCGCGCATGTCGAGAAATTTTTCGTGGATGAAACGCGCGGCGCCGATGTCGAGGCCGCGAGTCGGCTGCGAAACGATCACCACCTTCGGATCGAAGGCGAGTTCGCGCGCCAAAAGCGCCTTTTGCAGATTGCCGCCGGAAAGCGCCCCGGCGCGCGTCATCGGCCCGGGGCAACGTATATCGTAGGCTTTGATCTGTGCCTCGGCGAAGGCGCGGATCGCATCCGGCTTGAGCAGGCCGTTGCGGCTGAACGCCGCCGTGCCGATGCGCGGCAGCACCATCGAATCGGCGAGCGGCAGATTGGTGACCAGCCCTGTCGTCATACGGTCTTCCGGGATGCGGCCGAGGCCGAGCGCCTGCACTGTGCTCGGCGAGAACCGCGAAACCGTTTTGCCGGCTATGGTCATCTTCCCGGCATCGGGCGCACGCACGCCGGAGATGACCTCGGCAAGCGCGCGCTGGCCATTGCCGGAGACGCCGGCGATGCCAAGGATCTCGCCGCCACGAACCGACAGCGAAACATCGCGCAGCGCCATGCCGGAATGATGAGATGTCGAGATACCGTCGAGGGTCAGCACGGCCGCACCGGGCATCGACGGTCCTCTGGCCGGAGGCACGATCTCGTGGCCGCACATCAGCCGCGCCATCTCCGAGGACGTGGTGCTGGCCGGCGCATCGACGCGGCCGGCAACGCGCCCATGCCGGAGCACGACGCAGCGGTGCGTCAGCGCTCGCACCTCGTTGAGCTTATGCGAGATGAAGATGATGCCGAGCCCTTGTGCCGCCATCGAGCGCAGCGCCGAAAACAGCCCGTCGACCTCGGTTGGTGCCAACACCGCCGTCGGCTCGTCGAGGATCAGCAGCCTTGCGCCGCGAAACAGCGCCTTGACGATTTCGAGCCGCTGTTGCTCGCCGACCGACAGCGCCGAGACAGGGAGGTCCGGGTCGAGCGTCAGCCCGTGCTGGCGGCCGATCTCGGCGAGCCGCGCCAGCCCGCCGGCGCGGTCGATCCGGCCCGATCTGCCGGGAATGCCGATCAAGAGGTTCTCCAGCACCGAAAGCCGTGGTGCGAGATGAAAATGCTGGTGCACCATGCCGATGCCGGCGGCCAGCGCATCGGCCGAACTGTTGATCGCCACCAACCGGCCCTGCACCAGGATCTCGCCGGCATCGGGCGCATAGGCGCCGAACAGCACGTTCATCAGCGTCGTCTTGCCGGCGCCGTTTTCGCCGAGCAGCCCGAGGATTTCACCCGGCGCGACGCTGAGATCGACGGCCTCGTTCGCCTTGACGGCGCCAAAGCTCTTGGAGATGCCGCGCATTTCGATGAGAGGGGCAGGCGTTGACAAGGCGGGATCCTGGTGGCGTTGACGCCGATATCCCTCCCCCTTGGGGGGAGGGTGCCGAGCGAAGCGAGGCGGGAGGGGTCCCCTCAGCTGCCTCGACGTTTGACTTAAGATGGAGCGCGTCGCCGAGGACCCCACCCGGCCCTGCGGGCCACCCTCCCCTCAAGGGGGAGGGGAGGAACCTCAGTCCGAGACCGGCGTATTCTCATCGACGTCGACGCGGAAATTGCCGTCGAGGATCTCTGCCTTCTTCTTCTCGACCAGTTCCTTGACCTCGGCCGGCAGCGTCTTGTCGAACTTGTGGTAGGGCGCGAGGTAGGAGCCGCCCTTGGCCATGCGCGAGAAATCGCCGTAATCCTGCGCGGTGAAGACGCCGGCCTTGACCAGCTTGATCGCCTGCTCGACGGTCGGATACATGTCCCAGACCGGCCCGGTGATCACGGTGTCGGGGCCGAGGCTCGACTGGTCCGACATGTTGGAGATGGCGAGGATCTTCTTCTCCGCCGCCGCTTCGATGACGCCGAAGCGCTCGGCATAGATGACGTCGACGCCGGCATCGATCTGGGCGACGGCCGCTTCCTTTGCTTTTGGCGGATCGAAGAACGAGCCGATGAAGGCGACCTTCTTCTTGATGTCGGGATTGACCTCCCTGGCGCCGGCAAAGAAAGCGTTGACCAGCCGGTTCACTTCCGGAATGCCCATCGCCGCGACGGCGCCGATCGTGCCTGACTTCGACATTTTTCCGGCGATCATGCCGGACAGATAGGCCGGCTCGTGAATCCAGTTGTCGAAGACGCCGAAATTCGGCTCGGCCGGCCCGGCGCCGGAGCCGAACAGGAAGGCGGTCTTCGGGAACTGCTTGGCGGTCCTGCGCGATTCGCGCTCGGCGGCGAAGGCATCGCCCAGCACCAGCTCATAGCCGCCCTGCGCATATTCGCGCATGACACGACTGAAATCGGCCGTCTGCACCTTCTCCGACCATTTGTATTCGATGCCGAGTTCCTTCTCGGCCTTCTGCAGGGCAACGTGGATCTGGTTGTCCCACGGCTCCTCGATCGGCGTGGCGAAGATCGCCGCCACTTTCAGCTTCTTGGTCTTGGCAAAGGCGCTGCCCGGCAGCATCGCTGCCGCCAGGCCGAGCGCGCCCAGCTCCAGCACGTTGCGGCGCGAAAGCCCTTCGCGTTTCGATTGGATTCTGCTCTTTTTGTTGTCCATTGCATGCCCCTCTGTTCGACAGCCATGTCGAGCCGGCTGTTCGGAAAATATAAAGACAGGGAACTATGGAACGACGCCGGACCTTTGTCCACATGGTCAAATTTCGGGTAATGTCTCAGTTTGAAATTTGACGCGATTGAACGTGCCGCAATAGCCCAAGGACGTAAGGCTCCATTTCAAGCCTTCGCGCGGTTGAAAGAATGCTTTCCCACGTTTTTTGCGGTTCATGGCCATTTGCGATCAAGCTCGGCGCGTTGTGAAAGGCGTCCGCGAGCATCCGTGCCTTTTCCGGTTTGTCAGTCCCTCGAATTTCGACGAGAACATAATGCAGAATTATGAGGATTGTATCGTTGGTAATGGGTTGAGGATCGCTCAATTCAAACAGCTTTCTTGCAAGGGCCACACTTTCCCGGCCTAGGCGCAACGGTGTCCATCATTTCGCAAGGATCGCCCATTGACCAGAGCGTCTTTCGCATATCGGGCAAACGAGATAGGCGGCGCCAGGGCTCTGCCCCAGGGCGGCCAAAAGATCAAACGCGTTCGAGCGCCACGGCGATGCCCTGGCCGACACCGATGCACATGGTGGCGAGCGCGTATCTGGCGCCGCGTTCACGCAGCTCCAGCGCCGCCGTGCCTGATATGCGCGCGCCGGACATGCCGAGCGGATGGCCGAGCGCGATGGCGCCACCATTCGGGTTGACGTGCGCCGCATCCTCGGCAATGCCGAGCTGGCGCAGCACGGCGATGCCTTGCGAGGCGAAGGCCTCGTTGAGCTCGACGACATCGAACTGTTGCGGCTTCAGGCCGACCCGGGCACACAGCTTCTGCGTGGCCGGCACCGGGCCGATACCCATGATGCGCGGCGCCACGCCGGCGCTGGCACCGCCGAGAATACGGGCGATCGGCGTTAGCCCGTATTTTTTCACGGCTGCTTCCGAGGCGACGATCAGCGCCGCCGCGCCGTCATTGACGCCCGAGGCATTGCCGGCCGTAACCGTGCCGCCTTGTCGGAACGGCGTCGGCAACTTGGCCAACGCTTCGATCGACGTGCCCCCGCGGGGATGCTCATCTCTATCGACAACGACCGGATCGCCCTTGCGCTGCGCGATCGTCACCGGCGTGATTTCCTTTGCCAGCCGGCCATTGGCTTGTGCGGCTACAGCCTTGTCCTGGCTGCGCACGGCAAATGCGTCCTGGTCGGCGCGGGAGACAGCGAACACTTCCGCCACGTTCTCGCCGGTCTCCGGCATCGAATCGACGCCGTATAGCTTCTTCATCAGCGGATTGATGAAGCGCCAGCCGATCGTGGTGTCGTAAATCTCGGCATTGCGCGAAAAGGCGGTCTCTGCCTTCGGCAGCACGAACGGTGCGCGCGACATCGATTCGACGCCGCCGGGTATCATCAGCTCCGCCTCGCCGGCCTTGATGGCGCGGGCAGCAATCATCACCGCGTCCATGCCCGAACCGCAGAGGCGATTGACGGTCGAGCCGGGAACCTCCTTGGGCAGGCCGGCCAGCAGCAGCGCCATGCGCGCCACATTACGATTGTCCTCGCCGGCCTGGTTGGCGCAGCCATAGACGACATCGTCGATCGCGGCCCAGTCGATGCCCGAATTACGCTCGACCAGCGCCCTTAGAGGTATCGCGCCGAGATCGTCGGCACGGACCGCCGACAACGAACCGCCGAAGCGTCCGATCGGCGTGCGGATGTAGTCGCAGATATAGGCCTCGGCCATTATGCAGCCTTCCCGTTTGCGCTGATGATTTCTGCTCCCGACCCAGCCATGTTGGCCGCATTCTCCTTGAGACGAAAGCACATCTCGCCGCCGGCCGTTAGGCCAAAGAGAATTTCAGCTGCCGCCCGCCGGGAGCGGCGGATCAGCCGATGCTTTCTCCACCGTCGATCACCAGCGCCTGACCGGTCATGAAGGACGAGCGGTCGGAGACGAGGAACAGGATCGCTTCGGCGATTTCCTCCGCGCTGGCCCAGCGCTGCATGGGAATTTTGGTGCGGACATAGTTCTCGATCGCTGCCCGCCCGCCCATCTGCGCGATGAACGGCTCGTTGAAGGGCGTATCGATCCAGCCGGGGCACAGCGCGTTGATGCGGACATTGTGTTTGGCATAGTCGAGCGACATCTGCCGGGTCATCGCCACCACTGCATGTTTTGACGTTGCGTAGGCGATCATTTCGCGGTCGTAGAACACACCCGAATTCGAGGCGGTATTCAGGATCACCCCGCCGCCTTGCGCGATCATCGACGGCATGACCAGCCTGGCCGCGAGGAACTGCGCCCGCACATTGATCCGCCAGGAGGCATCCATGCCGTCGGCGCCGACTTCGGTCAGCGTGCCGCCGACCTGGATCCCGGCATGATTGTGCAGGATGTCGATCCGCCGATGCCGCCCCAGCGTTCCCGCAATGAGCTGCTCGACCGCCGCATCCTCGCCGACGTCGGTGGCGACGGCCTCGGCCCGACCGCCGGCCGCACGAACGTCGGAAGCGGTTGCTTCCCCCGCCGCCTGGTCCCTGTCGGCGATCACCACGAGCGCGCCTTCCCTGGCCATCATCATGGCGCCGGCACGCCCGATCCCCGACCCGGCACCCGTCACCACGGCGATGCGATCTCTCAGAATCATGTTTTTGTCTTTCAGTGTGATGGTTTTCGTTGCCGCAGTTGCCATTGGGCAAGCACAACGAGCAGAACGGAGGCGACGAGCACGATCGTCGCGATGGCATTGATCTCCGGCGTGACCCCGCGCCGGATCGAGGCGAAGACATAGATCGGCAATGTCGTCTGTGCGCCGGCGACGAAGAAAGCGACGATGAAATCGTCGAAGGAGAATGTGAAGGCGAGCAGGAATCCGGCGATCACCGCCGGCATGATCTGCGGCAACACGATGCTGCGGAACGTCGTCAGCGGGGTAGCGTAAAGATCGCTCGAGGCCTCGACCAGATTGCGGTCGAGGCTGCCGAGGCGCGTGCCGACAATCATCGCCACCAGCGCCATCGAAAACAGGCCGTGCGCGGCGATGATCGAGCCATAGCCGAGCGCCAGGCGCGGTGGCTGGTCGTTCGGCCACAGCGAAGCGACAAACGGGTTGACCACCCCGAATAGCTGGACCAGCGCGACCAGCGTCGAGATGCCGATGACGACGCCAGGAACGACGATCGCAGCACCCAAAAGCGCATCGAAGACGGCTCGCGTCTGCGCGCCGACACGCGCCAGGCCAAGCGCGGCCGCCGTGCCGCACAGCGCCGCCAGCAAGGCGCTGGTCGTGGCGATGAACAGGCTGTTCTTCAGCGCTTCGACCAGGAACGGGTTTGCCAGGGCCTTGCCGTACCATTGCACCGAGAAGCCAGTGAACTCGCTGGCGTGGTGGCCGGCGTTGAACGAAAACAGCACCACCAGCGCGATCGGCAGGTAGAGAAAGGCAAAGACCGCAACGACGAAGGCACGCATCAGATCAGGTCCACCCGGCGGGCACCCGAAAGCCGGGTCGAAATGCGGTTCGCGGCAAGCAGCACGACCACTGAAACCGCCACAAGTGTGATGGCGATTGCCGATCCGAATGGCCAGTTGCGCGATTGCAGGAACAGATCGACCAGCGCGTTGCCGATGAAGAAGACCTTGCCGCCGCCGAGTAGCGTCGGGATCAGATATTCGCCGAGCAGCAGGACCATGACCAGCGAGAAGCCGGTCATCACACCTGGCAGCGACAGCCGCAGCGTCACGCCGAGGAATGTCGAGATCGGCGTCGCGCCGAGATCGGCGGAGGCCTCCAGCAGCCGGCGGTCGAGCCGCTCGAGGCTGACATAGATCGGCAGGATCATCAGCGGCAGATAACCATAGACGATGCCGAGCAGAACCGCTCCCGGCGTGTTGATCAGCCGCACGTCCTCCATCCCGACATAGGCCAGCAGAGCTGGGATGCCGCGCCCGCCAAGCACATACATCCAGGCATAGGTTCGCATCAGCAGGCTGGTCCAGAACGGGATGACGACAAGCGCCAGCAGGATCAGCCGCCACCGTTCCGGCGCGCGCAAAGCGAGGTAATAGGCGACCGGATAGGCAACGAGAAGACAGGCCAGTGCGCCCGCCGGCGCCAGCACCATGGTGTTCCAGAAGGCGGTCGCCCGCGCCGGAAGATTGGCATACTGCGCCAAGGTGAAAGCGGCCTGATAGCCGCCTTCCGGCGCCCGCTCGCCGACGCTGAAAACGGCGATCGCCACGAACGGCAAAACTAAAAACACCACCAGCCACGCCGTTGCTGGACCGAGCAGCAGGGCGGTCAGGAGATTGTGACGGAGGACGTTGCTGCGCATTGAAAAAACCGCCCGGGTGCCGGCGGACATCTGTCCGCCGGGGAGTTGCCTGCATCGAGCCTGTGGCCTGCCCGGTTCAAGCCGACTTGAAGCGTGCCATCAATTCGGCCCGGCCCGGATCGGTTAGCGTCGCAGCCGCACCGAATTCGAGCGGCTTCAGCAGATCCGCCGCCGGATAGAGGATCGGATTGTCCAGCACCTCCTTGGGCAGCAGCGCATTGACCCGCGCATCGGTGGAAGGCGCACCGTTGGCCAGGTGCTCCTTGACCGCGACTTTCGGGTTCATCAAATAGTTGAGCAAGGCATAGCCGGCAGGCTTGTTCGGCGCATCCTTGGGTATTGCGTAGAAGTCGGTCCAGATCTCGCCGCCTTCCTTGCCAAGCACGTAGGCGATTTCGGGGATGTCGCGGTGGAGCTGCGCCCCGTCATTGGTCCAGCACATCGTCATCCAGGCGTCGCCGGCACGCATCGACGGCTGGTAGTCGCTAGAGACCGCGAACAGATGCGGCTTGACCTTCAGCAGCAATTCCTCCGCCTTGGCGAGTTCGTCCGGCTTCAGCGAGTTGAACGAGAAGCCGAAATATTTCAGCGCGTTGCCGATCGTGGTCAGCTGGTAATCATGAACCATGGTCCGGCCGTCGCCCTCCGCCATGGCCGTGTCCCAGAATTCCTTCCAGCTCGTCATCGGCTTGGTCAGTTTCTTGGTGTTGACGGCAAAGCCGGTGGTGCCCCAATTCTTCGGCACAGCGTAGGTCACGCCGTCGATGGTGCCTTCCCCAGTGAAGCGCGGGTCTTCTTGCGAGCCGTCATAATTGGCAAGCTTGGCCATATCCAGCGCTTCGATGATGCCAAGCTTCTTGTAAGTCGAGATCGTGTAGTTGGTCGGAACGAAAAGGCTCCAGCCCGAGGCGCCGGCCTGCAGCTTGGCCAGCATCTCCTCGTTTGACCCGAACACGTTCACCTCGACGGCAACGCCGGTTTCGGCCTTGAAATTCTCGAACGTCGCCGGGTCGTGATAATTGGGCCAGGTGGCAATCGACATGCGGTCGCCAAGCCCCTCCTGGGCGAAGGCTGGCGACGGCACGATGCCGAGTTCGCGGGCCATTACTGCCGTTGCGATGCCTAGGCCGGTGAGGCCAAGGAACTCGCGGCGGCCGATGGAACCGCGCTTGAGGCGCATCAACTGGTCGACGAATTTTTCAGGGCTTATCGGCAGTCCGTCACGATACGATTTCGACATTTTTGTTTTCCCTCTGGTTGGTCACGTTATTCTCCGGAAACGCCAGCGGCGTTCCGGCTGTAAAGCCGACGGCGACGGGTTCACCCGGCTTGAAGAGATTTCCACCGCCAACCAGATGATCGGCCTTGGCGAGCAGTGTCCCGATGCCTTGGACCTCGATTGCATATTCCGCGGTGGAACCGAGAAAGATCCGGTTGCGGACAAGCCCGTTCAGCCGGCCGCTTCCGGGCGCGCCGAGACTTAGGGATTCAGGACGCAGGCTGACCGAGACGGCTTCGCCCTGGGCTAGCGAAGTGCGCTTGCGCGCGGCGATGACGGTGCCGTCGGCAAGCGCTACCTCGACGAGCTTGCCCGAGAGCCCGACGACCTTGCCGCTCAAGAGATTGGTCTTGCCGACGAAATCGGCGACGAAGAGGTCGGCGGGTTCGTCGTAGATTTCGCTCGGCTGCCCCAGCTGGACGATGCGCCCGCCATTCATGACGCAGACGAAATCGCTCATCGACAGTGCCTCTTCCTGATCGTGGGTGACCAGGACGAAGGTGATGCCGATCTCGCGCTGCAGGTTCTGCAGCTCTATCTGCATTTCGGTGCGCAGCTTCTTGTCGAGCGCCGCCAGGGGCTCGTCGAGCAGCAGCACCGCCGGCTTGTTGACCAGCGCCCGCGCCAGGGCGACACGCTGCTGCTGGCCGCCGGAAAGCTCATGGATCTTGCGGCGTCCATAGCCGGCAAGCCGAACCATGGCGAGCGCCTCGCCTGCCTTCAGGCTGATCTCCCGCGACGACAGGCGCGGCCGCGCCTGGCGTAGGCCATAGGCGACGTTGTCCGCCACATCCAGATGCGGAAACAACGCATATTGCTGGAACACCATGTTGACCGGCCGCCGATAGGGCGGCGTGCCGGCCATGTCGCGGCCACGGATGAATACCACACCTTCGCTTGGCTGTTCGAAACCGCCGATCATGCGCAAACAGGTTGTCTTGCCGCAGCCGGACGGCCCGAGCAACGCGACAAAGGCAGACGGCGGGATGGCAAGATCGATGCCGCTGACCGCGATCACGCTGCCGTAGCGTTTGGTGACCCCGCGAAACTCGATGTCGGGCACTGCGGTCAAAGCTGCGGACTCCGGCGGCTAGTTGGTCTCGAAACGCTATCAGAGCCAATGGCGGCTAGTATATACCTCCCAGGTGGTATATTTCGTCTATTTTCTCGTCTGGAGGGGTATGAATTGGGCGTTTCACGCAGCGATGAATACAGCCGGCTCGCTGCGCTCATCGCAGCGACGCGGGAGACGAGCGGCGAGCTTTTCGGCAAGGCGATGGTCGCCTGGCTCCGCCAGCATGTCAGCTTCGATCATTGCGTGATCTTCGGCTATCGCGGCGCCTCACGCCCGCCGCTGCTGTTCGAGACATTCTCGCCGGCCGAAAGCCATGTCTTCGTCGCGCTCTATCAGGAAGGGCCTTATCTGCTCGATCCGTTCCACCATGCGGCAGTCGAGCGCAAGGAAGGCTTTTGGCGCATGCGCGAATTGGCGCCGGATCGCTTCTATGCCAGCGAATATTACCGCTCCTATTACAGCCAGACCAGGCTTGCGGAGGAGGTCGGTTTTTTCGTGCCGCTGCCGGGAAAGGACGCGCTGGTGGTCTCGCTAATGCGATTGCGCGCTTCGGGGCCGTTCGGAACCGCCGATGCCAGGTTGCTGCGCGACATGGCGCCTGCGGTGATCAGCCTCGTCAGGCTGCGCTGGCCTACCCTTCCGGCTGACGGACCGGTTGGGACGAAGCAAGACGAGGCGATTGCTCCGGCCAGTGAGTTCGAACGTGCTCACATCTGGAAGAGCCTTTCGCTCACGCCGCGCGAACAGCATGTCGTCGATCTGGTGCTTCAGGGCCATTCCACGGAATCGATTGCCAGGGCGATGCGCATCGTGCCGGGAACCGTAAAAGTTCATCGCCGCAACATTTACCGCAAGCTCAAGATAAAGTCGCAGGCGGGTCTGTTCGCGCGTTTTGTCGAGATCATGGACGCACGGATTCGGTAGTCCCAAGTTCAACCGGCAGCGCCGTCCCAGGAACCGGTTTCGGCCATCTGCCTGAGCCGGGGTGCCACTCGAAAGACATCCTTGCCGGTCTGCTGGTGCCAGTGATCCAGCCGCCGGATGATCTTGTCCACGCCTTCGAGGCTCGCCCAGAACATCGGCCCGCCCTTGCCGACCGGGAAGCCGTAGCCGTTGACCCAGACGACGTCGATATCGGAGGCGCGGGCGGCAATCTTGTCCTTGAGGATTTTGGCGCCCTCGTTGATCATCGGATAGAGCGTCCGCTCGATGATCTCCTCGGCGCCGATCGCGCGCGGTGCAATACCGCGCTCGGCAGCCTTGTTGCGGATCAGCGCCTCGACATCGGGATCGGGCAGCGGCGTGCGCGAACCGCCTTCGTAGCGATAGAAGCCGCTGCCGGTCTTCTGGCCGAAATGTCCCTGTTCGCACAACGCATCGGCGATCACGGCCGTCTGGCCACGCGCCTTGCGGTTGCGCCAGCCTATGTCGAGGCCGGCGAGATCGCTCATCTCGAACGGCCCCATCGGCCAGCCGAAATCGGTGAACACCTGGTCGACCTGGCGCGGCATTGCGCCTTCCAGCAGAAGCGTCTCCAGTTCCGCACCGCGCGCCGCCAGCATGCGGTTGCCGACGAAGCCGTGGCAGACGCCGACAACGACCGGCACCTTGCCGATCCGCCGTGCCAGATCGACGATGGTCGCCAGCACGTCGGGCGAAGTCTTGTCGGCGCGGACGATTTCCAAAAGCTTCATGACGTTAGCCGGCGAAAAGAAATGCATGCCGAGGAGATCTTGCGGCCGCGACGTCGAAGCGGCGATTTCGTTGACGTCGAGATAGGAGGTGTTGGTGGCGAGGATCGCGCCCGGTTTGGCCACGGCATCGAGCCTGCCGAAGACATCCTTCTTGACCGCCATCTCCTCGAACACGGCCTCGACGATCAGGTCGCAATCGGCAAGATCGGCATAGTCGGTGGAACCCTTGAACAACCCAAGCCGTTGGCGCTTGGCGTCTTCGCTCAGCGAGCCGCGGATGACGGAAACGGCATAATTCTTGTTGATCGTCGCCAGCCCGCGCTGCAAGGCCTCGTGTGTCGCTTCCAGCAAGGTCACGGGGACGCCGCCGTTGGCGAACGCCATGGCGATGCCGCCGCCCATCGTGCCGGCGCCGATGACGCCGACCCGGGCGATCTTGCGCCTGACGACGTCCTTGCCGGCAATCTTTGCCGCCTCACGTTCAGCGAAGAACAAATGCCGCTGCGCGCGTGATTGGTCCCCGGCGACAAGCTTGACGAACAGGTCGCGCTCCGCCGCCAGCGCTTCGTCGAAGGGCAGCGTCAGGGCGTTGCGGATCGACTGCGCACAGGCGATCGGCGCCTCGAGGCCGCGTGCTTTGCCGGCAAGCACTGCCGCTTCCTTGTCGAACGCCGGCAAGTCGGCCTGGTCGAGGCGATCATTGCGGTCGCGCACCGGCGTGAACGGACCGCCTTTCGCGGCCGTTTCGTTGGCGAAATTCACCGCTTGCGCGGTCAGGTCGCCATCGAAGACGGCATCCACCAGGCCGGCGGCGAGCGCCTCGGCCGCACCGATCGGCGTTCCCGAAACGATCATGCTGAGTGCCTTCAGCGGACCAACCAAGCGCGGCAGGCGAACCGTGCCGCCGCCGCCCGGCAGCAGGCCGAGCTTGACTTCCGGCAGGCCAAGCCTTGCCGTTCGGTCGGCAACACGGAAATGGCAGCCGAGCGCCAGTTCCAGGCCGCCGCCGAGCGCAGTGCCGTGAATGGCCGCGACCGTCGGCTTGGCGATGGTTTCCAGCATGGCGACTAGGGCGCCCAGGTCCGGTTGCCGCGCCGGCTTGCCGAATTCGGTGATGTCGGCGCCGGCGACGAAGGTCCGCCCGGCACATGCTATCACGATTGCTCGGACCGACGGCTCGTCGCGCAGGGAAACGAGCGCCTGCATCAGCGGCTCGCGCACATGGAAGGTCAGCGCGTTGACCGGCGGATTGTCGATGCTCACCACCGCGACGTTGCCGTGCCTTGTAGTGCTGACGAAATCGGACACGCAAACCTCACGCAATGATGTTGGCCAATAGCGCGACGGGATTTACAGCGCTGGCATGCGGATGGGAACCACGTGTTTTGCGGGCCGGATCGATATCCCCTCGCCGCCGGGTGGCCTTGCCTTAGCGCAGCGCCTTCTGCCCACCGGCGGCGGTGATGACGCCGACGATGATCAGCCCTGTCAGCACCAGGCGGACGCCGACGCTGACGCCGAATGTGTTGAGCATGGTCAACAGCAGCACCAGGAACAGCGCCGCGCCCCAGACCCCCGGCACATTGGCCTTGCCGCCCGCCACCGACGTGCCGCCGATGACGACGACCGCGATTGAGGCCAGCAGATACTCATTGCCGATATCGACATTGGCGCCGCGGAAATAGCCGGCGAGCAGTGCGCCGTCGAGGCCGCCGAGCGCGCCCGACAGCGTGTAGGTGAGGAAGCGGGTGCGGCCGACATTGACGCCGGCCAGCCAGGCAGCGCGGATGTTCTGGCCGATCGCCAGCACCGAGCGGCCGTAGATCATGCGCTGCAAAACGATGCCGGCGCCGATGGTGAACAGCACGGTGAGGATCGCCAGCACCGGGATGCCGAAGACCTGCCAGTTGGTGAAATCGGCAAAGCCCGGCGGCGGCTTGATCTGCAGGCCCCGCCCATAGCTGATATCGACCGACTGGATGACGAAGCTGGCCGACAGCGTCGCGATGATCGGCGGAATGCGCAGCGCCCAGATCAGCAGATAGTTGACGGCGCCGATCGCCATGCCGCAGGCAAGCGCTGCCAGCAGGCCGACCGCGATCATCGCATCATTGCCGTCCATGACCTTCATGGCGACGGCGCTGGCAAGGCCGATATTGGCCGGCAGCGACAGGTCGACATTGCCCGGCCCGAGCGTGATGACGAACATCTGCCCGACGCCGACGATGACCGTGAAGACGGCGAGCGACAGCGCCGCCGTGATCATGCCGCCGCCGCCATAGCCGCCGGTGAAGGCGATGGTCGCCAGCCACACCAGCAGCGCCCCGAAGAACGACCAGATCCAGGGTCTGGCGAGCAGTGTCCGCAGCGAAGCCATGCTCACCTCTCCCTGCGGCTGATCAGCACCCGCGCCGCCAGCACGATGATCAGGATGGCGCCATTGGCGGCGACCTGCCAGTCGGGCGGAATGTGCATGAACGTCAAGAGGGGCGATGCCGCCAGCGCCAGCGTCAGCGCGCCGATGACGGCGCCGATCGGCGACACCCGGCCGCCGACGAACTCGCCGCCGCCGAGGATGACGCCGGCGATCGAAAGCAGCGTGTAGCCATTGCCGATATTGGCATCGGCCGAGGTGGTGATGCCGATCAGCGCCATGCCGGACAAAACGCCGAACAGGCCGGTCAGCGCAAACAGGGCGATCTTGGTGCGCAGCAGCGACCAGCCGGCGCGTTTGAGTGCGGCTGAATTGCCGCCCGATCCACGCAGGATGACGCCGTAGGAGGTGCGCATCAGGCCAAAGTGGACGACGGCTGCGATCAGCAATGCCGCGATGATCGGGAACGGAATGAAGGGTGGCTTGAAGGCCATCAGCGCCAGCAGCCAGTCCGGCGCCTTGCCGCCGGGCTTGGGCAGGATGAGGATGGCCATGCCCTGCCAGACAAAACTCATGCCGAGCGTCACCACGATAGAGGGCAGGTTGCGCAGATGGATCAGCGCGCCGAGCAGCGCGTAGACGCCGATCGACCCGAGCAGGATCACGACGCCGAGCAGCGGCGCGTCCTTCAGCCATGTCGCCGTCACGCAGCCGACGAAGCCGACAAAGGTGCCAATCGACAGATCGAGCTCGTTGCCGGCGATGACGAACATCTGCGCGATCGTCGCCAGAGCGATCGGGATCGCCAGATTGAGCATCAGGCTGAAACCGAAATAGCTGATGGCGCGCGGGTTGAGCCAGGCGATGGCGATGAGCACCAGCGCCAGCGACAGTGCCGGCAGCAGGCTGCGCAGCATGCGCGCCCGCCTCGTGGCGCGAGCCGAAGATTTTAGCCCATTCTCGACGGATACCGCTGTCATCTCAGGCCGCATCGCCGAACGAGGACTGGATGATCTTTTCCTCCGTCAGTTCGTCGCGACGAAGATTGGCGACGATCCGGCCGTTCTTGAACACATAGATGTGGTCGCAATTGTCGAGCTCTTCGGTTTCGGTGGTGTACCAGAGGAAGGTGCGGCCATGGCGAGCCTCTTCGCGCACCAGGTCGTAGACTTCGAGCTTGGTGCCGATGTCGACGCCGCGCATCGGATCGTCCATCAGCACGATCTTGGCGTCGGAGCCGAGCGCCCGCGCGAACAGCGCCTTCTGCTGGTTGCCGCCGGACAGCGAGAAGATGTTGTTGTTCATGTCGGGCGTACGGATGCCGATTTTCCGCTGCCACAGCTCGGCGAGCTCGGCTTCGCGCTGCGGCGAGATCAAGAGGCCGTTGCGCAATCGCGCCAGCGAACGGATGCCAATGTTCTCGGCAATCGACCATTGCGGAAAAATCCCGTCCGACTGGCGGTCGCCGGCAACCAGCGCCACCGGCGCGGTGACCTCGATGCCGGTCTTGGCACGGGAAGCCGCAGCAAAGATAGCCAGCAAAAGATCGGTCTGCCCATGCCCGGCAAGTCCGGCAAGGCCGATGATCTCACCGGCACGGGCGACGAGCTCGTTGCCGTCCTGCTGTCGCGCCGGGCGCGCCCGGACCCGCAGCGGGCCGGGCTCCGGCTTGCCGCTCGCAATCTCTGCGGCGGTCTTCTCGCGCGCCTCCGCTCCGCCCATCGCCGTCACCAGCCTGTCGCGGTCGAAGGCGTCGGCCTGCCCGGCGGCGACCACCTTGCCGTCGCGCATCACCACGATGCGGTCGGCATTTCCGAGCACTTCGCCCAACACATGCGAGATCAGGATGCAGCTCTTGCCGGCGGCGATGAAGCGGCGCACGAACGCCAGCAGCTGGCCGGCGGTATGCGCGTCGAGCGAGGATGTCGGCTCGTCGAGGATAACCAGCTCGAGCGGCTCCTGCGTGACCGTGAAGGCGCGCGCCACCTCCACCATCTGCCGGCTGGTGATGGAAAGATCACCGACGATGTCGGATGCCGAGATGCTGTGGCCGGGGAAGATCTCGTCGAGCTTGGCGGCGATCAGATCGGCCGCCTTGCGCCGCCAGCCGAAGCCATGCAGCGACGCGTGGTTGATCCGCGTGTTCTCGGCGACGCTGAGGTTCGGGCAGAGCGACAGCTCCTGGAACACACAGCGTATGCCGAGCTGCTGCGCGCGCGGCACCGAATAACTTGCCTCGACACCGCCGCGGACCGCGATCTGCCCGCTGTCGGGGGCAAGCGTGCCCGCCACCATATGCATGAGCGTCGATTTTCCGGCGCCGTTATGGCCGACGAGACCGACGCATTCTCCGGCACAAACGCTGAAATCGACACCGGCGAGCGCCCTGACGGCGCCGAAATGTTTTTCGGCTCCGTCCAGTCTTATGATGTCCAAACTGACGGCGCCGAAAAGCTTTTCGGCGCCGTCCGGCATGATGATGTCTGCATTGGCCTCGGGCATCCCTCAACGATACCCGTTTATCCGTGGCGGCAACAATAGTGCCATGCTCACTTGATGTTGGCCTTGATCGCCGCGATGGCGTCTTCCTGCGTGTATTCGTGGCTGGCGACGCCGCCCTTCGGAATCTTCGGCAGCGCGGCCTCGAAATCGTCCTGGGTGAAGGCAAGATAGGGCACCAGCAGGTCGTGCGGCACGTCGGTGCGGCCGTCGAGCACCTGCTGCGCCACCCAGAAGGCAAGCGTCGATACGCCCGGTGCGATCGATGCCGACCAGGTCTGGTAACCGTCCTTTTCCTTCTGCTCCTTCCACCACTGCAACTCGTCCTGGCGATTGCCCATGATGATGGTCGGGCGTGGCTTGCCGGCGGCGGCGAAAGCCTGCGCCGCGCCGTAGCCGTCACCGCCCTGGTCGACGACCCCGACAACATCCGGCAGCGAAGGCAGGATCGTCGCTACGGCTTTCTGTGCCGTGGTCTGGTCCCAGTCGCCGGTCACCGAGCCGACGATCTTGAACTCGGGATGGGCAGCGACGCCTTCGAGGATGCCGGCATGGATGGCATCGTCGATCGAGGTGCCGGCGAGGCCGCGGATTTCCAGCAGGTTGCCGCCCTTGGGCTGGAACTTGGCCATCTGCTCGACTTCCTGCTTGCCCATGTCCTTGAAGTCGACAACGACGCGGTAGGCGCAGGGTTCGGTGACGATGCCGTCGAAGGAGACGACGACGATGCCGGCGTCGCAGGCCTGCTTGATGGCGCCGTTGAGCGCATCCGGAGACGCCGCGTTGATGACGATCGCGTCATAGCCCTGCAGGATCAGGTTCTGCACCTGGGCTGCCTGCGTCGGCACTTCCTTGTCGGCCGTCGTGAAGACGTCCGCGGCGCCGACCACCTTGTCGGCAACCGCCTTCTTGGTAACGATGGCGTAGCTGTCCAGCATCGCCTGCCGCCAGGAATTGCCGGCGTAATTGTTGGAGAAGGCGATTTTCTTGCCGCTGGTGTCGGCAAGCGCTGTACCTGCGGCGAGCATCGCCGCAAGAGCCCCCAAAACGAATATTTTCCTCATGTCATACTCCTCCCGTGAGTTGCTGTCTTACTGGTGGTTAATGGCTGGCTGGTGGGTATTGGCTGATACGCTCACAATCTTGTTTTTTATCTATTATCAGACAAATGCAGATAGGCGGCAAGCTGTCAACAGCAATCCATGGCCGGCGATCAACTTGCGGTGCAATCATTGAAACCGGTTCGGCTCCTGGTCTAGGGATGGCACTGGAGACCGATCGAATGGCGACGAACCTTGCCCCGGGTGCACCCGGCATTCCGGCGCGCTGGACCTCGAGCGCCAAGAGCGGCGTCGGCACCGCGCTGTCGCCGGCCTGCCCGATCTGGTTCACCATCAGCCACGGTATCCTCAACGAGATCTACTACCCGCGCCTCGATAGCGCCTGCACCCGCGATCTGGGGCTGATCGTCACCGGACCCGACGGCTATTTCTCGGAAGAAAAACGCGACGCCGAACACAGTATCGAACCCCTGGCGGACGGGGTGCCTGCCTACCGGCTGGTCAACACCGCAAGCGATGGAACCTACAGGATCGACAAGCGCATCCTGACGGATCCGGAACGTCCCGTCTTGCTGCAGGAGATCATGTTCACGCCGCTCAAAGGCGCGGCCGCCGACTACCGCGTCTACGCGCTGCTGGCACCGCACCTCGTCAACGCCGGCATGGGCAACACCGCCTGGATCGACGACCATGAAGGACAGCCTGTCCTGTTTGCATCGGGACGCGGCACCTGCCTGGCGCTCGCCTCGTCGCTGCCGTGGAAGGTGTGCTCGGCCGGCTATGTCGGCGTCTCCGACGGCTGGCAGCAGCTTCGTCAAGGCGGCCGGCTCGATCCGGCCTGCCGCAGGGCCGAGGACGGCAATGTCGCGCTGACCGGCGAGATCGCCTTTTCGGCTGCGAACCCCAAAATATTGCTGGCACTGGGCTTCGGCACGGCGCCGCAACAGGCGGCGGAAACTGCTTTCGCCAGCCTGAAGCAAGGTTTTGGGCCCGCAGCCAGATCCTACGTCGACAAATGGCGCAAATGGCAGGCCGGATTGCTGCCGCTGGACCGGCATGCGGCGTCCGGCCTCAACAGCTACCGCCTCAGCACGGCGGTGCTGGCGGCACACCGCTCGTCTGCCGGAGCAGCCGTTGCCAGCCTGTCGATCCCGTGGGGCTTCAACAAGGGCGACGACGACCTCGGCGGCTATCACCTGGTCTGGCCGCGCGATCTGGTCGAAACCGCCGGCGGCTTCCTCGCCGCCGGCGACCCGGCGGAAGCCCTGCGCATCCTTGGCTATCTGCGCGCGATCCAGGAGCCGGACGGCCGTTGGCCGCAGAACGCCTGGCTCGACGGATCGGCCTATTGGCCGGGCATCCAGATGGACGAATGCGCCTTCCCGCTGCTGCTTGCCGACGCACTGCGCCGCGCCGGCCATTTGCCGCCTGCCGCACTCTCCTCCTTCATGCCGATGATCGAGCGCGCTGCCGCCTATGTCGTGCGCAACGGCCCCGTCACCGGCGAGGACCGCTGGGAGGAAGACGCCGGCTACAGCCCGTTCACGCTTGCCGTCGAGATCGCCGCATTGCTAGCGGCTGCGGACATCTTCGATGCCGCCGGCAAAACAGAGCCGGCAAACTATCTGCGCGAAACCGCCGATGTCTGGAACGATCAGATCGAACGCTGGACCTACGTCGCCGGTAGCTCCTCGGGCGATGAAGCCGGCGTCGAGGGCTACTATGTCCGCATCGCCCCGCCCGACAAAGCCGGCGCGGCATCGCCGAAAGACGGCTACGTCCCGATCAAGAACCGCCCGCCGGCGGATACGGACCGGCCGGCCAAGGCGATCGTCAGCCCGGATGCGCTGGCGCTGGTCCGCTTCGGCCTCAGGGCAGCCGACGATCCGCGCATCCTCGACACGGTCAAGGTCATCGACGCGCAATTGCGCTGCGAACTGCCGCAGGGCCCGCTCTGGTACCGCTACAATGGCGATGGCTATGGCGAGCATGCCGACGGCGCGCCCTTCGATGGAACCGGCCGGGGCCGGCCCTGGCCGCTGCTGGTCGGCGAGCGCGCTCATTACGAGCTGGCGGCAGGCCGTAGGGATAGTGCGGCAAGCCTGCTCAGGACGTTCGAGAACTCTGCCGGACCGGGCGGCCTGCTACCGGAGCAGGTCTGGGACGGTCCCGACATGCCGGAGCGCGAATTGCGGCATGGCGGGCCCTCCGGCAGCGCCAAGCCGCTGGTCTGGGCGCATTCCGAGCACATCAAGCTGCTGCGGTCGCTGCGCGACGGCACGGTGTTCGACATGCCGCCGCAAGGCGTCAAGCGCTATATCGAGGGCAGGACGGTGTCGCGCTTCAGGGCATGGCGCTTCAACCACAAGATCCGTACCATCCCGGCAGGCAAGGCGCTGCGCATCGAACTTCTGGCCCGGGCGCTGGTTCATTGGAGCAGCGACAATTGGGCAACCGTCCATGACACCGAGACCACCGCGAATGCTTTCGGCATCCATCTTGCGGAATTGCCGGTTGCCGAGATTGCTCCGGGCAATAGCCCGGGCAATAGCATTGTCTTCACTTTCTTCTGGCCCGATAGCGGCCATTGGGAGAATGCTGACTTTTCTGTCGGCATCGGCGATACCGGATAGAGCATGATCCCGCAAAGTGGAGACCGGTTTTCGGAAAAGATCATGCTTCAATCACAGCGCCACTAGATCATCGATCCCTCAAGTAAGGCAGGACGAGACCATGCAGATAGGAATGATGGGACTGGGCCGGATGGGCGCCAACATGGTTCGGCGCCTGCTGCGTGATGGCCACGAATGCGTCGTCTACGATATTAACCCGGCGAGCGTCGCCGCGCTTGTGAGCGCCGGCGCGGTCGGAGCCGCCTCGATGGAGGAGTTCGTCGGCAAGCTGGCGAAGCCGCGCAGCGCCTGGCTGATGCTGCCTGCGGCGATCACCGGCAAGATCGTCGACCAGGTGGCTGCCCTGATGGAGCCGGGCGACATCATCATAGACGGCGGCAATTCCTATTATCACGAGGCCGTCGACCACGCCGCGCGCCTCGCCTTGAAAGGCTTGAGCTATGTCGATGTCGGCACCAGCGGCGGCGTCTGGGGCCTCGAGCGCGGCTACTGCCTGATGATCGGCGGCCCCGACAGCGCGGTCCAGCATCTCGATCCGGTCTTCGCAACGCTGGCGCCGGGCGCCGACGCCGCTTCGCCCGCCCCTGGCAAGGATGCCGGAACCGCTCCCTTCGGCTATCTCCACTGCGGACCAAGCGGCGCCGGCCATTTCGTCAAGATGGTCCATAACGGCATCGAATATGGCGTCATGGCCGCCTATGCCGAAGGCATGAACATCCTGAAGTCGGCGAATGCCGGCAAACGGCAGCGCACCGTCGACGCCGAAACCAGCCCGCTGGAAAACCCGCAATATTACCAGTTCGACATCGACATCGCTGAAGTGGCCGAGGTCTGGCGGCACGGCAGCGTCATCGGCTCGTGGCTGCTCGACCTGACGGCCGGCGTACTGAAGGCCGATTCGTCGTTGACGCAGTTCGGCGGGCGGGTCTCGGATTCCGGCGAAGGCCGCTGGACGCTGAAGGCGGCGATCGACACCGGCGTGCCGGCGCCGGTGCTGTCCTCGGCGCTGTTCGACAGGTTCTCCTCGCAAGGCGAATCCGAATTCGCCGACAAGCTTCTGTCCGCCATGCGCTATGCCTTTGGCGGCCATGTCGAAAAACCCAAAGCCGGCTCGTGACGGGCGACAGGGAGGCACGCCCATGAGCCCGGAACGATCGGACATGCTGGTGCTTTTCGGCGCCACCGGCGATCTCGCCCACAAGAAGATCTTCCCCGCCCTTTACGCCATGGTGGCCAAAGGGACGCTGAACGAGCCGGTGATCGGCGTCGCCTTCGATCCCTGGGACCTCGCCAAGCTGCAGGCGCGCGCCCGCGACGGCATCGTCAACGCCTTGGGCAGCATCGACGACAAGATCTTTGCCAGGCTTGCATCGCTGCTGCGCTATGTCAGCGGCGACTATCGGGCGCCTGCGACCTTCGAGAAGCTGAAGACCGCGCTCGGCAGCGCTGAGCGGCCGCTGCACTATCTGGCGGTGCCGCCGGCGATGTTCGAGGTGGTCGTCCAGGGGCTGGAGCAGTCGGGCGCCGCCCAGGGCGCGCGCCTGATGGTGGAAAAGCCGTTCGGCCACGATCTGCAATCGGCGCGCTGGCTGAACCGGGTGCTGCATCTGGTCTTCGACGAGAAGTCGATCTTCCGCATCGACCATTATCTCGGCAAGGAGGCGATCCAGAACCTGCTCTATTTCCGCTTCGCCAATTCCTTCCTCGAGCCGATCTGGAACCGCAATTACGTCGAGAGCGTGCAGATCACCATGGCCGAGGATTTCGGCGTCGAGGGCCGCGGCCGCTTCTATGACGAGGTCGGCTGCATTCGCGACGTCATCGCAAACCATCTGCTCAACATCCTCTTGCTGCTCGCCATGGAACCGCCGGTCGGCCGCTCGGCCGACGATCTCATCGACGAGAAGGTGCAGGTCCTGCGGGCGATCCGGACGCTGACCAGGGACGATGTGGTGCGCGGCCAGTTCGACGGCTATCTCAAGGAGCCGGGCGTGGCGCCGAACTCGCCGGTCGAGACCTTCGCGGCGGTGCGCTTTTTCGTCGATACCTGGCGCTGGCAGGATGTGCCGTTCTTCATTCGCGCCGGCAAATCCCTGCCGGTGCACGCCACCGAGGTCATCGTGCGGCTGAAGCGGCCGCCGCTCGACGTCTTCGATCCGATCACGCCCGGCGACTGCAATCACGTGCGCTTCCGCATCGATCCTCAGGTGGCGATCTCGATCGGCGCCCGGCGCAAGGCGCCCGGCGATGACATGGTCGGCGAACAGGTCGAGCTCACCGCGCTGGACGATTCGAAGGGCGACATGCCGCCTTACGAGCGGTTGATCGGCGACGCCATGAACGGCAACGGCCAGCTGTTCACCCGCCAGGACGCCAGCGAGCTCGCCTGGCGAATCGTCGGCCCGGTGCTCGGCGACACCACGCCGCCCCCTGTCTACGCGCCAAAGACATGGGGGCCGGCCGAAGCCATGGCTGGATTCGGGCCGCCGAACGGCTGGATCAATCCGGCGAAATGATTTCTGGGAGGCGAAAGCGATGGCCAAGGCAGTGAGGCAACCGGCATCGGAGGAAGAAAAGATCGTGCTTGCGATCGATATCGGCGGCTCGCACGTCAAGATCCGCACCAGCGCCGGCGGCGACGAGCGCAAGACCGCTTCCGGACCGGAGCTTACGCCGCAGCAGATGGTCGCGGCGGTGAAGGCGCTCGCCGAAGGGCTGCACTACGATGTCGTCTCGATGGGCTATCCGGGCCCCGTGCACCACAACCGGCCGCTGACCGAACCCGCTAATCTCGGCAAGGGCTGGGTCGGCTGCGATTTCGCCGCCGAGTTCGGCAAACCGGTCAAGGTCGTTAACGATGCGCTCATGCAGGCCATCGGCAGTTATGAGGGCGGCCGCATGCTGTTCCTTGGCCTCGGCACCGGCCTGGGGGCCGCGATGATCGTTGATAACGTTGCCCAGCCGATGGAGCTTGCCCATCTTCCCTACAAGAAGCGCGGCAGTTTCGAAGACTATGTCGGCGAACGCGGCCTGCAAAAGCGCGGCAAGAAGAAATGGCGCAAACACGTCTTCGACGTGGTCGACCGGCTTCGCGCCGCCATGCAGCCGGATTACGTGGTCATCGGCGGCGGCAATGTCGACGAACTCACCGACTTGCCCGCCGATTGCAGACGCGGCGACAACACACGCGCCTTCGAGGGCGGATTTCGACTATGGCGCGACAAATCCCTGATTATTTGATATTGCTGATTGTCTGATATTATCGAGCACCGGCTCAGGGTTGTTAATCCCGCGCTGCCGTTAGTATTATTATTCAAAATAATGTGTGACGTGGTGCGGCGTCATTGCATTGCGCAGATTTGCCGACTA
Organism: Mesorhizobium sp. M0522; assembly: GCF_040321085.1. Lineage (NCBI taxonomy): Bacteria > Pseudomonadati > Pseudomonadota > Alphaproteobacteria > Hyphomicrobiales > Phyllobacteriaceae > Mesorhizobium > Mesorhizobium sp. M0522. The sequence goes on from NZ_JAMYQW010000009.1 coordinate 93,392, forward strand.
GGAATTTCTGCGACCCCCACGGACGGAGAAATAGATTGACCGACGACAGCAACAACGCTCGCAAAAATATCGACCTGCTCGAGCTGACCGCCCATATCGTGTCCGCCTATGTCGAGAAGAACCGCTTGCCGGCTTCCGGCCTCGGCGATCTCATCGCCAGCGTCAGCGCTGCCATAGGCGGCCTCGGGCAACCGGCTGTGCCGGTCGCCGCGCCGCTGACGCCTGCCGTCAATCCCAAGAAATCGGTGACGCCGGACTACATCATCTGTCTCGAGGACGGCAAGAAGTTCAAATCCTTGAAGCGCCATATCGGCGTTCATTTCGGGCTGACGCCCGACGCCTATCGTGCCAAATGGGGCCTGCCGTCGGACTACCCGATGGTCGCCCCCAACTACGCGGCCTCGCGTTCGCAGCTGGCCAAGGCGATCGGCCTCGGCCGCAAAGCCCCGCCCGCGCCCGTCAAGGGCCGGGGCAAGAAGGCCAAGGCGACGGCTTGATATCATTGGATCGAGCGGGATGCACATTGAACGCGTTCTGCTGGTCGGGTCTGTTGGTGTTCAGCGGAAGCTGCGACGCTCGAAGCTAACGGCATGACATCCTAGGGTCTGCGCCGCGTCGCTTCGCTCCTTGCTCCGCCCTAGGACGAAGGTAGGATGGCTGAAGGCTAATCGCTGATATCGGAGAGTGGCAGCGCGTCCGGTGTATCGGACGACGATTGATGGCGAATTACAAGCTTTCGAGATTGGCCGAACACCCCTCCACTTCGTCATCCCAGGGCGGAGCAAGGAGCGAAGCGACGCGGCGCAGACCCTGGGATCCATGCCGTTACCTCGCGGCAGTGCGCCTGCGGACCAGAACCGTACGCTACCACCCCATTCCGCGAAAAAGCTCGAACCACTCAGGGTTGGTCTTCTCGATCAGCTCGATCTTCCACTGGCGTGGCCAGCGCTTCAGCGACTTCTCGCGCTGGATGGCGTCGCGAATGTCGAAATGTTCCTCGTACCAGACCAGACGCTGCACGCCGTAACGGCTGGTGAAGCGCGAGCCTTGGCCGGTCTTGTGCTCCGGCATGCGGCGGCCGAGATCGTTGGTGACGCCGATATAGATCGTGCCGCGCTTCTGGCTTGCGGTCATATAGGCATAGCCGATCATGGTTGAAGGGTAGCTGGCACAGTTGCGGATACAAGTGCCGTTCTGAACCGTTGCATTCTTCGACTGAGGTAACGGCATGGATCCCAGGGTCTGCGCCGCGTCGCTTCGCTCCTTGCTCCGCCCTGGGATGACGAAGCGAGAGGTGTTTCGGCTAGTCTCGAAGGTTTGCAATTTGCCATGCGCTTGTTATCTGCCAGGACGAAATTGTTGATCCACGCCGGATTTTTGCGCGCGCCTCCGGCCGAACTGCGCTAAAGGCTCTTTTGGCCGGACCAGCGCCCATCGTGGAAGTGCCCCGCCGGCCGACATCGCCGCCACGGGGCCTTATTCCATGACCACAGAATCCCAAGTACCATTCGACCAGCGCTATGCCGCCTTTCGCCACCGGCCGTTCCTGAGCTACTGGGCGGCGCGCTTCCTCTCGACATTCTCCACCCAGATCGTGTCGGTCGCCGTCGGCTGGCAGATCTACGATCTCACCCGCGACCCGTTCGACCTCGGCCTTGTCGGCATCGTCCAATTCCTGCCTTCGCTGCTGCTGGTGCTGGTCACCGGCGACGTTGCCGATCGTTTCGGGCGCCGGCTGATCATGGCGCTGGCGGTGCTGGTCGAGGCGGGCTGCGCCTTGGCCCTCCTGCTGCTGACGCTGCGCGGCCTCTCCGGGCCGATGCCGGTCTTCATCGTGCTCGCCATGTTCGGCATCGCGCGCGCCTTCTTCGGGCCGGCCTCCTCATCGCTGTTCGCCAATCTGGTGCCGCCCGAGGATTTCGCCAACGCCATCGCCTGGAACTCGTCCGCCTGGCAGACGGCAACCATCGTCGGGCCGGTCGCCGGCGGCCTGCTCTACGGGCTTTCAGCCGAAGCCGCCTACACCACCGCCGCCGTGCTGATGCTGGTTGCCGCCGTGCTGATCTTCACCATCCCGAAGCCTGCCCAGCGCAGCCGGACCGACAGGCCGACGGTACAGACCCTGTTCGCCGGCTTCGGCTATATCTGGAGCGAAAAGATCGTGCTCGGCGCGATTTCGCTCGATCTGTTTGCGGTGCTCCTGTCCGGCGCCTCGGCGCTGCTGCCGGTCTACGCGCGCGATATCCTCGAACTCGGCCCATGGGGGCTCGGCCTGTTGCGCTCGGCGCCCGGCGTCGGCGCCATCTGCGTCGCCATCTGGCTGGCCGGGCACCCGATCCGCAACCATGCCGGCCTTGTCATGCTCGGCTTCGTCGCGCTGTTCGGCGCGTTCACGGTCCTGTTCGGCCTCTCGACCATCACCTGGCTGTCGATTGCGTCCCTTGCGCTGCTCGGCGCCACCGACATGTTCAGCGTCTATATCCGCGAGACGCTGATCCAGCTGTGGACGCCGGACGACGTTCGCGGCCGCGTCAACGCTGTCAACCAGGTGTTTGTCGGCGCTTCCAATGAGCTCGGCGAATTCCGCGCCGGTACCATGGCGGCGTTGATCGGCACGGTTCCGGCCGTGGTGGTCGGGGGTGTCGGGGCGATCGCTGTTGCCGGCCTATGGGCGGTGCTGTTCCCGCAGCTGCGCAAGGTGCGTCATCTCAGGGGGCGAAACTGATTACCGCAGCGCCGGCTTGCTGAAAATCATCGGCAGGAACTCGCCGAGCCAGCGCTTGAGGTGCATGTCCCAGATCAGCCGGCCGCCGAGATGGTCTCGGCCGGGCTGCGCGCCGGGCAGTTCGAAGCGGTGCGCGCCGCGCACCACCCAGCGCTGCATCATCGCCCGGGTCAATTCGCCATGGAACTGGATGCCCCAGGCATTGTCGCCATAGCGGAAGGCCTGGTTGGGATAGGTTTCGGCCGTCGCCAAAAGCGTCGCGTCCTTCGGCAGCGAAAACCCTTCGCGATGGAACTGATAGACCATCTCCGGCCAATGCATCAGCCTGCTGCCCGCTTCGGTCGCCTTCAGCGGATACCAGCCGATTTCGACGAGGCCCTCGCCATGGCCCTCGACCCTGCCGCCAAGATGCTTGACCAGCATTTGCGCGCCGAGGCAGATGCCAAGCAGCGGCCGGTTCTCGTTGAGCGGAATTTTGAGCCAGTCGGTCTCGCGGCGGACGAACTCGTCGCCGTCATTGGCGCTCATCGGCCCGCCGAACACCACGGCGCCGGCATGGCCATCCAGCGTCTGCGGCAAGGCCTCGCCGAGCGGCGGTCGGCGGATGTCGAGGTCGAAGCCTTCCTCGATAAGCATATGGCCGACCCGTCCGGGGCTCGAATGCTCCTGATGCAGCACGATCAGGATCTTTGGTCTCGGACTTGGCTTGGGCGGCATTGGAAGGCGGGATCCTGTCTATTCGTCGCTTGAGGTTCCGGCGGCACCAGGAGCCGCGGCGGCCGCTTTGAGACGCGCCTCGACACGGTCGCGACGTTCGACGCCGATCAGCTCGGCGACCCGCCACACGGTATTGTCCTCGAGTTCGTGCAGCTCGCCATCGGCATAGACGATCTCCCACATCAGGCCGATGAAGGCCTTTCGCGCCTCGGCGTCGAGATGGCGCTTGAGCACGCTGGTGAAAGCGTAGAGGTCGATCGCCTCATTGTCGGCCCGCTCGCCGGCAGCCGCCAACGCGTCGAGTTCGTCGCCGCTGATCGAGTAGCTTTCCGCCAGCACCTTCTTGAACCGTTCCCATTCGGTATCCTGGCGCACCCCGTCGGCGTTCATCACGTGGAAAAGCAGGGCGGACGCGGCAATGCGCGGATCGTCGGCGCTGGGGCTGGCGCCACCACCGGACGGCAGATCCCTTAGAAACGACAAAACGCGTTCGAACATCAAATCATTCCCAATAAGCCCGGGTCCACTCGACCCTGATCAGAACAAACGAAACCGGCGCGTCGATTTATCCGCCGCGTCGTCTGGATCGACGCCGGGGTCGTCGGGCAGCCGCGTCAGCTCCTGCGCCGGCTCGACGGCCTCGGCATCTTCCGGCACCTGGGCAAACGCCGCCGCGGTGATTGGTGTCACATGATCCTCGCCGGCACGGTCGTCCGTCTTCTCCTCGGTCGCTGTGCCCGGTGTCTCCGCCGTGTGCTCGATCGTCCCGGCTCTTTCCTGTACCGGCCTGGCTGGAGCCGCGATGGCCGGCACCGGCGCCTCCGGCGTATCCTCATGACCGTCGATCAACTGTCCGAGCCGCTCCATCGGCGCCCGCCATTCGAATGCGTCGAGCCTGCCGGTGATCGGCGATATCGGAGCCCAGCGCTCGGAGACGACGCCGTCGGCGACCCAGGCCGGGTCGCGCGGCGCTCTCACCGCTTTCGACAGCAACTGCCGCACCTTGCCCTGGTCGGCGGTTTCGGCCTCCTCGATATCGGCCAGCAGCAGATAAGCGCCTTCGCGGCGATCGATGCGGATGGCGGCTTCAGCCTCCCGGCGGGCGGTTGAAAACTCCTGCGCATCTAGCGCGGCCCGCGCCACGGCAAGCGAGGACTCGGCATGGTTCTTCTTCAGCTCCTGCAGCTTCTTTGCCCGGTTCAGCCGGTCGAGCACGGCATCGCCCGGCCTGGCATGGGTGTAGAGCTCGGCGATCTCCGGATGGGGCTCGGCCTTCCACGCCGCCTCGAGGATTTTCGAGCCTTTGCGCACGTCGTTCTGCCTAAACAGCAATTTCGCCGCGACGACCGCCGCCGGTGCAAAATCCGGCCGCAGCCGGTTGGCTTCGAGCGCCGCCGCCCTTGCGGCATTGGCATCGCTGTCGATCAGCGCCTGCGCCTTGGCGGTCAGCAGCACGGCGCGGCGCCGGTTGGCGGCGTCACGCTCGATCTGCCGGGTCGACTTCTGGGCGTCGACCAGTTTCAGCGCGCCATCCCAGTCGCCGCGTCCGGTCAGGTCTTCCAGCGTCGATTCGGCCGCCCAGGCCAGTTGCGGCGCCACCGCCGCGGCACGGCCGGCATAGTGGCGGGCTGCGTTGCGGTCGCCGAGCCGCTCGGCCTCGAGATAAAGCCCGCGCAGGCCGAGCAGCCGCATTTCGGGATCATCGAGCATGGTCTCGAACTTTTCGCGGGCGCCTTCATGGTCGCCTTCGAGCAGCGAGGCCTGCGCGTCGAGCAGCTGGATCAGTGGCTCCTGATCGGAGCGGATCAGCTTTGCCGCTTCCTTGGTCTTCTTGCGGGCGAGCGCGCCGTCACCGGCGCCGGCGGCGATCATCCCGGTCGACAGCGCCTGGTAGCCGCGGTCGCGGCGACGCACGCGGAAATAGCGCGAGATCGTATAGGGGCTGTTCCACAGCGCCTTGACCAGCCACCAGACGATCATCACCGCGGCAACCACGGCAACGACCGCCACCGCCGCGACCATCAGGCTGACCTGGTATTGATAGCCGTTGAAGGTGACGAGCATTTCGCCCGGCCGGTCGGCCAGCCAGGCGAAGCCGAGCCCGAGCGCAAAGACGGCGGCAAGGAAGGCGAGGATGCGGATCATTGGGTTCCTCACGCCTTCATTGCGCCGGCGATGAGCGAATCGATCTGCGTCTCGACCTCCATCCGCGCTTTCAGCTTGCCGGCAAAGTCGGCGCCGGCGGCCTTGGCCGCCTCAGGCAGGGTTTCGTATTCGCTGAGCGCCTTGGCGTAGTCGCCCTGGTTGACCGCGACCTCCATGCGCGCGACGGTTTCCGGAACGCCGGTGCCTTCGACGGCGCCGATCGGCCTGACCTTGACCAGCGATTCGGCGCTGGACAGCAGCTTCTGCAGGATGCCGGCATTCTGGTCGATGGGCGTCGCGGCAGCGACCATCGCGTTGGCGGCGCCGTCCGCTTCGGCGGCGATCTCGGAGCGCATCGGGACGCCCTTTTCGGCATAGGTGCGCAACGTCGCGATCTCGGGTGCATCGGGTGAGATCGCGGCAAAGGTTTCGAGCTCGGCGGCGAACGGTGCACCACGGTCGAGCGCTGCCTTGAGCGCCGAAGCGGCAATGGCCAGTGCGATCTTCGGCTGCGAAGCCTGTGCATCGACCTTGCCGGAGATCTGTGAAACCGACTGTTCCAGGGCCGCAAGCCGGCTGTCCTGCGCCTTTGTCGTCTCGCCGGCCGATTTAACCAGCGCATCGAGCGCGGCCAGCCTTTCGTTGAGCGGGCCGAGATCGACCGGCGCCCTACCGCCGGCCTTGCCGAGGGCCGCAACCGCCGTCTCGATCTGCCTTACCTTGTCGCCAAGTGCTGCCAGGCCGGCATTGCCGCCGGCACCGCCTTGCTCGACGGCCGACTTCAACGTCGCAACGTCCGCCCTTACCTGATCCAGCGCCGACGACAGCCCGTCCACCTTGGCCGATGCGTCATTGTTGGCGCCGGCCTGTCTGAGGTCCGCGACCTCGCGTTTCAGCGAAACGATCTCACCCTTGACCGCGTCGAGCGACACGCCGCCCGACCCCGGCGCACCGAGCAGGCCGGCAAATTGCAGCCCGCCGGCCGCGGCGAGGGCGATGACGCCGCCGATAATACCGGCGGCGATGCCGTTGATGCCGCTTCGCTTCGGCTGCGCTGCCATATGGTCGTCCCTCGTCTCAGCTGTCTTCTCGCCGGAACCTGGGATCCCCGGTTCGTTGGCCCCGGTTCCGCTGGATGCATCTTCGAAACTGTAGTCGGAAACCGTGGAGCGCCCGGCCGGCGCATCCGAACCGGCGGGATAAGGGGTTTCCGCTTCCCTGGCAAAATCGACGCCGGCGTCCGCCGGCTCTTGCGTGCCGGCCGGCGCGGCTGCATCGGCATGTTCCCATGGCTCGAGATCGGTCTGGTCCGCATGCACCGGCTCTTCAGGTGGTTCCGGCTGCGAGGCGTTCGCCGCTTCCTCGGCCCGCGCCTCGTCGGTCTGCGAGGTCACGGCATCCTGTTCGTCGGCGACTCGCGAGACGGCGCCAGGCTCAAGCTCGATGGTCACCGGCTCACGGCGGCTCTTGGAATGCCGCATCTTCGGCGTCTTGACCATGCTCGGGCTCCGCAAAATTCGCTTCGGGATGGTTTGAAGGGTCTAGCACATCACCAAGCGGTGAAAAGGGGCGGCGTGATGACGCCACGGCTTGGAGTTCAGTTTTGGCAAAACGCCGCAGGGCCGAATCCACGTTTCAAGCCAAGGCCCATGCTCGGCACACAAAAAACCCGCCTCGGCGGGCGGGTCGTTGGAGCCAATTAACACCGTAGCGAAATTAGTAGCATAGCTGCCGGCACAAAGCAAGAACAAAATGTGCCCGAGAGCAGTCATCCACGTTGGCACTGCCCCTCATCGCCCTGCCGGGCACTTCTCCCCGTATAGTGACGGGGAGAAGGGCTGTCACGAGTCTCGACGCTTCTTCTGCAACGCTGGAGGTTGGCGAAATCCTCGGCGAAGGCACCCTCTCCCCGTCACTATACGGGAGAGGATGCCGGCAGGCAGGTGAGGGGCGGCGCCAACGTTTGGAACAAGCTGGCACAGAGCAGCGGCGGATGCCGGTCAGCGCGACGCCTGCAAAAGTCCCAGCAGCGCGTCCTCGCTGGGCTCAGGCGCAATCCGGATCTCGGCGACATCGCCCAAGGCCGCGGCGATGCGCCCCGATAATCCGAAAAAGCGCGTTTTTTCAAAAACACCGCGCAGCACCGGCCGGCTAGCCAGGGCCTGCATAGCGGTGGCCGCCTTGGCCGAATAGAGCAGCACCGCCTCGACCGGCCGGGCGGACAGGCGCGCAAGAACGGCCTCGTCGGAGTAATCCAGGACAACGGTGTCGTAGCTCTCGACGGCGCGGACCTGAACGCCCGACGCCAACAGCCCTTCCTCGAAGTCGGGAAATCGCACCCGCCCGCAGAGATAGACGATCGTCTGCCCCGCGTAACCGCCAGCAAGCGCATCGGCCAGCGCCTCGGCATTGCCGGGGCCTTCGCTGACCGACAGAAACCCGGCAGCGCGGGCGGCTTCCGCCGTCTTCCTGCCGACGGCGTGGCACGGCAAGCCGGCGAGCGCCGCGATGACCTCTTTCGGCGCATGGCGAACGGCATTGGCGCTGGTGACCGCGACCGCCGCGGCGTCAGCGGGCGCGCCGGCATCGACCGGCAGCGCCACGGTTCCGGTCAATGGCAGCAGGATCGGCTGAAAGCCGGCATCCGCAAGCCGGCGCCCCGTGCGCGACGCGCCCGGTTCGGGCCTCGTCACAAGGACGCGGAGCATGTCAGGTCCAGCCATCGAAGAATGTTTCGCCGGCCTTGGCCCGAACGGTCGCCGCGGCTTCCGCGCCAATGCGCGCCGCCTCCTGCGCCGGCCCTTGCAGCCTGACTTCATGCGACTGCGTGCCATCGGGCGAGATGATCAGCCCGGCAAAGGAAACCGTTCCGCCCGATATCGTCGCATGTCCGGCGATCGGCGTGCGGCAGGACCCGTCGAGCGCCGCCAGGAAGGCGCGCTCGCAGGCCAGCGCCTCGCCGGTCGGCCCGTCGTGGATCGCTGCCAGCATCTGTTCCACGTCGCGGTCTCCGATGCGGCTTTCGATGCAGATCGCGCCTTGCCCCGGCGCCGGCGGAAAGACCTCGAGCGGCATCAGGTCGGTGACGACGTCTTCGAGCCCGAGCCGCTTCAGCCCGGCATAGGCGAGGATGGTGCCATCGGCGATGCCGTCGTCGAGCTTGCGCAGCCGCGTCTGCACATTGCCGCGAAACATCACCACTTCGACGTCCGGCCGCATCCGCCGGATCAGCGCCTGGCGCCGCAGCGACGACGAACCGACCCTGGCGCCTTGCGGCAGGCCGGCAATCGTTCGCGCCGCCTTGCCGATGAAGGCATCGCGCGCGTCCTCGCGCGGCAGGAACGCGGACAGGTCCAGCCCCTCGGGCAACAGCGTCGGCATGTCCTTCGACGAATGCACGGCGATGTCGATGCGGCGCGCCAGCAGCGCCTCCTCGATCTCCTTGGTGAACAGGCCCTTGCCGCCGGCTTCCGACAGCGGCCGGTCCTGGATGCGGTCGCCGCTGGTCGAGATGACGACCACCTCGAAAGCTTCCGCCGGCATGCCATGCGCCGCCATCAGTCGCGCCTGCGTTTCATGCGCCTGCGCCAGCGCCAGCGGGCTGCCGCGTGTTCCGATTTTCAAGGTTGTTTGCATGACGCGCCGTCCGTGATAACCCCCGGCAGGTTTTCGGGTTTTCTCCTATCGGGGAAAGGCCGACAGTACAATCTGTACGATTTTTGGACAGCGACGAATTGATCCGCGTTCTGGGCATCGAGACGAGTTGCGACGAGACCGCCGCCAGTGTGGTGGCGCTGGACGGTCGCAGCACGCCGCAAATCCTGTCGAACATCGTGCTCAGCCAGATCGAGGAGCATGCTGCTTTCGGCGGCGTCGTGCCGGAGATCGCCGCGCGCGCCCATGTCGAGGCGCTCGACGGCATCATCGAGGCAGCGCTCGCCGATTCCGGCGTCGACCTCGCCGATATCGATGCGATTGCCGCCACCGCCGGTCCCGGTCTTGTCGGCGGGCTGATCGTCGGCCTGATGACGGCCAAAGCAATCGCCGCGGCAGCAAAAAAACCGCTGATCGCCATCAACCATCTCGAAGGCCACGCGCTGACGGCCAGGTTGACCGACGGGCTCGACTTTCCCTACCTCTTGCTGCTGGTCTCCGGCGGCCATACCCAGATCGTCGCCGTGCGCGGCGTCGGCGACTACCAGCGCTGGGCGACGACGATCGATGACGCGCTTGGCGAGGCCTTCGACAAGACGGCCAAGATGCTCGGCCTGCCCTATCCGGGCGGACCGAATGTCGAGAAGGCGGCGGCATCCGGTGACGCGACGGGTTTCGCCTTTCCGCGCCCGATGAAGGGCTCTGTGCAGCCCGATTTTTCCTTCTCCGGCCTCAAGACCGCGGTCCGCCAGGCAGCCACCGCGATCGCCCCGCTGAGCGACCAGGATGTTGCCGATATCTGCGCCTCGTTCCAGGCGGCGGTGGCGGATGCGCTGGGCGACCGTGTTGCGCGGGCGCTGACCCGGTTCCGTCAGCAATTCCCGGACAAGGCCGAGCCTGCATTGGTTGTCGCCGGCGGCGTGGCCGCCAATCGGACCATCAAGGCGACATTGCAGGGCCTGTGCGAGCAGGCCGGGTTCAGCTTCGTCGCGCCGCCGCTTAACCTCTGCACCGACAATGCGGCGATGATCGCCTGGGCCGGCATCGAGCGCTTGCGCGCCGGCATATCAGGTGAAAACGCCGCCGATTTCGTGCCGCGCTCGCGCTGGCCGCTGGACAGCGTCTCGGCCCCGATGGTCGGCTCGGGCCGGCGTGGGGCCAAGGCATGACCGGCAGCGAGCACAAGGCGCCAAGCGGCTGGCGCGTCGCCGTGCTCGGCGGCGGCGCCTGGGGCACGGCGCTGGCGCTGGCCACGCTGCGCGCCGGTCATTTCGTCCGCCTCTATGCGCGCGACCCGGAGACCGTCGCGGCGGTCGACCGTGGCGAAAATCCGCGCTATCTGCCGGGCATCGCGCTCGATCCCGGCATCGTGGCGACGAGCGACATCGAGGCGGCGCTCGACGGTGCCGACTGCGTTCTGGCGGTAGCGCCGGCGCAATCGTTGCGGATTATGCTGACGGCCGCGTCCAGCCATATGCCGAAAGGCGTCCCGCTGGTCCTCTGCGCCAAGGGCATCGAGCGCGACACCGGCGCGCTGCTATCGTCCATCACCGAGGAAATACTGCCGGCAAATCCGGTCGCCGCTTTGTCCGGCCCAAGCTTTGCCACCGACGTCGCCAGGGGCTTGCCGACGGCCGTCGTGGTCGCCGCCCGCGACGAGGCTCTGGCCACCGACCTTGCCGCCCGCTTTTCGGCGGAAAATCTGCGCTGTTATTCGAGCGACGATCTAATCGGCGTCGAGATCGGCGGCGCGCTGAAGAACGTCTTTGCCATTGCCGCGGGTGCCGTCACCGGCGCCGGGCTCGGTGCCAGCGCCCAGGCGGCGATGGTGACGCGCGGCTTCGTCGAATTGCGCCGCATCGGCGCCGCCTTTGGCGCCAGGCCGGAGACGCTGATGGGGCTTTCCGGCCTCGGCGACCTGCTGCTCACCTGCTCGTCCGCGCAGTCGCGCAATTTCGCCTATGGGCTGGCGCTGGGGCAAGGCAAGCCGCTTGCCGGCCTGCCTTTGGCCGAAGGCGTGCCGACGGCGGCAATCGCCGCCCGCATCGCCGGCGAGCGCCGGATCGACGCGCCGATCATCGCCGCCGTCGCCGCCATACTGGACGGCACCATAACCATAGACCAGGCTGTGTCGGCGTTGATGACAAGGCCACTCAAGACCGAAACCGACATGTAATCGCGAACGATTGCGGAGATGGAAAGATGCTGTTTGCGTTGATTTGCAAGGACAAGCCAGGAAGGCTGCAGGTGCGGCTCGATACGCGGCCCAAGCACCTTGCCTTCCTGGAAGGGCTGAACGGCGACAAGAAATTGGCCTTCGCCGGCCCGTTCCTCGACGCCGACGGCAAGCCGAACGGCACTCTCGCCGTTGTCGAGGCGCCCGATCTGGCTGCGGCAAAAGCCCTGTCGGCGGCCGATCCCTATACCAAGGCAGGGCTGTTCGAAAGCGTCGAAATCCGCCAGTGGAACTGGAGCTTCAACAAGCCGACGGATATCTGATGCATGTCGCGCAAAAGTGTGCAGCGGTTTTGTGATAACGACATGCATACAACAAGAACCTAAAGCGCGTCGCATGAGGCCGGTCGAACGCGACGCGCTTTTAGTCGCGGCGGCACCTGAGGAGGAGCAACACAATGAACTACTGGCTGTTCAAATCCGAACCTTCGGTCTTCTCCTTCGAGGACCTCAAGGCCAAGGGCAAGGCCGGCACGCAATGGGACGGCGTGCGCAATTATGCGGCGCGCAACAACATGAAGGCGATGCAGATCGGCGATCTCGGCTTCTTCTACCATTCCAATGACGGGCTCGACATCGTCGGCATCGCCGAAGTCTGCGCTCTGGCCCATCAGGACAGCACCACCGACGATCCCCGCTGGGAGTGCGTCGACATCCGCGCCTTCAAGGCCATGCCGAAGCCGGTGACGCTGGAGCAAGCCAAGGCCAATCAAAAGCTGGCCGACATGGCGCTGGTGCGGCTCGGGCGGCTGTCTGTGCAGCCGGTGACGCCGGCCGAATGGCAAGAGGTTTGCCGCATGGGCGGCCTGACGCCGGCGCCATGACGGCGCTGACGCCGGACAGCGCCAGGAAATTCATCCTCGACAACACGGCGCTGATGGCGCCGCCACATGTGCCGGAGATCCGCCTGCACCTGGCCGACGAGGCGCACGAACTGTGGCGGCGGACCGAGGACGAGCTGACCGAAATCGGCCTGCCGCCGCCCTTCTGGGCTTTTGCCTGGGCCGGCGGCCAAGGCCTTGCCCGCTACATCCTCGACAATCCGGCGGCGGTGCGCGGCAAGCGCGTGCTGGACTTCGCCTCCGGCTCCGGCCTTGTCGCCATTGCCGCGGTGAAGGCCGGAGCTGCCGAGGTGATCGCCGCCGATATAGACCCATTCTGCGCGACCGCGATCCGCCTCAATGCCGAGGCAAATGGGACCGAGATAAAATTCCTCGTCGGCGACTGCATCGGCACCGATGCGGGCTGGGACGTGGTGCTGGCCGGCGACGTCTTCTATGACAAGACTTTCGCCGACAGGCTGATGCCGTGGTTCGCGGCGTTGAAGGCGCGCGGCGGCGACATCCTCGTCGGCGATCCCGGCCGTTCCTATCTGCCGAGGGCGGGACTGGAACCGCTTGCCGTCTACGAAGTGGCGGTGACCCGCGCGCTGGAAGACGCCGAGGTCAAGCGCACCACCGTCTGGCGCCTTGCTTGACGGCATCGCCGAACAGGCGTTCCATCGCGCAATCGACCGGAGGGAACCATGGATTTTTCAGCAATCAATTGGCTGGCGGTAATCGTCGCCGCCGTCGTGGCGTGGCTGTTCGGCGCGGCCTGGTACATGGGCTTGAGCAAGCCGTGGCTGAAGGCCGCCAAGCTTGATCCGGCGACGATGAGCAAATCGATGCTACCCTTCGTCGTCTCCTTCGTCGCGGAGCTCGTCATGGCGCTGGTCATGTCGCTGATCATCGGCGCCGTGACCGGCGGCGAACCGAGCCTGCTTGCCGGGGTGATCTTCGGCTTCGTTCTCTGGCTGGGGTTCGTCGCCACCACGCTTTCGGTCAACCATCGCTACGAAGGTTTCGGCTGGGATCTGACGCTCATCGATGTTGGTCACTGGCTTGGCGTGCTGCTTCTCATCGGCGCGGTGATCGGCTGGTTCGGCGCGGCGGCGGGCTGACCGTCAGGTCGGGGTCCTGGCGATTTCCTCGAGGAGCCAATCGCGAAAGGCGACGATGCGCGCATCGTTCGCCGCGGTCTCCGGATAGACCAGGAAATAGGCGAATTCGGGCGCGACCTTGATGCCGAGTTCGAACGGCCGGATCAGCCTACCTTCCGAAAGGTCGTTTGCCACCATGGCGAAATCGGCGAGCGCGACCGCGTTGCCGTCGAGCGCGGCCTGGACGGCATCGGTCGAATTGCCGAACACGATGGTCCGGCTGTCGTCGAAATCGTCGACGCCCGCCGCCGCCATCCACATGCTCCAGTTCGGCCAGGTGACGCCCTGGCGCGACCACTCGATATGGGCCAGCGTGTGATGAAACAGGTCGCGCGGCTCTTTCAGCCGCGGCCCCCCCCGCAGCAAGGCTGGGCTGCAGACGGGGATGATGACGTTTTCGAACAGCCGGTGCGAGCGAAGCCCCGGATATTTGCCGGTGCCGAAACGGATGCCGAGATCGACGTCGTCGCGATCGAAGTCGCGCACCTCGTAACTGATGTCGAAACGCAGCTCGATTGCCGGATGCTGCTTGCGAAAATCGTCGACGCGCCGCATCAGCCACTTCGTCGCGAATTGCGCATCGAGGGTGACCTTCAGCAGCGCCGATCCGCGCGCCGTCTTCTGCGCCCGTGAGACGGCCCGGCCAAGCAGGTCGAGCGCATCGGTCGAAGCTTCGAACAGCACCGCGCCCGCCTCGGTCAGCCGGATCGTGCGGCTGGTGCGTGTGAACAGCACGATGCCGAGCTGATCCTCGATTTCCTTGATCTGATGGCTGACCGCTGCCGGCGTCAGGCCGAGCTCGTCGGCGGCGCGGGTGAAATTGAGGTGCCGCGCCGCTGCCTCCAGCGTCCGCAGCGCACGGTTCCAGGCAGCAGGCGCGCCATCAATGCCAGACGAGGAGGGTTCGGTCGAGCATTCCAATCCTCAAACAAAACTTGAAGATGCAGAAAAAACTACTCGTTTCCCGTTTGAATTTCAATCCGCCATGCTCTGAGCATCGAAGAAACATCAAACCGGATTTGATGTCCGGAGAAGCGGATTGCACCATGTCTGACATCGCCTTGCGCTCTGGAATCCTCCGCCCGGCCTGGCTGCGCGCCATGCTTGACTGGCTTCGGCATGCAAAAATCGCGGTCAATCTTCCCTACGAGAATGTCGAGGATCTCTCCGATCGCCAGCTGCGCGACATCGGCGGCGAACGCAAGGACATCGCACGCGCCATGGACCGCGAACTCGGCCGGCTCGGCCTTCTCGACATCGGTTGGCAGAGGCCGAGGAAGCGGATAGGGCAGTAGTGAATGGTGAATGGTGAATGGGAAGCTAGGCGGTGCGCCTGCACATGTCCCTATCGATCGCTTCTCACCACTCACTATTCACTATTCACTACCTCACCACCCTTACCACCGTCCGCTCCGACAGCAGCGGCAGCAGCCGTGCCATGGTGCGGGCCGTTACCGCGACGCAGCCTTGCGTCGGCGTGAAGCCGGGGCGCGCCAGGTGGAAGAAGATGGCGCTGCCGCGCCCGCGCCGGCGCGGCACAATGTTCCAGTCCAGCACCAGGCAGGCGTCATAGAGATCGTCGGTGCGCAGCATCCGCTCATGGCTGGCGCCATAGGGGATTTTGACCGGGCGGTTGTAGTTGCGGTCCCCAGGCACTTCGCACCAGCCGAGGTCGCGGCCGATCGGCGTCATCGCCAGCGGCGTCCGGCGGCCGCCGGCAAAACGGTCGCCGCGAAAATATCCCGACAATATCCGCATCGAGGCAAGCGGCGTGGCGCCGTCGCCCTCGCGCTTGCCGGCCGAGATGCCGCCATGCCCCAGCGCACATGGAAACACCAGTTTGCCGGCCTGCAGAAAGCCCTGGCTGGGTTGGCCGGGGCGCGCGCGCACGGTGAGCACGGTGAGCCCTTTCGGCAAAATTGCGCCGACTGCATTGCGATCGTGTTTTTTCTTGTATGATCGTGCCACGGAACAAATCACTGTGAACGGCTGTTGTGCCGGTCAGCTTCCGCATAAACAGGCAGCGGTCAACTGAAATCTCTTTTCAAAACAACGGATTGATCCATGACTTCACGCACCATTCTGATCGTCGACGACGATGACGACCTGCGCGGCACCCTTGTCGAGCAATTGTCGCTTTATGAGGAATTCGATGTCCTGCAGGAAGCGACCGCCGCCAAAGGCGTCGCCACGGCGCGTGGCGGGCTCATCGACCTGCTCATCATGGATGTCGGCCTGCCCGACATGGATGGCCGCGAGGCGGTAAAGATATTGCGCAAGGGCGGCTACAAGGCGCCGATCATCATGCTGACCGGCCATGATACCGATTCCGACACCATCCTTGGCCTCGAGGCCGGCGCCAACGACTATGTGACGAAGCCGTTCCGTTTTGCCGTGCTGCTGGCCCGCATCCGCGCGCAGTTGCGCCAGCACGAACAGAGCGAGGACGCCACTTTCTCGGTCGGCCCCTACACGTTCAAGCCCAGCCAGAAGCTTCTGATCGACCCGCGCGGCGCCAAGGTGCGGCTGACCGAAAAGGAAGCCTCGATCATCAAATATCTCTACCGTGCCGACCAGAAGGTGGTGACCCGCGACGTGCTGCTGGAGGAAGTCTGGGGCTACAATTCCGGCGTCACCACGCATACGCTCGAAACTCACGTCTACCGGCTGCGCCAGAAGATCGAGCGCGATCCTTCCAACGCGGAAATTCTCGTGACAGAAAGCGGCGGCTACAAGCTGGTTCCTTAAACATTTCATTATTCAAATAAGCGATCCGGGCGGGGCGCTTTTCGGGTACGGTCCTGAGGCTGGAGGTGGTTTTGGATCGGCCTCGTAGGGGAGGAGTCGGACTGACGGTTCGGGGACATAGCTAGATGGCGCTGGATGACGACATCCGCATCCTGTCCACCGTGAGGCTCTTCGAGGGCTTTACGCAGGAACAGCTGCGTCTGCTCGCCTTCGGCGCCGAAACCACCATGTTGAAAGCCGACCACAAGCTTTACCGCGAGGACGACGAGGCTGATTCGGCCTACATCGTGGTCAGCGGCCGCATCGTGCTCTACCGCGAGCACGACGGCGAGCGCATCCCGATCGGCACCGCCGGCCCCGGCACCATACTCAGCGAACTGGCGCTGATCGCCGACACCAACCGGCTGACCAGCGCCTCCGCCGAAATCGATTCGGAAGTGCTGCGGCTCAGCCGCAAGATGTTCCGCCGCATCCTCGAGGAATACCCGGAACTGGCGGTTCACTTGCACCAGCGCATCTTGGAGGATTTCCAGGCGATGATCCGCCGCATCGAGGAACTTGGGCCGCGTTTTGCCGGCTAATATAGCGCCTCTGGCCTAACCAGATCGATTTCGGAACTGCGGGTGCGTTGCGGAAACAAGCTCGGCCTTGCGCCGTGCCGTCTCCAGTCCGAGCGCAATGAAGCGGCGCGCATGTTTGGCCAGCTCCATATTGTCGGTCCACAGATTGCGCCAGATCGCGGTTTTCCGCGACAGGTTCTCGTCGACGATTTCCGAGGAGAAGGATTCGAAGCTGAGGTCGTCGCTGTAGCCGATGGCGGTCAGCGCATCGAATATCGCGGCAAAATCGATATTGCCGGTGCCGAGGAAACCGCGATGGCTCTCGCCGATATGGACATAGCCGATCTTCCCGACCGCATTGCGAATGGCCAAGCCGACATCGGCCTCCTCGATGTTCATGTGGAAGCTGTCGAGATGCAGGAAGATATTGTCGGAGCCGCTGTCCGCGATGAAGGCCATGCCTTGCGCGGCGGTGTTGAGCAGATTGCTTTCGAAGCGGTTGACGATTTCGAGGTTGAGGGTGACGCCGGCTGATTTTGCCGTGTCCGCCACCTCGGCCAGCGTGCCGGCGCTGCGGTTCCACTGGTCACGCGTCGGCGCCTCGCTCTGCAAGCCGTGGCTGGTGCTGAGGATGCCGGCAACCTTCTGGCCGCCGAGATCGCGGGTCAGCGCGATCGTACGTTCCAGGATTTCGACGCCGTGCGCGGCAATCGTTTTGTCGGCGCTCGAAATATCGCCGTCGGCCGGCAGTCCAATGCTGATCGCAACGCCGAGGCCGAGATCGGCGATCCGCTTGGCCAAGCCGTCAATGTCGACATTGGCGGGGTCGAGATAGGAGAATTCGATCAGGTCGAAGCCGGCTTCCCTGGTGTTGGCCAGCGTCCGCTCGAGGTCGCCCTGCGCCGAGCTCGCCGACCAGACGAATGAGTGGATTCCGATGCGCGACATGATTGTCTCCGGTCATTCCAGGAGTAGCGGACCCAAGGCCAAAGCGGTTTTGGCAATCCGCTGCTCGGACAAAAAAGGTGCGGCCGGTCATCCCGACCGCACCAGGCTTGGGAGGCTTAGCGAGCCGCGGTCCAGCCCTTGTAATCCTGCAAATTGTCGGCCGTGATCAGCTTCGGGTCGAGCAGCACCGTCGGCTCGGCCGGCTTCTTGCCGGCAAGCAGGTCAGCCGCCATCGTCAGCGACTGGCCGGCCATCACATAGGGATCCTGCGAGGCCGAGGCCTTGATCATCGACGTGCCGGAGGCGAGTTCCTTCTCGATATCGGGTGCACCGTCGACCGCGGTGAAGATGAACTCCGAGCGGTTGAGCTGCTTGGCCGCAAGCTGGGCGCCGATCGCCGTCGGATCGTTGATGGCGAAGACCGCGTCGATCTTGTCGAAACGCGTCAGCAGCGACTGGAACACTTTCAGGCCGCCGTCACGCGAGCCTTCGGCGTTCTGGTCGTCGGAAAGGATCTTGATGTCGGGGTGCTTTGCCAGCACGTCCTTGCAGCCCTTGACCCGCTCCAGGATCGACGACGAGGCCGGGCCATTGAGGATGACATAGTCGCCCTTGCCGCCGGTATTATCGACCAGATACTGGCACGCCTCTTCGCCGGCCTTGACGTTGTTGGTCATCACGGTGACGTCGGCGCCCGGCGCCGAAACGTCGAAAGCGGCAACGACGATGCCGGCCGCCTGCGCCTTCTTCACCGCCGGCGCGATCGCCTTGGCATCGACTGCGTTGAGCATGATGACGTCGACACCGGCAGCGATGAAGGAATCGACCTGCGATACCTGCTTGTTGAGATCGTAGTCGGCCGATACCGATGTCACCTGCACATTCGGGTTGATCTTCTTGGCCGCGTCCTCGATGCCCTTGATGGTGGCGACGAAGAACGGGTTGCCGAGCAGTCCGACCGAGATGCCGACCTTGTTCAGATCCTTTGCCGATGCCGGCGCGATGACGGCGGCCGCAAGGGCGACGCCGCAGAGCAGTTTAGCGATGGTCTTCATTGTTTTATTTTCCTCCTGATGCCCCGCGCCTCTCACGGTGCGTTACACATGAAACCGGCTCGTTGGATGCCGGCGACTAAGGGCCATCACGTTCTTGCTCCTGCCTGGAGCCGGTAACGGTCGAGGGCGACCGCCACGATGATGACCAATCCCTTGATGATGTACTGCCAGATGTCCGAAACACCGGCGAGGATGAGCCCGTTGGACAGCACGGCGATGATCAGGCCGCCGATCAGCGTGCCCCAGATCGAGCCGACACCGCCGACGAAACTGGTGCCGCCGAGGATGACTGCGGCAATGGCGTCGAGTTCGTAGGACTGGCCGAGCTGAAGCCCGTTGGCGGCATAGAGCCGGGCCGCCGACATGGCGCCGCCAAGGCCGGCCAGAAGGCCGGAAACGCCGTAGACGAAGAGCAGCACCAGCGGCACCTTGATGCCGGTCAGCCTGGCGGCCTCGGCGTTGCCGCCGACGGCGTAGATCCAGGTGCCGAGCACGGTGCGCTTGAGCACCAGCCAGGACAGGACGACGACCGCCAGCGCGATGATTACCAGCCACGGAATGCCGAACAGCGAACCGTTGCCGATGAAGTCGAACGGCAGGTCCGCGTTGAACACCGTCGTGTCCTGGCCGAGCAGGCGGGCGACGCCGCGCACGGCGGTCAGCGATCCCAGCGTGACGATGAAGGGCGGCAGCTTGATATAGGCGATCAGCAGCCCGTTGATGACGCCGAAACCGAGCCCGACGAGAATGGCCGCGGGCACGCCCAGCAGTCCCCAATCGGGCACCAGCGACACCATCACCGCCACCATCGCCGAGGCGGCAAGGATCGAGCCGACGGACAGGTCGATGCCGCCGGTCAGGATGACGAAGGTCATGCCGGCGGCCAGCACGATGTTGATCGACGATTGCTGCATGACGATCAGCAGATTGGTCTGGGTGAAAAAGCGCGGATTGATGAACTGGAAGCCGACCGCCAGCAGGATCAGGATCGGCAGCATGCCGAGTGCGGCGATGGCGGTACGCCACCTCCTGCTCCTGCCGACCGCCCGGTCGTCCGCTTTCATCGTGTCGGCCACCTTGTCGGTCATCGCTGAGCCGCTCCCGTTGCAAGTTCCATGATCGCTTCCTGCCGCAGCGGCTCGCCCTCCGACGCCGTCACCTCGCCGGCAATGGTTCCGTCGCGCATCACCAGCACGCGGTCGGCGATGCCGATCACCTCCGGCAGTTCGCTGGAGATCATCAGGATGGCGATGCCTTTCTTGGCCAGGTTGTCGATCAGCCGATAGATTTCCGACTTCGCCCCGACATCGACGCCGCGGGTCGGCTCATCGAGGATGACGACCTGCGGCTCGGTTTCCAGCAGGCGGGCGAGCAGCACCTTCTGCTGGTTGCCGCCCGACAGCGAGCCGGCATTGGCCTGCACCGAGCTGGTGCGGATGGAGAGGTCTGACACCGCCTTGGCGGCGCGCTTTTCGGCAGCCGTGAAGTCGCGCAAACCGCCGGCCTTCGCGTCCTTTGCCAGCACGCCCATGCTGATATTGTCGGAGATCGACATGTCGAGAAACAGGCCAAGTTGCTTGCGGTCCTCGGTCAGGTAGGCGATGCCGGCATCGAGCGCCTCGCTCGGCGAACCGATGGATATCGGTTTGCCGCCGAGCTCCAGCGTGCCTGATGTGTGCCTGTCGGCGCCGAAGATCAGCCGTGCCAGTTCGGTGCGGCCCGAGCCGACCAGGCCGGCCAGTGCCAGCACCTCGCCCTTGTGGAGGTCGAAGGAACAATTCTTTATGAGATTGCCGTCCGACATGCCGCGCACCGACAGCGCGATGGCGCGCTTGCTGTCCGGCGGACGGTGATCCTTCTTGTAGAACGTCGACAGATCGCGCCCGACCATCATCGATACCAGGCGCGAGGCGTTCAGGTCGGCGCGGTCGAGCGTGCCGACATAGCCGCTGTCGCGTAGCACGCTGACGCGGTCGGCGAGCTGGTAGACCTCTTCCATGCGGTGGCTGATGTAGATGATGGCGATGCCTTGCGACTTCAGCGTCGCGATCACCTCGAACAGCCGGTCGGTCTCACGCGAGGTCAGCGACGTGGTCGGCTCGTCCATGACGATGATGCGCGCATTGGTCGACAGTGCGCGGGCGATTTCCACCAGCTGTCGCTCGCCAAGCGACAGGCTTGCGACCGGACTGCGCGCCGAGAAGGTCACGCCGAGCCGCGCGATGATCTCGCTGGCGCGCCGATTGCACTGCTCGCGGTCGACAACGCCGAACCGTCGCGGCTCGTTGCCGAGAAAAATGTTCTGCGCTACCGACAGATTAGGCGCCAGCGACAGCTCCTGATAGATGACCGCAATGCCGGCGGCGCGCGCCTTGATCGGGTCGCCAGTCGCGGCCGGCACGCCGTCGATCAGGATTTCGCCGCCGGGGTCCGGCCGGTAGGCGCCGGACAGCACCTTCATCAGCGTCGACTTGCCGGCACCGTTTTCGCCCATCAGCGCGTGCAGCTCGCCGGCGTGAACGGTCAGCGACACATCGTGCAAGGCGCGGATCGCACCGAACGTCTTGGAGATGTGGCGCATCTCCAGCACCGGCTGGCGCACCGTCTCGATCCGGGCGGCGGCGCTCATCGCGCACCTCCTGCGGCTGCGCTGGCCACAGCCCGGTCGGCGGCAAGGCCGCGCCAGTCGTTGCGATAGCCGGCAAGGCCGCTGAAACTTGCCGCATGCACCGCCTCCGGCGCTTCGGTGGCAAACTCGCGCCCGACGCTTTCGAAGGCAAGTGCGGCAGCACCGGTGGCGCTGCCCTCCAGCGTTGCGCCCTGCAGGAAAGCCTGCCCGGGCCGCAACTGCGCCAGCAACGCGGCAAGCAGCCCGCCATTGTTCAGGCCGCCGTCGACGATCACTGTGTTGTCCGAATGGATCAGCTCGAGGCACAGATCGACCATCAGCGCGACATAGAGCAGCGCCATGGCCGCGCGTTCCTCGGCATTGGGCGTACGCCCGACCAGTTCGCCGCGGCGGTGCGGCATCGGGCCGCCGGGCGCGAAGCTCGGCAGCGCCATAATGCCGGCGTCGATCACCCGTTGTATCGATGACGGCGCGATTGCGCCCTGCCAGCCGGCGCTGATCGTGGCGAATTCGCGCCCGCCCATGAAGCGGACGGTTGGCACTGGGCCGCCATCGACATCGACATTGACCAGCATGTCGCGCTCGCCGTCGAGTGCGTCGAGCGGGCAGTCCGGATTGAGCACGACCACCCAGGTGCCGGTCGAGACCACGGTCACCGCCCCGAGCTGCTGCCGGCGGTAGGCATGGAGCGCGGCATTGCTGTCGTGGACGCCATTATGGATGGCGACTGGCTTCGCGGCCTGGCCGAAGCGCTGCTCGCCGATCACCGCGCCGGCACGCTCGAAGGCGGGCATCTGGCCGCGCCAGCCCTCGGCATCGACCAGCGAGCTGAAATCGCGTTTGCGCGGCGCCCATAAATGCGAGTGGCAGCCAAGATACGACACTTCCGATACCGGCCGGCCGCCAAACCGCCAGCTCCAATATTGGGGGTAGCCGAGGATCGATTTCGCTGTGGCGAAGGCACCGGGCTCCACCTCCTTCAGCCACAACATGTGGCGGCCGTAGTTGAAGCCAAGCGGCAGGCGCGGCGAAAAGGTCTCGGCAAAATCCGGAATGCGGCGGTCGATCTGCGCGGCGATTTCAGCTGGCGGTTCCTGCTCGTAATCGAGGATCGGATGCGTCAGCGCGGCTTCGTCGACCAACGCGAAGGTGCAGCCATGGCCGGATACCATCAGCCCTTCCACGCCATGCGTGTCGACTGCATCATCGATGGCGCGAGCCGCCCAGTCGTGCAGCGCTGGCTCGTCGAGCACGCTGAAGCCGCCTTTGCGGATCCAGCTCGGCTGGGTGCGGCGCTCGTCGAGGATCTGTCCGTCCTGGCCGAAGACGAACAGCTTCGAATTGGTCTTGCCGAAATCGAGGACGGCGATGTTCACTGGGCGCCTCCCGAGGAAGCCGCGATCCGCACCATGACGCCGGCATCTTCGAGCATATGGGCATCTGTCTCGGACAGGCCGTCATCGGTGACCAGCGTGCCGATCCGCGACAGCGGCAGTGCCACATTGCGCGCGTGGATCGACAGTTTTCGGCTGTCGGCCAGCACGACGATCTGGTCCGCGCAGAGGCTGAGCTCGACGATCGAGCGGACCAGCAGCGGGTGCGATTCCAGAAGGCCTTCCTGGCCGATGCCTTGCGCGCCGAGAAAGAACTTCGAGGCGTAGAACGGCACCGTCTGCGTCAGCGAATGGATGATGCCCGGCTCGCGGTGCAGTTCGCCGCCGGCGACGGTGAGGCTGCAATGGCCGTGGTCGCTGAGATAGGCCGCGAGCGGCATCGAGTTGGTGTAGAGCCGGATGTTGCGGTCGGCGAGCTTGACGCCGAGATGGAAGCAGGTCGAACCGCCATGCACGATGACCGCGTCGCCGTCGCGCACCATGGTGGCGGCGAGAGCGGCGATCTGCCGCTTGGCCTCGACGGCGAGGTCGCGGTTCTCGTCATAGGGCCTGGCATAGGCGACGCCGGCTTGCGAAGCGCCATCGAGCGCCGAGATGCCGCCATAGACCTTGCGCGCTTCGCCGGCCTCGTCGATCTTGTCGATGTCGCGCCGCACTGTCGCCGCCGACACGCCAAGCCGCTCCTGCAGCTCGCGCACCGATGCGAAAGGCCGGTCCCGCAAAAGCTCGACAATCTGGCGCTGGCGGCCGGAGTCGCTCAACCCTTACCTCCCAATGCGCTTGCCTCCCAAGCATTTTGCAGGGCATTGCCATTTTGCACGGCAATTGGTGCAACTTACTCAACACGCCTCGGATTGCAAGCCTGATCTGACGCGATAACATCACTGTTGACGTAACTTACTCGCATCTGCGATACCAGCGTCGGTCTTCGTCCCGGCACCGGGACGTCCAAAGCCGTGGCCACGCGGCCGGTTTGTGGAGGAATTTCGATGACGATCAGTGCGGATGCGCAGGAACTGGCAGCGCTGCAGTCGCTTTCGGCCGCCATCGGCAGCGACCCGCATCTGACCCAGGCCGCCGGCGGCAACACCTCGCTGAAAGCCGGCGACACGCTCTGGATCAAGGCCTCCGGCACCTGGCTGAAGGACGCGCTCATCGCGGACATCATGGTGCCGGTCGGCATCCCGCCATTGCTCGACGCCATCGAACGGCGCGACCCGGCCGCCGAACAGCCGCAGGCCTTCACTGTCGGCGCCCTCAACGCGCGCGGCTTGCGCCCGTCGATCGAGACCACCGTGCATGCGCTGATGCCGCAGCGCATCGTTCTGCATGTTCACTGCGTCGAGACCATTTCGCTGGCCGTGCAGGCCGACTGCGAGGCCGAGGCCGCCAGACGGCTCGACGGCCATCAATGGGCGTATGTTCCCTATCGCCGGCCGGGACTGCCGCTCGCGCAGGGTATCGCCGAGCGCCTTCGGCCAGGCGTGGATATCCTGATCCTCGGCAATCACGGCCTGGTCGTTGCAGCCGAGACCGTCGCCGCGGCCGACATGCTGCTGCGGCGCGTGACACGACTGTTGGCGCGGCCGCCGCGCCAGGTGGCGGAACCGGACATCGCGGCATTGACGGCGCGCGCCGGCGACAGCGACTACAGATTGCCGGCGGACGTTGAGGCGCATGCGGTGGCGATCGACCCCGAAAGCTGCCGCATGGCTTCGGGTGGCAGCCTCTACCCCGACCACGTCATCTTTCTCGGCGAAGGCTCGGTCGTGGCGAGACCGGACGAGGGTGTGAAGCGCGTCATCGAGCGCTGCGGCGCCGCACCCGTGGCGATCCTGTTTCCTGGACTCGGCGTGTTGATGCGCGGCGACGCCGGCGCCGGTGCCGACGCCATGCAGCGCTGCCTTTCCGACGTGACAGCGCGGATCGATGTCTCGGCGAAGCTGAATTATCTGACACCGGCGGAGAATGACGAGCTGATCAACTGGGACGCCGAAAAATATCGTCAGAAACTCAATGCCGGAGGCAGCTGACATGCCGCGTTCGTCTGGCCCGCTTGCCATCGGCATCGACATCGGCACATCCGGCGCGCGCGCCGTCGCCATGCGTCCGGATTTTTCCATTGCCGCGCATTCCGCTATTGCCCTCGAGCGATTTGGGCCGAACGGCCGCGACCCCGCCATATGGTGGGAGGCGGTCGGCGCGGCGTTGGCGGAACTGCTCAAATGTATCGATCGCGCGGCAGTGCGCTCGATCGCCGTCGACGGTACGTCGGGCACGCTGCTGCCGGTCGACGGCGCCGGGCGGCCGCTGGCCGAACCGCTGATGTACAACGACAAGGTCGCTGACGACACTATTCTGACAGCAATAGCCGGCGCGGCACCGGCAACGAGCGCTGCACTTGGGGCGACCTCCGGTCTCGCCAAGGCGCTGTCTTTCCAGCACCTGCCCGGCGTCGCCACTGTGCTGCACCAGGCAGACTGGATCGCCGGACAGTTTTCCGGCCGCTTCGATGTCAGCGACGAGAACAACGCCCTGAAGACCGGCTACGACGTCGAGGCCCGGCGCTGGCCGGACTGGATCGCGGCGACCGGCGTGCGCATGGAATTCCTGCCCCGCGTCGTCCGGCCGGGCGATGTCACGGACACGCTCACCGCCAGCGCTGCGAAAATGTTCGGCCTGCCGCGCGACGTGGTTATCGTTGCCGGCACGACGGATGGCTGCGCCTCATTCCTGGCGACCGGTGCGAGTGCCGCGGGCGACGGCGTTACCGCGCTCGGCTCGTCGCTGACCATCAAGATCCTCTCCGACCGGCCGATCTCGGCGCCGCAATTCGGCATCTACAGCCATCGGCTGGGTGACACCTACCTGGCGGGCGGCGCCTCGAACTCCGGCGGCAAGGTGCTGGCCCAGCATTTCCCCGTCACCCGCATTGTCGAACTCAGCAAAAAAATCGACCCGGCGACGAAGACCGGCCTCGATTATTACCCGCTGCCGGCGCCGGGCGAACGCTTCCCCATAGCCGATCCGGCGCTGCCGCCGCGCCTCGAGCCGCGGCCCGCCGACGACGCCGACTATCTGAAAGCGATGTTCGAGGGTATTGCGGCGATCGAAGCGCTCGGCTATCGCCGGCTTGCCGAACTCGGCGCCCCCCGGCTGACATCGGTCAGGAGCGTCGGCGGCGGTGCGGCCAATCCGGCCTGGACAGCGATCCGGCAGCGCAAGCTTGGCGTCGCTCTCGTGCCGGCTCTTTCGGAGGAGGCCGCTGCCGGCACGGCGCGGCTGGCGCTGATGGGCGCAAGCGCAGCGGGGCTTTTATGACGGCCAAGGCAATTCAACACCTCGACGGCATCGCCGCGCTGACCGACCGCTATCAGGTGTTCCTGCTCGACCAATTTGGTGTGCTGCACGACGGCACCAGCGCCTATCCAGGTGCTGTCGAAGCGTTGTCGGCACTCAAGCGCGCCGGCAAGACCATCGTACTGATCTCGAATTCCGGCAAGCGGGCGCAACCCAATGAGCGCCGCCTGCTGAAGCTCGGTTTCGAACCGGGAAGCTGGGATCACTTTGTCTCCTCCGGCGAGGTGGCGTGGCGCTCCTTCCACCAAATGGCAGCATCCGGAGCCCTGCGCCCGCAGACAAAATGCCTGCTGATCCGCCGCGACAATGACCGTTCGGCTGTCGACGGCCTGCCCTTCGTCCTGGCCAAGGACGGCGACGATGCCGAACTGGTGCTGATTTCCGCCAGCGAGGGCGATCGCTACGACCTCGACCATTATCGCCGGCTTCTTGGTCCGGCGGCGGCGCGGCGGGTGCCATGCTTCTGCACCAATCCCGACAAGATCATGCTGACTGCCGTCGGCCCTCGCTTCGGCGCCGGCCGGCTCGCCGATCTCTACGAGAGCCTCGGCGGCAGCGTGGCGCGCATTGGCAAGCCCAATCCGCAGATATTCGAGGCAGCGCTGGCACTGGCGGGCCACCCGGAGCGCGACAGCGTGGTCTGCGTCGGCGACAGCGTCGAGCACGACATCGCCGGCGGCAACGGCGTCGGCGTCGCGACGACGCTGGTCCTGTCGGGCATATTGGCGGGGGCGCCTGACCTGGAGGACGTTTTCGCCACGCTGAACGCCCGTCCCGACTACATCGCGGATAGCTTCAGGTTTCGCTGAGTTGTTAAGGCGAGACAAAGCTAATCCAGGTTGAAACGCCCGATCACCGGCACATGGTCCGAGGGCCGTTCCCAGCCGCGCGCCGGCCGCAGGATTTCATAGCCGGCAAAATGCGGCACCAGGTTTGGCGACGACCAGACATGGTCGAGGCGGCGGCCGCGATTTGAGGCCTGCCAATCCTGGGCGCGATAGCTCCACCAGGTGTAGAGTTTCTCCTCGTAAGGCACATTGAGCCGCATCAGGTCGATCCAGTCGCCGGCGAGCCGCATTGCCTCGAAGTTTTCCGTCTCGACCGGCGTATGGCTGACGACCTTGAGGAGCTGCTTGTGCGACCAGACATCGTGCTCGAGCGGCGCGATGTTGAGGTCGCCGACCAGGATCGCGCCGGAGTGCTCGTCATGCTCGGCGCGGACGGCGTTCATCTCGGCAACGAAATCGAGCTTGTGCTTGAACTTGCGGTTGACGGCCGGGTCGGGCTCGTCGCCGCCGGCCGGTACGTAGAAATTGTGCAGCAGGATCGTTTTGCCGCCGGCGTTGACGGTGACCGACAGATGCCGGCTGTCGTCGATCTCGCAGAAGCGGCGCTTTTCGACCACCTCGATCGGCCGCCGCGCTATGGTGGCAACGCCGTGATAGCCCTTCTGGCCATGGAAGGCGATGTGCTCGTAGCCGAGCTTGCGGAACGCTTTCTCCGGAAACAATTCGTCCGGAACCTTGGTTTCCTGTAGGCAGAGCACGTCCGGCGCCTGCTCGACCAGCAGGCGTTCGACGATCGGCATACGCAGCCGGACGGAGTTGATGTTCCAGGTAGCGACGGAAAACGGCATGTGGGGTTCCGGACAACGCGAGATCCGCCGGATGGCTCCGACGGAAGTCAATCGCGGAAACTACTGCCAGCCGCGCACCGCAAAAACAAGCCGCCTGCACCAACGCGGAAAAGCCATCCCGCAACGGTAGAAGTTACCGTGTCTTGGTGTTCAGCTCGCGGTTCGCCGTATAGTCGATGGCGAAGGTGTCGGGGGCGAAGCTGACGCCCTCCTTGGTGTTGAAGATCATCACCGTCGTGTCCTTGCCTTGCGCATCGGTGATGGTCCACTGCCGCAATTCATAAGATTTCGGATCGAACATCATGGTGATCTTCGAATTGCCGAACACCGATTTGTCGGCAAGCTGGATGGTGGTGAGATCGTCCTCTTCCTTGACGCTTCTGACGCGCCCGCCCGACAGATCGATCTTGTCGTCGAGCAGCAGCTTCAGCGGCGTCTTCGACAGCGGATAGAGGTCGGAGGTCCGCAGCTTCTTGTTGAGGATGACCACCGACTTGCCGTCGGAAATCACTCTGAAATTCGAGGCGCCGTCGTAATTGAAGCGGATCTTGCCCGGCCGTTCCAGAAAGAACTTGCCGCCGGTCTGCTCGCCCTTGGGTCCGAACTGCACGAACTCGCCGCTCATCGATTTGACCGAGGAGAAATGATCGGCGATCTTCTGCGCCGTCGCCGGAACCGCTGCTTGCGCCGACGCCAGCAACTGGAAGCCGGGCACGAGGTTGGCGGCCGCCGCACCGGCCAGGACCAGGCCGAGGCCGAGCACCTGCCGGCGGGTTGGGGCGAAATCCCTGCTTGGGGCGAGAGTTGCGTTTTTCATGCCGGTCACCATCATCTGATTGCTTGCTCGTTATATTGGTCTGGCCCCCCAGTTGGGCTTAAGTTTGGCGGGCCGCACGGCGCCCGTCCGCTGCAACGCGCCAAAAGGTTCAAAGTTGCCGGCGCGGACGCGCTCTAGAACTTGTCGTCCTCCGTCGGCACCAGGATTTCGCGTTTTCCGGCATGGTTGGCCGGGCCGACAATGCCTTCCTTCTCCATCTTCTCGATGATCGAGGCGGCGCGGTTGTAGCCGATGCCGAGCCGGCGCTGGATGTAGCTGGTCGAGGCCTTGCCGTCGCGCAGCACCACCGCGACCGCCTGGTCGTAGGGATCGTCGGAATCCTCGAAATTACCGCCGTCGCCGCCGCCACTGCCTTTGCCCGTCGGCTCGTCGTCATCCTTATCGTCGTCCTCGGTGATGGCGTCGAGATATTCCGGCACGCCCTGCAGCTTCAGATGCGCGACAATCTTCTCCACCTCGTCGTCGGAGACGAAGGGACCGTGCACGCGCTGGATGCGGCCGCCGCCGGCCATGTAGAGCATGTCGCCCATGCCGAGCAGCTGTTCGGCGCCCTGCTCGCCCAGGATGGTGCGGCTGTCGATCTTCGATGTCACCTGGAAGGAGATGCGGGTCGGGAAATTCGCCTTGATGGTGCCGGTGATGACGTCGACCGACGGCCGCTGCGTCGCCATGATGACATGGATGCCGGCGGCGCGCGCCATCTGCGCCAGGCGCTGCACCGCGCCTTCGATGTCCTTGCCGGCGACCATCATCAAATCGGCCATCTCGTCGATGATGACGACGATGTAGGGCATCGGCTCGAGGTCGAGGTTCTCCGTCTCGTAGATCGCCTCGCCGGTTTGGCGGTCGAAGCCGGTCTGCACGGTGCGCGAGATCCTTTCGCCCTTTTTCTCGGCCTGCTGCACGCGCGCGTTGAAGCCGTCGATGTTGCGGACGCCGACCTTGGACATCTTGCGGTAGCGGTCCTCCATCTCCCGCACGGTCCATTTTAGCGCCACCACCGCCTTCTTCGGATCGGTGACGACCGGCGTCAGAAGATGCGGAATGCCGTCATAGACCGAGAGCTCCAGCATCTTTGGATCGATCATGATCAGCCGGCAGTCCTGCGGCGTCAGCCGGTAGAGCAGCGACAGGATCATGGTGTTGATGGCGACGGACTTGCCCGAGCCGGTGGTGCCGGCGACCAGCACGTGCGGCATTTTGGCGATGTCGACGATCACCGCCTCGCCATTGATGGTCTTGCCCAGCGCCAGCGCCAGCTTGGCCTTGGTGGTTTCGAAATCGCGGCTGGCCATGATCTCGCGCAAATAGACCGTCTCGCGCCTGGCGTTCGGCAATTCGATGCCGATCGCGTTGCGGCCGGGCACCACGGCGACACGGCAGGCGATGGCGCTCATCGAGCGGGCGATGTCGTCGGACAGGCCGATGACCCGCGACGATTTGATGCCGGGCGCCGGTTCCAGCTCATAGAGCGTGACGACCGGACCCGGACGCACATGGATGATTTCGCCCTTGACGCCGAAATCCTCCAGCACGCCCTCGAGCAGGCGGGCGTTCTGCTCCAGCGCGTCCTTGGACAGGCTGGCGTCGCGCACCACGTTCTTTGGTTCCGACAGGAAGTGCAGCGACGGCATCTCGAATTTTTCCGAGCCGATCAGCGAAGTCTGCGCCTCGCGCTGGACGCGGGCGCCGGGGGCCGGCCGCGGCGCCGGCGCCTCGACGCGTGTCGCCGCGTCGGAACGGAAGTTCTGCACCTTGGCCGTTGGCGCGGCGCGGCGCTGGCCGGCCGGCTCGGGCGCGAAATCCATTTCGTCGTCATTGTCGTCGTTACCGAAGACGTCGGCATCGTCAGGGTCGATCGAGGCACTGCGGTCGTTGACCATGGCGGCGAAGAATTCCGGCTCGACGCGGGCGCGCCCGCCCGGGCTCATCCGCGCCTCGGCGAACTCGGCCGATTCGACCCGTTCGGCCGCCCGCCGCCAGGCGCTGGGGCGCGGTTCCATCTCCGGCTCGAAATCGTCGCGCTCGCGCCGCCGCGCCGCGCGCCGGCGCAGATAGGCCCGCAGCGACAGCCACCAGTGGGTGATGGCGCCAAGCGCCAATATACCTTCGTCGCCCTCGTCCTCTTCATTGTCGAAAAGCAGGTCGTCCTGCGGATCGGGCACTGCAGGCTGTTCGAGGACGGCAAAGCCGTTCTTGCGCGAAATCAGCGCCGAGCCATACAAGAATACCCACAGCGCCGGCGCTGCCAGGAGCACGGCGAGCACGCTGGCAACGAGGCCGGTCGGATAGCCGCCGATCACCAGGCCCGGGATATTGAGCACCATGTCGCCGAAGACGCCGCCGAGGCCGGTCGGCAGCGGCCAGGTCTTGGGCGGCACCACGCAGCCGGCAATTGCCGCGCCAAGCAGCGAAAACCCGAACCAGGCCAGCGCCCGTTTCGGCAGCCGGTCGACGCCGCGCGCGGTAAACAGCAGAAATCCCCAGATCACCGCCGGCACCAGCGCCGCAACGGCGGCAAGTCCGAAGAACTGCATGGCAATGTCGGAAAAGACGGCGCCGGCATAACCCATTGCATTGGTGACGATATTGTCGGTGGCGTGCGAAAAGCTCGGATCGGCGACGTTCCAGGTGGCAAGGGCGGCGACGCCGAAACCAACCAGAGCAAACAGCCCGGCACCGACCAGCCGCCCGACCTGGCGCCTCGCGAACGACCGGATGCCGTGCTCCGTATCGGCCAGCGCAAGCGGTGCTGAAGCCCCTGAACGCATGCTCTTCCTCGTCTGTCGTTGCCCGGCCGGGCGCGGACGCGCAACACGGCAGATTCGGCTGTCAGACTAGCGGCGGGAAGGTTAAGGGCGCATTAACCATGGGCATTCTGCGTCACCGGAACGGGCGACCGCCACCACAGTTCGAAGCCGCTGCGGCCGATGTTTCACGCCGCCGGCGGATCGAGCACCTTGATCAAGCGACCGTGATCGAGCCATCACGGCCATCAGCGCGCAAAAAAGAGGCCCGGAAATCTTCCGGGCCTCAAGGCGTGAGCCCTTTCGGGAGCATCACGACGGGATCTTTCTGGCACCGGCAAACGCCGGTGCCGGCCAAATACCCTTACGGCACCACTTCGCCGTGCTGGCTGATGTCGAGGCCTTCGACCTCTTCCGGGGTGGAAGGACGCAGGCCGACCAGCGCCTTGACGATATAGAGGATCACGAAGCTCGCGATCGCCGTCCACAGGATGGTGAAGACGATACCGTAGAGCTGCTTGCCGACAGAGGCACCCGAGCCGAGGCTGTTGATCGCCGGATCGGCGAGCACGCCGGTCAGCAATGCACCGATGATGCCGCCGATGCCGTGCACGCCGAATGCATCGAGCGAGTCGTCATAGCCGAACGCGTGCTTGAGCTTGACGGCCGAGACGTAGCAAAGCACGCCGGCGACGATGCCGACGATGAAGGCGCCGGTCGGATTGACGAAGCCGGAAGCCGGCGTCACCGCGACCAGGCCAGCGACGGCGCCCGAGATGATGCCGAGAACGCTCGGCTTCTTGGCGACGATCCATTCGGCGAACATCCAGGCGAGCGCCGCAGCAGCAGCGGCAACCTGGGTGTTCAGCATTGCGGCACCGGCAAGGCCGTCGGCGGCCAGTTCCGAGCCGGCGTTGAAGCCGAACCAGCCGACCCACAGCAGCGAAGCGCCGATGACGGAGTAGACGAGGTTGTGCGGCGCCATGTTGGTGGTGCCGTAGCCTTCACGTTTGCCGAGAACCAGCGCGCAGACCAGGCCGGCAACACCGGCATTGATGTGAACGACCGTGCCGCCGGCGAAATCGAGAACGCCGGCTGTGCCGAGGAAGCCGCCGCCCCACACCCAGTGCGCGATCGGGGCGTAGACCACCAGCAGCCACGCGCCCATGAAGATGAGCAGCGCCGAGAACTTCATGCGTTCGGCGAAGGCGCCGGCAATCAGCGCCGGCGTGATGATGGCGAAGGTCATCTGGAACATCGAGAAGACGAACTCAGGAATGTTCGCCACGCCCGGCAGCCACAGCGAGGAGGTGGTGATGCCGTTGTGGAAGAACTTCGAGAAGCCGCCGAGATAGGCATTCATGCCGCCGCCATCCGAGAAGGCCAGCGAGTAGCCGAACATGAACCACAGCACCGTCACCAGGCAGGTGATGGCAAAGCTCTGCATGATGGTGGCGAGCACGTTCTTTTTGCGCACCATGCCGCCATAAAACAGCGCCAGGCCCGGTATGGTCATCATCAGCACCAGCGCCGTCGAGGTCAGCATCCAGGCTGTGTTGCCGGTGTCGAGCGCGGGCGCAGGGGCAGCCGGTGCCGCCGGTGCCGCTTCCTGCGCGAACGCAGCAACCGTGCCCAGTGCAGCGAGAGCGAGCGAACCTAAAACGGCCGCGCGTCCCGTTATCTTCAAGGTGGAAGGAATATTCATTGAACTCTCCATTGGAATACGTATCCGCAGCTCAAAGCGCGTCGGTGTCTGTTTCGCCGGTGCGAATGCGCACCGCCTGGTCGATGCCGAAAACGAAGATCTTGCCGTCGCCGATCTGGCCGGTCTTGGCCGCCGCGGTGATGGCTTCGACGGCCTTGTCGACCATGTCGACAGCGACCGCGACTTCGATCTTGATCTTCGGCAGGAAGCTGACCGCGTATTCCGCCCCGCGATAGATTTCCGTGTGCCCCTTCTGACGTCCGTAGCCTTTTACTTCGGTGACGGTCAGGCCCTGGATGCCGACTGCGGTGAGCGCCTCGCGCACCTCGTCGAGCTTGAACGGCTTTATGATTGCCATCACGATCTTCATAAGGTTTCACCCTTTGCTGTTGCGGGTCCCCGCGTTTGCACGACTTCGCCGATCCCCATGAGAGCCGGAGAGTGCCCGCTAGGATTCAAGCTCCGTGCCAATTGCCGAAGCAGGGTGTTAAGCTGTTGTTAAACAACGAAATCGAGAAGGTCTGGCAGCTGCCTGTTCACAGGCGCGGCAGTGCATATGCTTAAAAAATAGGCAAATTTCGAAAAATGCCTACTCCGCAGGCGGCCGCTTCAGCCGGATGAGTCCTTCTTGGGCAACCGAGGCGATCAAGGTGCCGTCGCGGGCAAACAGCGAGCCGCGGGTAAAGCCACGCGATCCTTGCGTCGACGGGCTGTCTTGCGTGTACAGCATCCAGTCGTCGAGCGGATGGCTGCGGTGGAACCACATGGCGTGGTCGAGGCTGGCTGCCTGGATATCACGATCGAAAATGGCGCGGCCATGGGCAAAGGTCGAGGTGTCGAGCAGCGTCATATCCGAGAGGTAAGCGAGCACGGCCGCCTGCGTGGCGCGGTCGGCCGGCACCGGGCCGGTGGTACGGATCCAGATGTTCTGCTTCGGCTCGAGCTTTTCCCGGCTGGTATAATGCTTCAGCATCACCGGCTTCATCTCGATCGGCCGGTCGCGCTCCCAATAGCGCTTGATGCCGTCGGGCACGGCTTCGCCGAACTTGCCCAGCAATTCGCGCTGCGACAGCAACGTGTCGGGCGCCGGCACGTCCTGCGGCATCGGCACCTGATGTTCCAGGCCGACCTCATCCTGCTGGAACGAGGCTTCCAGCGAAAAGATCGCCTGGCCGTGCTGGATCGCCACGACGCGGCGCGTGGTGAAGGAGCCGCCGTCACGGATGCGGTCGACCTCGTAAATGATAGGCACCTTGGTGTCGCCCGGCCGCATGAAATAGCCATGCAGCGAATGCACGTGGCGCTCGGGCTCGACCGTTCGCTGCGCGGCGACCAGCGCCTGGGCGATGGTCTGGCCGCCGAAGATGCGCTGCCAATCGAGCTTGGGGCTGCGACCACGATACAGGTTGTGTTCCAGCTGCTCGAGGTCGAGAATGCCGAGAAGCTCGTCCATGGCTGCCGTCATCTTGACCTCGCCGCAAAATTACCATGGCGGTTTCCGACAGGAACAGCGGGCAGTCAAGGGCGGAATGCCCGGCGACAGTCAGGCTGCGAAAGGAATTGCCCATGGTCGACAGCAAGAATTCGCTCGACGTTCTGGTCGCCGGCGCCGGTTATATCGGCTTGGCCGCCGCCGTGTCGCTGAAGCAGGCGCGGCCGAGCCTCGCCGTCGCCGTCGTCGATGCAGCACCCGCCGGCGTCTGGCAGAAGGACGGCCGCGCCTCGGCGATTGCCGCCGCCGCGTGCCGCATGCTCGACCAGCTCGGCGTCTGGAACGAGATCGCGCCGGAGGCGCAGGCAATCACCGAAATGATTGTCACCGATTCGCGCACATCCGATCCGGTCCGCCCGGTGTTCCTCACCTTCGACGGCGAGGTCGCGCCCGGCGAACCCTTTGCGCATATGGTCGCCAACAAGGATTTGAACGGCGCCTTGCGCCGGCGCGCCGAACAACTCGGCATCGGCATCATCGAAGGCGTCGCCGTCAGCGCCTTCGACATCAACGGCGCCGGCATAACGGTGCATCTTGCCGACGGCGCGACGCTGAAGGCGCGGCTGCTGGTTGCCGCCGACGGCGTCAATTCGAAGCTGCGCGACATGGCCGGCATCAAGACGGTGAAATGGGAGTATGGCCAGTCCGGCATCGTCTGCACGGTGGCGCACGAGCGGCCGCACAACGGCCGCGCCGAAGAGCATTTCCTTCCCGCGGGCCCGTTTGCCACGCTGCCGCTCAAGCCGGGCAAGGACGGCACCAACCGCTCGTCGATCGTCTGGGTCGAACGGTCGCAGGATGCCGAGAAACTGGTCAGTGGCGACGCGCTGGTCCTGGAATATGAGCTCGAGCAGCGCTTTGGCCTGAAACTCGGAGAAATCCATATCGCCGACAAGCCGCGTGCCTGGCCGCTCGGGCTGATCATTGCGCGCGCCTTCGTCGCGCCGCGCATCGCCTTGGCCGGCGACGCCGCCCACGGCATCCACCCGATCGCCGGCCAGGGTCTCAATCTCGGCTTCAAGGACGTGGCGGCGCTGGCCGAAGTGGTGGTCGAGGCCGACCGGCTCGGCCAGGACATCGGCGCGCTCGACGTGCTCGAGCGCTACCAGCAATGGCGGCGTTTCGACACGGTGCAGATGGGCATCACCACCGATGTGCTGAACCGGATGTTTTCCAACGATTTCGGCCCGCTGCGCACTTTGCGCGACATCGGCCTCGGCCTTGTCGAACGCATGCCGCGGCTGAAGGGGTTCTTCATCCGCCAGGCGTCGGGTCTGTCCGGCGACACGCCGAAACTGTTGAAGGGCGAGGCGATTTAGGCTTGGCAAGTGCGCGTCACTGGCCGTTCGGTCAGTTGACCTCGAAGCCCAGCTTCTGGCGCAGCCTGAGCATTCGCTGGTCGGAAATCTGCAGGCTTTGCCCACCCGCCTCCGCCACACGGCCGACCATCTGCAGCAGATCGTTCCTTTCAGCCGCGTCGAGGCGTTCGCGCAGGAACGGCGCCAGCTTGTCGATGACGACCGTGGCGTCATCAATTTGCGAAGCCGCCCATTTGGCGTAGATCACCGCCTCATCGGTCTGCTTTTTGTCGGCAATCTCCGAAATGACCGATTGAATGGCGGCTTCGCGTTGCGGCAGGATAGGACCATTCTCGGAAACGATGGCGGTGATCAGCGTCGCGGCCGCCACGACCGGATCGTCGATCGCCGTCAGCGGCGAGAGTGCCGCCTGCTTGCGTAGCTTCTTGCGGCGCACATTGCCCTGCACGCGGCCAACGACGTCGGCAACCTCACGCGCCGCGTCGTTCATGATCTTCAGCCGGTACCACCAGAAGCCCGCTGCTCCGAGCAGGCCGATTGCTGCAATCAATATATGCATGCCCCGAAATCCCCCGATGTCGGCGACGATAGGAGAAGTATTGCTTCGCTTCAACACGCAAAAGTTGCGTCCGACGAAGAAAACGAAAGCCCATGCCAGTCGTTGGTCCCCGCCGCTCCGCGGAGGAACTTATCGAGACATCTCTATGACCCGGGCACCTTGTAGATCGCCCGCACCTCGATCGTGCCTATTTCGGCGAGCGGAATCTCGCCCGCGATCTCCAGCGCCTCGTCGAGGCTCTCGGCCTCGATCATGACGAAACCGAGCAACTGCTCCTTGGTTTCGGCGAAGGGGCCGTCGGTGACCAGCCGCTTGCCCTTGCGCCTGCGAACGGTTTTCGACGTTTTCACCGATTGCAGCGCCTGCGCGATGACTAGCATCCCGCGTTGGTCCAATGACCGGTCATGGGCCATCGAATCGGCGTCGAGCTTGGCCAGCCTCTCGGGCGTCATTGCGTAGAGATCTTTTTCTTCACCATAGACCAGGCAAACATACTTCATTTTTATCTCCATTCCTGGCTTGAAGCCGAAGACGAGGCTACGGAAATCTCCGCGGAGCCCTTGCCTGCCGCAGAATCGAGACCGGCCGCAGCATAGTCGAGAAGAGATACCGCAATCCCGATAATGGCAATCGCCGCAAGCAGTCGGCCGAAGCCGGAAGGCTGCAGGCGCGACCAGTCGGCTTGCTGTTCACCGGCCCTGTGGCTGGTGCTTGTCGGGTGAGCAGAAAACAGATTGTTCATGTGGTCCTCCATCCGGCCACCAAGTCCATGGCCGCCCGCAGGACGGCCGGGACAGATGGAAGTCGACATTTTTGCACGCGTATTTTTTCGAATTTTTTTTCGCTCGACATGATGTGTCACGCTGCCGCCGATACGAAAGCGTGGGTGGCCTTCGCTCCGGCGCGCGCTATAGTCGACTGGATGCCGATCACGGGCTCAATCACGACAATCAAGGAGGAATTGATGGACCGCACCGCCAACGCCGTTTGGAAAGGCAGTTTCAAGGAAGGCAAAGGCACGCTCGATACACAGAGCGGGACGCTGAAGGGCACGCCCTATTCCGCCAAGATGCGTTTCGAGGACGAGAGCGGCAAATCCGGCACCAACCCGGAAGAGCTGATCGCTGCCGCCCATGCCGGCTGCTACGCCATGCAGCTTTCGCATTTCCTCGCCGAGAACGGCACCCCGGCTGCCGAGCTCGACGCCAAGGCCGTGGTAACGCTGGTTCCCGGCACCGGCATCACCGGCAGCGCGATCACCCTGGTCGGCAAGGTACCGGGCATCGATGCCGCCAAGTTCAAGGAATTGGCCGAGAAGGCCAAGGCCGAATGCCCGGTCTCGAAAGCGCTCGGCGCCATCAAGGTATCGCTCGACGCCAG
Organism: Mesorhizobium sp. M0522; assembly: GCF_040321085.1. NCBI lineage: Bacteria > Pseudomonadati > Pseudomonadota > Alphaproteobacteria > Hyphomicrobiales > Phyllobacteriaceae > Mesorhizobium > Mesorhizobium sp. M0522. The sequence continues at coordinate 131,219 of NZ_JAMYQW010000009.1, forward strand.
GCTCGGCTGAGAGAGCCACATCTAGAAAGCCCATCGGGAGCCATCGGCAGACCAGCGAAGGATATAAACGTCGGCGATCCTTCGCGCGCCCCTCTGCCCTGCCGGGCATCTCCCCCACGAGGGCCCACGAGGGGGAGATTGGCAGCTTCGCCGGTCTCGCCCTCTTTTCAGCGTTAGAGATTAGCGAAAGCCGGGATGACGTCCAATCTCCCCCCTCGTGGGGGAGATGTCCGGCAGGACAGAGGGGGGCGCTGTCGCGTCGACGTCTCGAAAATCCTTATCGTCCTTCGCCGGTCAGCGCGTCGATACGGGCGCGCAGCTCGGCAATTTCTTCCTCGAGAGCCTGCACGCGCATTTCCAGGTCCGAAACCGGCGAGGACGATTGCAAGGGCGTTGCGGCCGCTACGATCTGCGGCGGCCCGCTGAGCAGATGGACATAGCGATCCTCGCGCTGGCCTGGGCCGCGATCGATCTGCTGCACCAGCGGTGGCCGGCGGCCGATCAGCAGATCGAGATTGCCGCGAAGCTCGTCGATCGATGGCAGCCGCGCCATGCGCTCGCTTCGCGCCAGCAATTCATAGGCCGTCTGCGGGCCGCGCAGCAGCAACAGGCCGAGCAGCGCGATCTGCGCCGAGGTCAGGGAAAAGCGCTGCGCCACCACATGCTCGTAGCGCTCGACGCGCGACGCGAACACCTGCCTGACTAGGCCCTTCTGCTCGAGCTGGCCAAGCGCTCTTCTGACCTCGCCAAGTTCGACCGACATCACCGGCTCGCGCGCCGTCTTCTGGTTGGCCGCCGCATGTGCCGCATTGAGCGTCAGCGGATAGACGTCCGGCGTCAGCTCCTTCTTCTCGATAAGGCAGCCGAGCACGCGGGCTTCGATGGGAGAGAGGATGGGAAGGTCGATATCGGTCATAAGTTTGCTATCCTTTCGAACTCGGCGGGACAGCGCCCTGGACAGCGTCCCCCTCTGTCCTGCCGGACATCTCCCCCTCTAGTGGGGAGATTGGCTGTCATCACCGCTTCGCCACTTTTCAAGGCTGCAGAAAGGGCGCTGTCCTCCAAGCTGCTAATCTCCCCCCTTGAGGGGGAGATGTCCGGCAGGACAGAGGGGGGCGCGAAGGATCGCTGCGGACGAGACGATCTCGGCTGCAACTCGCCCGCCGCCTACACCCGTCGCTCCACCATCATCTTCTTGATCTCGGCGATCGCCTTGGCCGGGTTGAGCCCTTTGGGGCAAGTCTGGGCGCAGTTCATGATGGTGTGGCAGCGATAGAGCCGGAACGGGTCTTCGAGATTGTCGAGCCGCTCGCCCGTCGCCTCGTCCCTGGAATCGATCAGCCAGCGATAGGCCTGCAGCAGCGTCGCCGGGCCGAGATAGCGCTCGCCGTTCCACCAGTAGCTCGGGCAGGAGGTCGAGCAGCAGGCGCACAATATGCACTCGTAGAGCCCGTCGAGCTTTTCGCGGTCCTCATGGCTCTGCAGCCATTCCTTGGCCGGCTCGGGCGACACCGTCTTCAGCCACGGCTCGATCGAGGCGTGCTGGGCGTAGAAATTGGTGAGGTCGGGCACCAGGTCCTTGACCACAGCCATGTGCGGCAGCGGATAGACCTTGATCGCGCCGGAAATGTCGTCGCAGCCCTTGGTGCAGGCCAGCGTGTTCGACCCGTCGATGTTCATGGCGCACGAGCCGCAAATGCCTTCGCGGCAGGAGCGGCGCAGCGTCAGCGTCGGGTCGATCTTGTTCTTGATCCAGAGCAGCGCGTCGAGCACCATCGGCCCGCAATCGTCCATGTCGACGAAATACGTATCCATGCGCGGGTTCTCGTCATCGTCCGGCGACCAGCGGTAGATGCGGTATTCGCGCAGATTGGTCGCGCCCTCCGGCTTCGGCCAGGTTTTTCCGGCCATGATCTTCGAGTTTTTCGGAAGCGTGAGTTCGACCATTACCTCAGGTCCTTTCGGATGACGAGCTTCAGCCCGGACCAGATCTCGTTCACGGCGGCGACCTTGACGTCGACGAGGTCGAGCTTCAGCGCCTCTGTGCGGATAACGTCCTCGGTGACGTCGGTCGGCACTTTCGATGCCTTCTTCGGCCATGACACCCAGACCATGCCGTCCCGCTTGATCGCCGCTTCGACGTCGCCGAGACGGTCCTCGATCTCGACACGCTGCCTGGTGAAGGCGTGAACGGCATCATATTTCTCATGAACGCCAGAGATCGCCGACCAATCAGCCAGCCGGTCGACGTGGGCAAACTCGACGGCGTCTGCCAGATCGTCGAGTTCGGGCGGCAAGGCGACGAAGGCGGCAATCATCCCGTCCTTCAGGCCGAGCTTGGCCGGAAGGGGCGTGCCGGAATATCCCGCAACCGCCAGCGCCATCATCAATACACCCTGGCCTTCGGCGCGATCTTGGCCGGGTTGATGCCGCCGTCTGCTTCCTTAAGCAGTGTTTCGGTGTGCACCGGCCGGTAGGTGAGCGCCACCTCGCCGGCCTCGTTGAGCCGAGCCAGCGTATGCTTGCGCCAGTTGGCGTCGTCGCGGGCCGAAAAGTCCTCCCGCGCGTGCGCGCCGCGGCTTTCCTTGCGCGCCTCGGCGCCGTAGACGGTGGTGATGGCGTTGGCCATCAGGTTTTCCAGCTCCAGCGTCTCGACCAGGTCGGAGTTCCAGATCATCGAGCGGTCGAACACCTTGACGTCGCCGAGTTCACCCCAGATCTGCGAAATGCGCCTGCAGCCGCTTTCCAGCGATTCCTGGGTGCGGAACACCGCCGCGTCCTCCTGCATCGCCTTCTGCATCTTTTCGCGCAAAACCGCTGTCGGCGTCGAGCCGTTGGCGTGACGCAACCGGTCGAAGCGGTCCATGATCTTTTCGACGGCGGCCTCGTTGGGCGAAGGGATCGCCGATGTGCGGTCGATCACCTGGCCGGCCCGGATTGCCGCCGCACGGCCGAACACCACCAGGTCGATCAGCGAGTTGGAGCCCAGCCGGTTAGCACCGTGCACCGAGGCGCAGCCGGCTTCGCCGACCGCCATCAGCCCGGGCGACACCTGGTCCGGATTCGACGCCGTCGGGTTCAGCACCTCGCCCCAGTAATTGGTCGGCACGCCGCCCATATTGTAGTGGACCGTCGGCAGCACCGGGATCGGCTCCTTGGTCAGGTCGACGCCGGCAAAGATCTTTGCCGATTCCGAAATACCCGGAAGCCTCTCGTGCAGAACGGCCGGGTCGAGATGGTCGAGATGCAGGAAAATGTGATCCTTCTTCGGGCCGACACCGCGGCCCTCGCGGATTTCCAGCGTCATGCAGCGCGAGACCACGTCGCGCGAAGCCAGATCCTTGGCTGACGGCGCGTAGCGCTCCATGAAGCGCTCGCCCTCGGAATTGACGAGATAGCCGCCCTCGCCGCGCGCGCCCTCGGTGATCAGGCAGCCGGCGCCGTATATGCCGGTCGGGTGGAACTGCACGAACTCCATATCCTGCAGCGGCAGGCCTGCGCGTGCGGCCATGCCGCCGCCATCGCCGGTGCAGGTATGCGCCGAGGTGGCCGAGAAATAGGCGCGGCCATAGCCGCCGGTCGCCAGCACCACCATCTTGGCCGAAAAGCGGTGGATGGTGCCGTCGTCGAGGTTCCAGGCGACGACGCCGGTGCAGGTGCCGTCCGGCTCCATGATCAGGTCGAGCGCGAAATACTCGATAAAGAACTGCGCATTGTGCTTCAGCGACTGGCCGTAGAGCGTGTGCAGCATGGCGTGGCCGGTGCGGTCGGCGGCCGCACAGGTGCGCTGCACCGGCGGCCCCTCGCCGAAATTCATCATCATGCCGCCGAACGGCCGCTGGTAGATTTTCCCGTCCTCGGTGCGGCTGAAGGGAACGCCGTAGTGCTCGAGCTCGTAGACCGCCGCCGGCGCTTCGCGCACCATGTATTCTTGAGCGTCGGTGTCGCCCAGCCAATCTGAGCCTTTGACGGTGTCGAAGAGATGCCACTGCCAGTTGTCGGGCCCCATATTGGCGAGCGAGGCGGCGATGCCGCCCTGCGCCGCAACCGTATGCGAGCGCGTCGGGAACACTTTGGTGATGCAGGCGGTGCGCAGGCCCTGCTCAGCCATGCCGAGCGCGGCGCGCAGGCCGGCGCCGCCGGCGCCGACGACCACGACGTCGAATTTGTGATCGACATAGCTATAGGCGGAAGCCGTGTTGGCGTTCTTCGCGTCCTTGGCCAAAAAATCAGCCTCCAAATGCCAGTTTAAGCAGGGCGAAGACCGAAGCGACGCCGACGACTACGGGAAAGAATGTGTTGAGGGCGAGCAGCGCCAGCCTGGTGCCTTCGCCATGCACATAGTCTTCGATGATCGCCTGCATGCCGAGCCGCATGTGGTAGAGCACCGACAACAGCACCAGCGCCAGCACCAGTGCAACGAACGGATTGGCAAGTGCGGCGCGCACCTCGAGATAGCTGGCGCCGTTGAGTGCGATCAGGAAGCCGACGAAGAACAGGACCAGCGGGATGTTGGAGATCGCCGTCAGCCGCTGGCGCCAGAAATGGCCGGTGCCCTCGCGGGCGGAACCGAGGCCGCGGACCTTGGCCAGCGGCGTGCGCATGTCGGGGTTCTTGCCGTTCATGTCAGGCTCCCCGCGCCATGTAGCCGGCAATCCAGATCAGCAGCGTCAGCGTGACCGAGCCGGCCAGCGTCGCCCAGGCGATCCTCGATGCCGTATGCTTTTCCAGCCCTGCCCCAGTGTCCCAGATAAGATGGCGCACACCGCCCAGCATGTGGTGCATCAGCGCCCAGCTGTAGCCGAACAGCACCAGCCGTCCCAGCCACGAGCCGAAGGCCCAGTTGACGGCATTGAAGGTCGCCTCCGAGCTCGCCGCCGCCATCAGCCACAGCGCGACCAGCAGCGTGCCGAAATAGAGCGCCCCGCCGGTGATGCGGTGGACGATCGACATCGTCATGGTGATCGGCGGCCGATAGACGGTCAGATGCGGCGAAAGCGGCCGTTCACGTCTGGCAAATTCGCGGGTGGCTGGTGATTTGCTCATGGCTCCCCCAGTTCGGCGTCTCTGGAGCCTCAGGTGGGAATGCGGCATTACCGCTTCCGGTTGCGACTTCGGACAGCCGGTTTCTAATGCTCTTTTTGCACCGCGTCAAAGCCGGAAAACCGTTTCGAAAACGTAATTTAGTCTGATGAAAGCAAGGCTTTCATCTTCAATCGATTAGGGCTGTCGCCTTGCGCCGGCACAATGTCGCCGCACTGCAAAATATGGCTGGCGCAAGGGGCGGATCAGCGCTTGCAGGCCAGCGGTGATGCACCGCCCTTCATCACCAGCGCCTCACGCCCATCGATCACGATTGCGTCATGCGCCTCGCCGTAACGGCTGGTCTGATTGGCCGGTGACGCCGGCAGCTCGGCGCTGGCGCCGTTCTGGCCGAGGACCCGCACCGACGTGCCGAGATTCTCGATGGTCATCACGCTACCGTCGGCGCAGTTGTAAGTAGCTGTGCGCGGCTGCGGTGCCGTCGGTTCGCTAGCGGCGGGAGCAAGCGACACGGAAGCGGCGGCCGTGTTGCCGAGCTTGGGCGCGCTGGTCTGCGGCGCGCAGGCGGCTGCAGCCAGCAGCGGCGGAATGGCCAGCGCCATCCGAAACGTGCGGCGTAATCTCATTTGCTGCTTTCCCCACCGCGTATCGAGCCCGCCGCGATGCTCCGGCAAGCCACCGGATTTCATGCTTTTTGAGTCGCGCCCGATGCTGGGGATGGTGGGAACAAGGCATGGCCGAATGATGGCCGGTGGGCGATCGAGTATTAACCATATTTTCCGAGACCTCGCCCCTGCTGCGGTTGCCCTCTTAACAAAGGTTAATAAAAGGTTAATTTCTGATTCGAGGAGGCTTGCCTCTCAGCAATGGAGTAGCACGCCATGCATTCGAATTCAGCAGGATCGCGCCTTCCCTGGTTCCTATTGGCGGCGCTCGCCGTCGGCGTCGTCGCACCGGCATTCGCCGGGACGCGCCATCATGACCGCGTCTATGCCGATTCCTTCGGCAATCTCGTCATCGACAGCGCCGCCGGCTACAAGCGTATCCTCGTTGGCGAGGGCAAGCTGGCCAAGGAATTGTCCGACTACACCAGCGCCGGCCAGCCCGACGTGATCTACGAAAACGAATCGGACGATGTCCGCGGCGGCGACTGCTATAGGCCGCCGGTTTTCGTCAAGGGCCGCAGCTATATGTACGGCCTCTCCGACGGCGAAATGCCGGAGCTCAGCCCCTGCCGCTGACGGCCACGCCGCCCTTGGTTGACGGCGCCGGCAGGGCAACAGCCGGCCCCGCCGAGACACGCACGCAATCGCGACCGCTGCCCTTCGCCTGATAGAGCGCTTTGTCGGCGCGCCGCAGCAGGTCGGAAAAGCTTTCGCCCGGACCAAGCTCGGCAACGCCGAAGCTGGCGCTGCAGCGGTGATCCGCGGGCAGGCAGTCGATCGGCGTGGCACCGAAGGCGCTACGCGTGCCCTCGGCAAAGAGCCGGGCGGCGGCTAGATTGGTCCCCGGCAGGAAAATAGCGAATTCCTCGCCGCCGATGCGGCCGGCGACATGATGGTCGGCCGCGGCATCGCGGAGAAAACCGGCAAAGGTCTCGATGACCCGATCGCCCGACGCGTGGCCGTAAGTATCGTTGATGCGCTTGAAATGGTCGAGATCGGCAATGACCAGTGCCGCCGGAACGGCGCGCCGCATGGCGTCACGCAGTGCGATCTCGGCATGGCGCTCGAAGCCGCCACGGTTGAGCAGCCGCGAAAGCGTGTCGGTTTCCGATTTCGACGTCGCCTCGGCGAGCACGTCGCGGACCAGGATAGCCAATGTCACCAGCGCAAGCGCCAGGCCGAACACGGTGCCGACCGACTGCGACACCAACGCATAGCTGGTCTGCGCATAAGATTGCGGGTTGGCGCCCCAGCCACCAAGCGCATGGGCGATGAAGGGTTTGCTGGCGAACTGCAAGGTGCTGGCCGCCAGGACAGCCATCAGCATATAGTCGAGCCGCTCGCGTCTTTGCCTGGACGACAAGACGATCGCCAGCCCGGTGAACTGCATGGCCGCATAGGGAAGCTGGTAAGCCGCCATTCGCACAAAGGATTGGCGTGGCAGGTCCTGCACGAAGTAGACCGCGAGGGTGGCGAAGACCAGGAAGAACAGCATCGGCGGCCAAGGCGGCGAAACGCGGTATTTATGGGCAAGCCCGCCATTGAAGGCGACGGTAGCGCCAAGGAAGGCGGCAAAGGCGGCGACAACCACGGGGCGCGCATTGTCGAAGGCAGGAATGCTGAACTCGATCGCGAAATAAGCCGTGCCGAGCACATAGCCGAACGCCAGCCAGCGTGCCGACACCCGGCCGGCGTCATAGACCGCGATCGTCATGAAGGCCGCCGCCAGCAGCCCGGCAACGAACAGGTTGATCATCAGGATGAAATTAGCGCTGCCCATGGCGTTTTGGCACTCCCCCCGAACAGCAAATCACCAACGCGCGAAAAAGATGTTAATTCGAAGCCGCCGCTGACGCTCAGCCAGCACTGGTCCGATTGGGAAGGACGACCGTTTCAGGCCGCTGATAGGACAGGTATACGCTGTCGCGGCCACTCCTTTTGGCTTTGTAGAGCGCTTCGTCGGCGCGGCGCATCAGCGGGTCCAGCCCTTCGTCGCTGGTGCGGGCGGCCACGCCGAAGCTCGCGGTCACTCTTGTGTCGGGCGGAAGTCCGTCGATTCTGCCCGCCGAATAGACCGTGCGAATGGCTTCGGCAAACAGTCTTGCCGCGCCAAGGTCGCTGAGCGGCAACAGCACGGCGAACTCTTCGCCGCCGATACGGCCGGCAACGCCGCGCGTACCTGCAGCCGACAAAAGCTTGGCAGCGAAGTCGGCGATGACGCGATCGCCGGCCGCGTGGCCATGCTGATCGTTGAGCGCCTTGAAATGATCGAGATCGGCAAGCACCAGCGCAACCGGCAATTGCGTCGTGGCACAGTGCTGCAGGACAAGCACGGCGCGCTCCTCGAAGCCGCGGCGGTTGAGCAGGCCCGACAGCGGGTCTGTCAGGGTTTCGGTCTTCAGGGCCTTCATCACATCGAGCGCGGCGGCGCCGAACAGGCAAAGCGCAATAAGCAGCGACAGCAATGCATGCGACAGCAGAGCCGTCGTCCAGTAGGACGAGGAGTAAAGCCCTTCATAGCTGGTGAACGGCCCATGCGCGATGACAACGGCAAGCGTCCGCGCCAGGAAGTTCAGGCCGGAAAGCAGCGACAGCACGAACAGGATCATTTCTGTCGGGCCGTTGTTGCGCACCACGCGCAACTCGGCGGCGACAACCAGGCTGATGCCGCCGAAGCTGAAATTGATGGCAAGGATACGCCAGGTGAGATCCGGCCGGGCAAAAAGAAACCACGAGAACGCGGCCAGGCCGCCGCAGGCCAGAATGCCGACCGCCGGGTAAGGCACGCGCCGCCCATAGCGCGCAATGACCGCGCCGGCGAGACAGCAGGTGGCGAAGGTGAAGCACAGGATCGAGATGAGCTTGGTCGGTGCCATGCCGACCGGCAGCGTGAAATACTGGAGCAGGAAGCCTGCGGCCGAGGCCGAGTAGCCCGCCGCCAGCACAGCCAGATAGGAACGGTGGCGCTGATAGAACCATAGCACGAGAAATGCCGCGCCGAGTGTGAGGGCGATGCCTGGATTGAGCAGCGCTATGAGCAGGTCGGTGTCCAAGCGCTGTAGTTTCCCCTCGCTTCCCCTTGGAGGACCTTAGAGCGGAAGCCCAAACAAGCGGTTAAGCGAAAGCGAATATACGACAGGTGCGTCGATAAAGCCGCTGGGCGGAACCGCGAACGGCGAGCGGCGTTTCACGACGGCAACCAGGAGACGCTCCGATGGCCGACACGATCATGCTGACCGATCACGATGCAATTCGCTCATGGGCCGCGGCACGCGCCGGCTTTCCGGCGATCGTCGACGTGTCGCCCGAAGCCGGAACGCAGCCCATGCTGAGGCTGGTCTTCGGCCAGCATGCCTACCAGGACCAGGATGAGGCCGAACGCCCGGTCAATGCCGGCGGCTACGAACTGGTCGAATGGGACGAATGGTTCAAACTCTTCGACGAGCGCCAACTGGCGCTGGTCGTCGCAAAGGACCAACCCGGCCGCCGCGAGGGATTCCACGAATTCGTCAGGCGGCCCGACTGAAGAATGCCCGAACCGCATTGCGGTTCGGGCTCCTCATATCCGACTGCGCGCGCCTGCCCTATTTCCACTCGCGGATGTCGACGAAATGGCCGGCGATCGCCGCCGCCGCGGCCATTGCCGGCGACACCAGATGCGTCCGGCCCTTGAAGCCTTGGCGCCCCTCGAAATTGCGATTCGAGGTCGAGGCGCAGCGCTCATGCGGCTTCAGCCGGTCGTCGTTCATGGCAAGGCACATCGAGCAGCCCGGCTCACGCCAGTCAAAGCCGGCGGCGACAAAGATCTTGTCGAGGCCTTCGGCCTCTGCCTGTTCCTTGACCAGGCCGGAGCCCGGCACGATCATCGCACTGACCCGCGGATTGACCTTCTTGCCCTCGATCACCTTGGCGGCGGCGCGCAGATCCTCGATGCGGCCATTGGTGCAGGAGCCGATGAAGACGCGATCGAGTTCGATATCGGTGATCTTGGTGCCCGGCTTCAGGCCCATATAGTCGAGTGCGCGCTGCTTGGAGGTGCGCTTGTTCTCATCAGTGATGTCGTCCGGGTTCGGCACGATGCCTTGCACCGAGACCACGTCCTCGGGCGAGGAGCCCCAGGAGACGATCGGCGGCAGCTTTGCCGCGTCGAGCACGACCACCTTGTCGAAATGCGCGCCTTCGTCGGACTGCAGCGTCTTCCAGTAGGCGAGCGCGGCGTCCCAGGCTTCGCCCTTGGGGGCGCGCGGCTTGTCCTTGACATAGGCGAAGGTGGTCTCGTCGGGCGCGATCAGGCCGGCGCGCGCGCCGGCTTCGATCGACATGTTGCAGATCGTCATGCGGCCTTCCATCGACAGCGCACGGATTGCCTCGCCGGCATATTCGATGACATAGCCGGTGCCGCCGGCCGTGCCGATCTCGCCGATAATGGCGAGGATGATGTCCTTGGCGGTGACGCCTTCCGGCAGTGCGCCGTCGACGCGCACCAGCATGTTCTTGGCCTTGCGCTGGATCAGCGTCTGCGTCGCCAGCACATGCTCGACTTCAGAGGTGCCGATGCCATGCGCCAGCGCCCCGAACGCGCCATGCGTCGAGGTGTGGCTGTCGCCGCAGACGATGGTCATGCCGGGCAGCGTAAAGCCTTGCTCCGGCCCGATGATGTGGACGATGCCCTGGCGGATATCCTTCTCGGAATAATATTCGACGCCGAAATCCTTGGCGTTTTTGGCCAGCGCTTCGACCTGGATGCGGCTTTCCTCGTTCTTGATGCCGAACTTTCGCTCCGGCGAAGTCGACACATTGTGGTCGACCACGGCCAGCGTCTTTTCCGGATGCCGAACCTTGCGGCCGGTTATGCGCAGGCCTTCGAAAGCCTGCGGGCTGGTGACTTCGTGGACCAGATGGCGGTCGATATAGAGCAGGCAGGTGCCGTCGTCCTGGCGGTCGACAACATGGTCGTCGAAAATCTTGTCGTAGAGGGTGCGCGGTGCGCTCATTTGCGTAAATCCGTCGATTTAAAAAGGGAAAACGACGCCGGGGACCGGCGAAACAACCTGGCGAGTCTGCCCTAGCTAAGTCGGCTGGTCAGCGCCCCGCAGACGCGCGCGGAAAATCGCGACGGCAGGCGTTTCCTGTCCTGCAGCACGAAACCTTTATAGGCCGGATCGCCAAAAAGCTCTTCCATGGCGCTGCTCATATCAATGTTTTGGCTTTTCGGCAATTGGCGGGTTGTGGCGCGGCTTCCCCTTCTCCCCTTGTGGGAGAAGGTGTCGCCGAAGGCGACGGATGAGGGGTGCTCCAGGGAACGCCAACGCCTCATTCCGTCCAACACCCCTCATCCGTCTCGGCGCTGCGCGCCGATCCACCTTCTCCCACAAGGGGAGAAGGAAGAAGGCGCCACTCAAACCACCTCGAACACGAAGGTCTTCACCAGCGCGTCGGGCTCGGCGATTGCGTAGCAGCGAAACCACGGGCTCTCCTCGACCGGCCGCCATTTTTTCGCCTGCTCCAGTTCGCCAAACACGGCCTTGAACCCGCCGCTTTCAAACACCTGATCGCGAACCGTGAAGATGGCGTGGCCGCCCGTCCTGGTGATGCGTACCAGTTCATGCAGGCCCGACGCCGGTGCGTGGCTGATGGTGAACACGCCGGTCGAGAAAAAGGCGCGGAAATACCCGTCCGCCCAAGGCAATGGCCCGCCGAGCATCGCCTGTTTCAGCTCGCTGTAGGCCTGCCGGCTGCCGGCGATTTTCAGCATGTCCTGCGACAGGTCGAGCCCGGCAATATCGTGGTAGCCGAGCGCCTTGAGCGACGGCCCCGACAGGCCGGTGCCGCAACCGGCGTCGAGCAGCGGCCCTTCGCCCGGCGGCGCATGGCGCGCCACCCAGGCGGTTATCAGGAACGGCAGGAGATAGCCGAGCGCCGCGGTTTCGCCGTCATAGGTCGCGGCCCATTGCGCATAGGCCTTGGCGAGCGTCTCAGGCGTGTCGGCCGTATAGACCGCTTCCAGCGCCGCATTGGCCTTGTCGATGATCATGGGTCCTCCCCGGTCGCGTCCGCTCGATGGTAGCGCCGTTTTCGCCTGCCTTCTATTCCCCATGCTGGTTGCGGAGCCGCTTCTCCAGCGCCCGCAAGGCCAACGACAGGCCGACGGTCAGGATGAGATAGATATAGGCGACGATCGAATAGGTTTCGAAGAAGCGGAACGAGCCGGCGGCGTAGATCTTGCCCATCTGGGTGATGTCGGCGACGCCGAGCACCGAGACCAGCGAGGAATCCTTGACCATGGCGACGAAATCATTGCCGAGCGGCGGCAGGATGGTGCGGATCGCCTGCGGAAAGATGACCAGCCGGAAGCGCTGGGTGCGCGTCAGCCCGAGCGCCTTGGCCGCCTCGATCTGCCCCTTCTCGACCGCCTGGATACCGGCGCGGAACACCTCCGAGATGAAGGCGGAATAGCCGATGGTCAGCGCCATGACGGCGCGCCAAAGCAACGACACGTCGCGTACCAGCAGCTCACCGAAGAGGCCGGCGCTTTGCAGCGGCGCCGTCAGCGCGTTCCATGCCGCGACGAAGGCCGGCACCCCGGCAAAGGCGATCCAGAACAACAGCACCAGCATCGGCACGCCGCGGATGATCTCGACGTAGAAGCGGCCGATCTGGCTGAGCCAGCGTGAGCCCGACAGGCCCATCAGCGCGACGCCGAGGCCGATCGCGCAAGCCAGCGCGAAGGCGACCACCGTGACGAAGATGGTGACGCCGATGCCCTTGGCGACGGTTGCGAAGACCTGGGCATAGAGGTCGCTGGCAGCGATGAAGATGGCGGCGGCCAAGGCGATCGCCACGGCCACGGCAAGCCACCACGGGAAGTCGGATTTGGCTGAGGCGGGAGGCGCCGACGGCATCAAGCGGTACCGATAACAGAGTCACGAAGGCAGCGTTCTGTCACACCCCCCTCTGGCCTGCCGGCGATCTCCCCCTCCAGGGGGGAGATCGGCAGCTTTGACCTCGCGGCCCGTTCTGCAACACTGAAAATTGGCGAAAGCCGATGCGAAATCCGATCTCCCCCCTTGAGGGGGAGATGTCCGGCAGGACAGAGGGGGGTGTACGAGCGCAGAGTCAGCGCAAGTTCCCGCGCACAATCGTCATGAAATGCGCGCAACAAGCGGGCCTACTGCCCCATCTTGTAGTCGAGGAACCACTTCTTGTTGAGCGCGTCGAGCGTACCGTCGGCCTTGAGCGCGGCGATTGCCGCGTTGACCGGCTTCACCAGGTCGGAGCCCTTGGGGAAGATGAAACCGAAATCCTCGGTGCCGAGTGGGCCGCCGATCAGCTTCAGCCCGCCATTGGACGCATCGACATAGCCCTTGCCGGCAGTGCCGTCGGTGAGCACGACGTCGACGTCGCCGGCCTTCAGCGCCTGCACCGTCGCGCCGAATGTCTCGAACAGCTTGATGCGCGGGTTCTGCTCGTTGCCGTCGAGCACGCTGTAGACGGCGGTGTAGAAGGGCGTCGTGCCGGCCTGCGCGCCGATCAGCCCGTCCTTGAAGGCGGCGAACGTCTTTGCATCGGTGAAGCGCTTCTCGTCGCCGCGCACCAGCATGAACTGTTCCGAGCGCATATACGGATCGGAGAAATCGACCTTCTGCTTGCGGTCGTCCTTGATGGTGATGCCGGTCATGCCGATGTTGTACTGGTTGTCGGAAACCGCCTGGATCATCGCGTCCCAGGAGGTATTCTGGTACTCGACCTTGAAATTCAGCCGCTTGGCGATCTCGTTCATCGCGTCATATTCCCAACCGATCTGCTTGCCGGTCTTGGCATCGATGAACTGCAGCGGCGGATAGGCGTTTTCGGTCACCACCACCACTTTCTTGCCGCCGAGGTCGGGCAGCGCCTGCGCCAGAGCCGCGACAGGCACGAGAAGGCAAGCCAGCAGGCCGGCCAGCAGCAGTTTCGAATTGATCATGACGATGCTCCCCAGGAACTGAACCGCCTCGATCGGCCGAGGCATGCAGGAAATCCGGCGCCGACTTTAGCTTTCCGCCGGCGCCTTGCAAGCCGCTCCGATGCGGCGTTCGGCACGAAAATGGATTTCAATGCTTTCAACGGCGGCATTACGGAACGATCCGTATCGATTGCCGCCGATGCAGCCCGGCAAAATAGAATCCGCCTCGCGAAACAAAAAGGCGGCCGAAGCCGCCTTTCCGAAAATACGTTCTTGAAGAGCCTTATTCGGCGGCAGCTGCTTCCGCGGCCTTGGCGGCCTCGTCGGCGGCCTTCTTCTCGGCGGCGTCCTGCGCGGCCTTCTCGGCGGCCAGCGCCTGGGCGGCGGCCACTTTCTCGGCCTCGATGCGCGCCTTCTCGGCGTTCAGCGCATCGCGCTCTTCGTCGTTGAGCTTGCGGGCGCGCACGCCGGTGTTTTCCGAAATGCGGGCCGATTTGCCGCGACGGTCTCGCAAATAGTACAGCTTGGCGCGACGCACCTTGCCGCGGCGCACGATCTCGACGCCCTCGACCATCGGCGAATAGACCGGGAACACCCGCTCCACGCCTTCGCCGTAGGAGATCTTGCGGACGGTGAAGTTTTCCTGGAAGCCGGCGCCGGCGCGGGCGATGACGACGCCCTCATAGGCCTGGACGCGGGTGCGGGTGCCTTCGGTCACACGGACCTGGACGCGCACGGTATCGCCGGGCTGGAATTCGGGGAGCTTGCGCTTGGCTTCGATCTTGGCGGCCTGCTCGGCCTCGAGCTGACGGAGGATGTCCATCTCAAAAATCCACTTCTTGTTCTTCCGACAGTCAGAGCGCCCGACACTCGCCTTGCAGTCGCATCGACCGCTCGGCTATGCCCTTCGTTCGAGAACGTCTGTTCGAGAACATCGGGCAGGGGCGACTACACCGTCATTGTTGACGGGCCAGAAGATCGCTCTTGGCAGATTTTTCTTCCGGTTCGGCGCGCACATACAGCTATTTCGGCGCTTTGTCACGTCTTCGCCGTTTCTTTTTTGGGCCGTTTCTTTTTTGCGCTGCTTCTTGGGCTGGCGCCCGCTGTGGCAATCCCGTGATCGCTTGTGGTCCAGGGGGTTGCGCCCGCGCGTCAAGCTTCCTAAGCCGGAAGATAAGCATTTTCCTCCAGCGACGACACCCCTCATGCCAATCTTGGACGCGGTCCTGCTCTTTCTCGCCGGCTTTCTATCAGGCGCGGTCAATGCCGTTGCCGGCGGCGGCACGTTCATAACCTTTGGCGCCATGACCCTGGCCGGCCTGCCGCCGATCGTCGCCAATGCGACATCGTCGGTGACGCAATTTCCTGGCTACATCACCTCGACGCTCGCCTATTGGCACGACATCAAGCATTTCTGGCGCGGCGCACTGCTGCTCAGCCTCATTTCGGCTCTCGGTGCGCTGTCTGGCGCGCTCATCCTTCTAGGGCTCGACAACCCGTCCTTCCGCGCCTTGGTGCCGTGGCTGCTGCTGGCGGCAACCGCATTGTTTGCTGCCGGGCCATGGCTGAAGCCGGCGCCCAAGCCGGAGCATGAGGCCGCGGTGGGTTCTCTGGTCGGGTCGCTGGCGCAGTTCGCCACCGCCGCCTATGGCGGCTTCTTCGGCGCCGGCATGGGCGTCATGATGCTGGCGACGCTCGGTCTCACCCAGTCCGGCGACTATCACCGGCTGAACGCACTGAAGAACATGCTGGCCGTGGTCATCGCTGCGGTTGCCATCCTCGTCTTCGTCTCGGGCGGCGTCATTGCCTGGCTGCAGGCGATCATCATGATCCCGGGTGGCGCGCTGGGCGGCTATGCCGGCGTCTGGATCGCTAGGCGCGTGCCGCAGAACGCGGTGCGCGGCTTCGTCATCGCCGTCGGCCTGTTCCTGGCTTTCTACTATTTCGACAAGGGCTGAGCGGCTGAAAGATCCGGCCGTCGCTCCTTCGTCAGCCTCTCCGCTTCGGCCCGCCGCCACGCCGCGATCTTCCTGTGATTGCCCGAAATCAGCACTTCGGGAATCGGCCGGCCCTCGAACTCCTGCGGCCGCGTATAATGCGGATGTTCGAGCAGGCCGTTTTCAAAGCTCTCTTCCTCGCCCGATACCGCATTGCCCATGACGCCGGGCAGCAGGCGCACCACGGCGTCGAGCAGCACGAGTGCCGCCGGCTCGCCGCCGGACAGGATGAAGTCGCCGATCGAAACTTCCTCGAGGCCGCGCGATTCAATGACCCGCTGGTCGACGCCTTCGAAGCGGCCGCAGACGATCACCGCACCCGGCCCGCCGGCGAGCTCGCGCACCCGTGCCTGCGTCAGCGGCTTGCCGCGCGGGCTCATCAGCAGGCGCGGACGTGGATCGGCTGCCGGCGAGGCATGGTCGATGGCGCTGGCCAGCACGTCTGCCCGCATCACCATGCCGGCGCCGCCGCCGGCCGGCGTGTCATCGACGGTACGGTGACGATCGCTGGCAAAGTCGCGGATCTGGATCGTTTCGAGCGACCAAATGCCGGTCTCGAGCGCGCGGCCGGCCAGCGACAGGCCAAGCGCGCCGGGAAACATCTCGGGATAGAGCGTCAGCACCGAAGCCGAAAAACTCACCGGTTGCCTCCGGCGTCCCTAGGCCCGCGCGGCCTGCCCTTGGGGTCGAAACCGTCGTCAGCGGGAGGCTCGCCGTCCTCGTCCTCGACCAACCCTGCGGCGGCTGGATCAACGCGGACAAAGCCGCCGGCGATCGACACTTCCGGAACAGCGGCCTGCGTGAACGGGATGAGCACGCCTTTGCGCCCCGCCAGCGTCACGTCGAGAATGTCGCCGCCGCCGAAATTATGCACGGCGACGACCTTGCCGATGATGGCACCGATGTCATCCTTGACCTCCAGTCCGACGAGGTCGGCATGGTAGAATTCATCCTCTTCGCCCTCATCGGGCAACACCGAACGGTCGACGAACAATTCGGTGCCGGCCAGCGCCTCGGCGGCATTGCGGTCGTTGACGCCTTTGAACCGCACCACCACCACGGTGTTGGCGGGCCTGATGTCGACGATCTGGAAGGCGCGGCCATCCCTGGCGTAGAGCGGACCGTAATCGGCCAGCGCCAGCGGGTCGCCGGTAAAGCTCTTGACGCGCAATTCGCCCTTGATGCCATGCGCGGCACCGATCACGGCCATCTGGACGGGGTTTTGCGGCTTGATCATCTGCGGAAAATCCTTTGCCTTGCTCTAACCCCAGCCCGTCGTCATTTCAATGACGCCGCTCTTCACCGCTTCCTAACCCGCGTGCCGGAAGATGGCGGGGAACTGGAAGAGTGCAATGCAGGAATTCCTCATACCGGCAAAACCCGACCTGCAGGCGGCGCGCGAGGCCTGGCTGAAGATGCTGGCGCGCGAACGCCGGCTATCGCCCGAAACCGTCGAGGCCTATGAGCGCGACACGCGCCAGTTCCTGCATTTCCTGACCGGCCATTGCGGCGGCTCGCCCGGCATTTCCGACATCGCCGATCTGCGCCCCGCCGATCTGCGCGGCTTTCTCGCTGCCCGCCGTGCCGAGGGCGCCGGCGCCCGCACGCTCGGGCGCGGGCTGGCCGGCATCCGCTCGCTGCTGCGTTTCCTGGAACGGCGCGGCCTCGCCAATGCGGCAGGTGCGACAGCCTTGCGCGCGCCGCGGCAGCCGAAATCGCTGCCCAAGCCGCTGACCGCAAGCGATGCAAAACACGTCGTCTCGGTGGAAGGCCAACTGGCGGAGGAGCCGTGGATTGCCGCGCGCAACGCCGCCGTGCTGACCCTGCTCTATGGGTCCGGCTTGCGGATCTCCGAGGCGCTCGGCCTGTCGGGCGCCGATCTTTCCTCACCTGGTGATACCGTGCTGCGCGTCACCGGCAAGGGTGGCAAGACCCGGCTGGTGCCGGTGCTGCCGGTGGCACTGCGGGCGATTGCCGAATACCGCCGCTTGTGTCCCTGGCATCTCAATCCCAAGGGCCCGCTGTTTCGCGGTGCCCGCGGCGGCCCGCTCAACCCGGCAATCGTCCAGCGCGACATGGCCAAGCTGCGCTCGGCGCTCAACCTGCCCGACACGGCGACGCCGCATGCGCTGCGCCATTCCTTCGCCACGCATCTGCTAGGGCGCGGCGGCGACCTGCGCACCATCCAGGAGTTGCTCGGCCACGCAAGCCTGTCGACAACCCAGATATACACCGGCGTCGACACCGCCAGGCTGCTCGAGATTTACGAAGCAGCTCATCCTCGTGCGTGATCGATGCATATGTCGGTGGCCATCTCGCAACAATTTTGATGCGCCGGTTAACCGTTTTGCCGCTTTTTGCGCCTAGAACCGCAGCATGAAACGCCTCATCGCCATCGCCGACCGCGCGACCCATATGTCGCTGAAGCTGCTCGTCGCGCTCAACGCCCTGTTTTTCCTCTCTTTCCTCATCGTCGCGCTGCTCGCCGCGGGCAAGGCACGCGCCGAGACTTCGGCCTGCGGCGGTAGCGATATGCTGAGCGCGCTGCAAAAGGACGACCCGGCTGCCTACCGCAAGATCGAGGCAGACGCGGCAGCGACGCCGAACGGCAAGGGCCTGCTGTGGAAGCTCGAAAAATCGGGCGAAAAACCGTCCTTCCTGTTCGGCACCATGCACGTTACCGACCCGCGCGTCACCACGCTCCCACCCGCCGCGCAGAAGGCATTCGATGCGGCTGGCACCGTCATCATCGAGACCACCGAAGTGCTCGACAAGCAGAAGATGATGGCCGCACTGCTGAAAGAGCCGGATCTGATGATGTTCACCGACAAGACGACGCTTTCGTCGCTGCTGTCGCCGGAGGATGCGGCGGTGGTCAACAAGGCGCTCGATGCGCGTGGCATCCCGCCAGCGACCGTCGCCAAGATGAAACCCTGGTTGCTGTCGGCGATGGTGGCGCTACCTGCATGCGAAGTCGCCCGCCAGGCTGGCGGTGCGCCGGTGCTCGACGTCAAGCTTGCCAAGGACGCCGAGGCTTCGGGCAAATCGGTCGAGGGCCTGGAGACAATCGCCGACCAGCTGCGCGCCATGGCTTCGCTGCCGATCGCCTTTCACCTCAAGGGGCTGGTCGATACGCTGAAGCTTGGCGACAAGGTGAACGATGTCAACGAAACCATGATCGTGCTTTACCGGCGTGGCGACACTGGCATGTATGTACCGCTGTTTCGGGCCGTCATCCCCGAACAGGTCGACGACCAATCGGGTTACGCCGAATTCGAGCAGACCATGATCACCAGCCGCAACAAGGTGATGGTCGATCGTGCAGCGCCGATCCTCGCCCACGGCAATGTCTTCATGGCGGTCGGCGCCATGCACCTTCCCGGAGCGCAAGGCTTGGTCGAGGGTTTCCGCAAGACCGGCTATACGGTGACCGCCGTCAACTGAACGACACGGCGGAGTTGCACACCGAATCATTGCCGAGGCGGGATCAGCCCTTACTCGTGGCGCGACGGCGGACCAGCCGCGCTTCGTGCCAAGAAACTGAAAAAGGTTCGGTTTGGCTCGATCGAAACCCATTTTGCGGTGGAAATGCATGCCTGCAAGCGATTCCGGATCAGAATTGCCCTGTTTTCGGCGTTTTCAACGCCTAATGTGAAACCGATTCAACGATTGTACGTTGATGGCTATTACTTGATGTTTTTCATCCACGGAGGACACTTTTATGGCGAACACACCCAATCCGAACGACCCATTCACCTCACCGGGTACCGCACGGCCACGCGGCGGCGGCAGCGGCTGGCTGATTGCACTGGTCGTCGTTATCCTGGCAATTGTCGCCTATTATGTTTTTGGAAGACGTAGCGAGGCACCTGCGCCTGCCGAACCGCCCGCAGCCAGCACACCGGCTCCGGCCCCAGCACCTGCCGAGCCGATGAAGCCAGCCGAACCGGCTCCTGCGCCAGCTCCGGCGACACCCGCTCCGGCTCCGGCTCCGGCAGAACCTGCACCCGCTCCGGCCCCTGCGCCAGCCCCGGCTCCGGCTCCCGCTCCCGCACCAGCACCGGCCCCGGCTCAGTGATCAGACTGCTGATTTAATATATGAACGGCCCGCTGAAAGGCGGGCCGTTTTGTTTTTGGGAGCAGCCGTCGATGGCTTCGTCATCCCGGGGCGGAGCGGTTACCAGCCGATGCGAAGAGGCACTCGATTCTGGTTCGCCGGAACACTGCCCCTAGATAACGGCATGGATGTCTCCGCGACGTCGCTTCGCTCGTGCTCCGCCCTGGGATGGCGAAGCGCAGATGTTTCAGCCAATCTCTAAGGTTTGCGATTCACCGCGTTTGCTCAGATATGGATGGGCTTGAAGAACGTCGCCAATGCCGCCTCCTTTACCGCCTCCGACATTGTCGGATGGGCGTGACAGGTGCGGGCTAGGTCTTCCGACGAGCCGCCAAATTCCATCAGCACGGCCGCCTCGTGGATCATCTCGCCGGCGCCGAAGCCGACGATGTGGACGCCGAGCACACGGTCGCTGGCCTTGTCGGCCAGGATTTTCACAAAGCCGTCGGTGTGCAGCATGGCGCGCGCGCGGCCATTGGCGCTGAACGGGAATTTTCCGGCCTTGTAGTCGATGCCGGCCTTCTTCAATTCTTCTTCGGTCTTGCCGACCGAGGCGATTTCCGGCGTGGTGTAGACGACGCTCGGAATCACGTCATAGTTCACATGACCGGCCTGGCCGGCGATGGTTTCGGCCACCGCCACGCCCTCGTCTTCGGCCTTGTGGGCAAGCATCGGCCCGGCGATGACATCGCCGATGGCATAGATGCCGGGCACGTTGGTCCTGAGATGACCGTCGGTCTTGACCCGGCCGCGCTCATCGACGTCGACGCCGGCATCCTTCAGCCCGAGAGCGTCCGAATAGGCCCGTCGTCCCGTCGAAATCAGCACCGCGTCCGCCTCGATCGTCTCGGCCGCACCGCCTTTGACCGGTTCGAAGGTGACCGTCGCCCCCTTCTTGGCCTTGGCGACGCCGGTCACCTTGGCGCCCAGCCTGAACTCAAAGCCCTGCTTCGACAGCAGGCGCTGGAATTGCTTGGCGACCTCGCCGTCCATGCCGCCCAGGATGGTGTCGAGGAACTCGACAACGGTGACCTTGGCGCCGAGCCGCGCCCATACCGAGCCGAGCTCCAGACCGATGACACCGCCGCCGACCACCACCAGATGGCCCGGCACTTTGTCCAGCGACAGCGCGCCGGTCGACGAGATGATCACCTTCTCGTCGAAATCGACCTTGACGCCGGGAATGCCGGCGACGTCGGAGCCGGTGGCGATGACGATGTTCTTGGTCTCGATCTCCTCGACCTTGCCGTCATCGGAGGTCGCCGACACCTTGCCGGCCGCAACCACCTTGCCGGTGCCACGAAAACTGTCGATCTTGTTCTTCTTGAACAGGAAGGCGACGCCATTGACGTTGGCCGTCACCGTCGCATCCTTGTGTGCCATCATCTTCCCAAGATTGAGCTTGGGCGCGCCGATCTCGACGCCGAGCGCCTCGAAGGAATGGCCGGCCTCGGCAAACATCTCGGACGCATGCAGCAGCGCCTTTGACGGGATGCAGCCGATGTTGAGGCAGGTACCGCCGAAGGTCGGGTTCTTTTCGACTACCGCCGTCTTCAGACCGAGCTGCGCCGCCTTGATGGCGCAGACGTAGCCGCCTGGTCCCGATCCGATGATAACGACGTCATAGGCCATGATACTGTCCCTTTTGCTTTAGCGGCCGCCGCCGATTTCCAGATTGGCGCCTGTTGTGTAGGACGCCTCGTCCGACAGCAGCCAGAGAATTGCGGCTGCGACTTCCTCGGCGGTGCCGACGCGCTGCATGGGCACCACCTTGCGCATTCTCTCGACGCGATCCGGCTGCCCGCCGGAGGCATGAATTTCGGTGTCGATGATGCCCGGGCTGACCGCGTTGACACGAATGCCTTCGCCGGCCACTTCGCGGGCAAGCCCGATGGTGAAGGAATCGACCGCGCCCTTCGAGGCGGCGTAGTCGACATATTGACCCGGCCCGCCAAGCCTTGCCGCGATCGAAGAAACATTGGCGATGGCGCCGCCCTTGCCGCCATGCCTGGTCGACATCCGCTTCACCGCCTCGCGGGCGCAAAGCATCGGCGCGATCACATTGATGCGCATCATGCGCTCCAGCCTTGCAGCGCTAAGCTCGTCGATGCGCGCGCTCTGGTCGACCACGCCGGCATTGTTGACGAGCGCGTCGAGCCGACCGAAACGGCCATCGACAGCCTCGAACATGGCCAATACGTCCGTCTCGCTGCCGACATCGGCCTTGACTGTGAAGGCTTCTCCGCCAGCGGCCTCGATGTCGGCGACCACCGCTTCGGCGGCTTTTGCATTCGACGCGTAATTGACCGCAATGCGATAGCCGGCCTTGGCGGCAAGCCTGCATGTAGCGGCACCAATGCCGCGGCTGCCGCCGGTCATCAGCAGGATCTTTCCGCTCGCGCTCATTCCTGACATCCCTTCAGGGCAAAGACGTCCCAGGGCACCTTGGAAAAGCCGTTGGCGCCATAGGCCGCCGACATCTGCAGCGACGCTCCCAGATCGGGCAGGATCAGCTTCTTCGGCGCATCCTTTCCTTCGCCCGGCAGCAACGCGATATTGCCCTGGTCGTCGGCAGTGTAGATGACGCCCTCCCACACGGTGCAGGCGGCGAGCTCGTCGCCGGTGACGTCGCCGGCCGGGCATTTGTACATCAGCGAGCCATGCGGCCGCGCCGCGCCCTCCGTCCACATGACGATGCCGTCGAGCACGACGCCGTTGTCGAGCACCATCTTGAAGCTGTTGGTGACGGCAGCCGACTCCATGGTCGGCCTGAAATCGATCTCGGCGGCGTTTTCAGGATCGCCATAGACGGCGAGCTCGAGCGGGCAGGCGGCGAGGGCCGCGGAGACCGTCTGCACGCCGAGTGCGCAGATTGTGACAAACAAACCGGACCGGAAACGAGACGAACTCATCCGGCGGCGCAGATCCATGCTCCGGCTCACGTCGGCCGCCCCTAGAGGTCGAGCACTAGCCGTTCCGGATCCTCGAGGCTTTCCTTGACCCGCACCAGAAACGTCACCGCTTCCTTGCCGTCGACGATGCGGTGGTCGTAGGACAGCGCCAGGTACATCATCGGCCGGATGACGATCTGGCCGCCGACCACCATCGGCCTCTCCTGAATCTTGTGCATACCCAAAATGCCGGACTGCGGCGCGTTGAGAATCGGCGTCGACATCAGCGACCCGTAAACGCCACCGTTGGAAATCGTAAACGTGCCGCCTTGCATATCCGCAACCGACAGCTTGCCGTCGCGCGCCGCAAGCCCCAGCCTGCCGATGTCCTTCTCGATTTCGGCGATGGACATCTGGTCGGCATTGCGCACGACCGGCACGACGAGGCCTTTCTCTGTACCGACGGCAACGCCGATATGGGCGTAGTTCTTGAAGATGATGTCGGTGCCGTCGATCTCGGCATTGACCGACGGGATCTCCTTCAGCGCATGGGTGACGGCCTTGGTGAAGAAGCCCATGAAGCCGAGCTTCACGCCGTGCTTCTTCTCGAACACGTCCTTGTATTTGCTCCTCAGCGCCATCACCGCGCTCATGTCGACCTCGTTGAAGGTGGTCAGCATGGCGGCGGTCGATTGCGCTTCCTTGAGGCGGCGCGCGATGGTCTGGCGCAGCTTGGTCATGCGCACGCGCTCCTCGCGCGAGGCATCGTCGGCCGAGGATGGCGCGCGCGCGGCAACGGGTGCCGGTACAGGCGCGGCCTTCGGCATTTCTGCCGGCTGCGACGGCGCGCCCCTGGCGATCAGGTCGAGCACGTCGCCTTTCAGCACCTGGCCGCGCTTGCCCGAGCCCGACACCTGGTCGACTGCGAGATTGTGCTCGGCCAGCAGCTTTGCTGCCGACGGTGCCGGCGGCATGGTGCGCGTCTCGATCGCGCCGGCGTCGCCGGCGATCTTGGCCGTCTCGGCAGCGGCCTGCTTGACGCTCGAGGCCGCAGTCGGAGCCGAAGCCTGCGACACCGCCTCCTGCTTCGTTGCCGGAGCGGCGGAATTGGCTGCCGCGCCGGCGCCTGCCGAAATCGTGCCGAGCAGTGCGCCGACGCCGACCGTCTCGCCTTCCTTGACGGCGATCTCGCTGAGCGTGCCCGCGGTGGCGGCCGGCACTTCCACCGTCACCTTGTCGGTTTCGAGCTCGACCAGCGGCTCATCGGCGGCGATCGCGTCGCCGACCTTCTTGAACCATTTGCCGATGGTCGCCTCGGTGACGGATTCACCAAGTGTCGGGACGCGGATTTCGGTTGCCATTGTGCCTGTCCGTTTCTTTCAGTTCTGTTCTATTCACCAAGCGCGTCGTCGAGCAAGGCGGCAAGCTGGGCGAGATGCTTCGACATCAATCCGGTCGCCGGCGAGGCGGCGGCCGGCCGGCCGGTATAGCGCACCCGCTGATGCTTGGCGTCGATATGCGCCAGCACCCATTCGAGATACGGATCGATGAACGACCAGGCGCCCATGTTCTTGGGCTCCTCCTGGCACCACACCATCTCGGCATTGCGGAAGCGCGACAGTTCGGTGATCAGCGCCTTGGCCGGGAACGGATAGAGCTGCTCGACGCGCAGCAAATAGATGTCGTTGATGCCGCGCTTCTCGCGCTCCTCGTAGAGGTCGTAATAGACCTTGCCCGAACAGAGCACGACACGGCGGATCTTCGAATCCTTGGTGAGCTTGATGGCCTGGCCCGACAGCAGCTGGGCATCGTCCCACAGCAGCCGGTGAAAGGCGCTTTCGCCCGACATCTCCGGCAGCGTCGATACCGCCCGCTTGTGGCGCAGCAGCGACTTCGGCGTCATCAGGATCAGCGGCTTGCGGAAGTCCCGCTTCAACTGCCGGCGCAGTATGTGGAAATAGTTGGCTGGCGTCGTGACGTTGGCGACCTGCATATTGTCTTCGGCGCAAAGCTGAAGGAAGCGCTCGAGCCGGGCCGACGAATGCTCGGGGCCCTGGCCTTCGTAGCCATGCGGCAGCAGGCAGACGAGGCCCGACATTCTGAGCCATTTGCGCTCGCCCGACGAGATGAACTGGTCGAAGACCACCTGGGCGCCGTTGGCGAAGTCGCCGAACTGCGCTTCCCACAGCGTCAGCGCCTTCGGCTCGGCCAGCGAGTAGCCATATTCGAAGCCGAGCACGGCCTCTTCCGACAGCATCGAGTTGATGACCTCGAAGCCGGCCTGCGCCGCCGACAGATTGTTGAGCGGGATGTAGCGTGTCTCGTCGCGCTGGTCGTAGAGCACGGAATGGCGCTGCGAGAAGGTGCCGCGCTCCGAATCCTGGCCGGACAGCCGGATCGGATTGCCGTCGAGCAGGATGGCGCCGAAGGCCAGCGCCTCGGCCGTAGACCAGTCGATGCCTTCGCCCGACTCGATCGCCTGGCGGCGGTTGTCGAGGAAGCGGATGATCGTCTTGTGCGCCTCGAAATCCTTCGGCACCTCGGTCAGCTTCTTGCCGATCTCCTTCAGCGTCTTGACCGGCACGGCGGTCTTGCCGCGCCGCTGTTCGTCCTGGTTGTCGGCCGAGCGCAGGCCGGACCAGGCGCCGTCCAGCCAATCCGCCTTGTTCGGCTTATAGTGCTGGCCGACCTCGAATTCCTGCTCGAGATGCGCCCGCCAATCGGCCTTCACCTTTTCGAGCTCGGCCTGGGTGATGTGGCCTTCCGCGATCAGCCGGTCGGCATAGATCTGCATGGTCGTCTTCTGGTTGCGGATCTTGCGATACATGATCGGCTGGGTGAAGGCCGGCTCGTCGCCCTCATTATGGCCGAAGCGGCGGTAGCAGAACATGTCCACCACGACCGGCTTGTGGAACTTCATGCGGAATTCGATCGCCACCTTGGTGGCATGGACCACCGCTTCCGGGTCGTCGCCGTTGACGTGGAAGATCGGCGCCTCGATCATCTTGGCCACGTCCGACGGATAAGGCGACGAGCGCGAGAAGCGCGGGTTGGTGGTGAAGCCGATCTGGTTGTTGATGATGAAATGCAGCGTGCCGGCGACGCGGTGGCCGCGCAGGCCCGACAGGCCGAGGATTTCGGCAATCACGCCCTGGCCGGCAAAAGCGGCGTCGCCATGCAACAGCAGCGGCAGCACCTTGGCGCGCTCTTCCAGCGGCACGATCTCCTCGCGGCTGCGGCCGAACAGATAATCCTGCTTGGCGCGCGCCTTGCCCATCACCACCGGGTCGACGATTTCCAGATGCGACGGGTTGGCGGTCAGCGACAGATGCACCTTGTTGCCGTCGAACTCGCGGTCCGACGAGGCGCCGAGATGGTACTTCACGTCGCCCGAGCCCTCGACCTCGTCGGGCGCGGCGGAGCCGCCCTTGAACTCATGGAAAATGGCGCGGTGCGGCTTGGCCATCACCTGCGACAGCACGTTCAGCCGGCCGCGATGCGCCATGCCGAGCACGATCTCCTTCATGCCGAGCTGGCCGCCTCGCTTGATGATCTGCTCCAGCGCAGGGATCAGCGACTCGCCGCCATCAAGGCCGAAGCGCTTGGTGCCCTTGTACTTGACGTCGATGAATTGCTCGAAGCCTTCCGCCTCGACCAGCTTCTGCAGGATCGCCTTCTTGCCGGCGGCGGTGAAGGAGATCTCCTTGTCGGTGCCCTCGATGCGCGCCTGGATCCAGGCCTTCTCCTCGGGATCGGAAATATGCATGAATTCGACGCCGAGCGTCGAGCAATAGGTCCGGGTCAGGATGTCGAGCATCTGCCGGATGGTGCCGAATTCCAGCCCGAGCACATTGTCGAGGAAGATCGGCCGGTCGTAGTCGGCTTCGGTGAAGCCGTAATTCTCCGGCGACAGCTCGTTGTAATCCTCGAGCGGCTTGGCAATGCCCAGCGGATCGAGATTGGCGTGCAGGTGGCCGCGCATGCGGAAGGCGCGGATCATCATGATGGCGCGGACGGAATCGCGCGTCGCCTGATGCACGTCGGCGTCGGAAAGCGCTGCGCCGTTGCCGACCGCCCTGTCCTTGACCTTCTTTTCGATGTGCTTTTCGACCAGGCCCCAATTGCCGTCTAGCGCCGAGACCAGCTCGCCATTGGCCTGCATCGGCCAGGAGGGCTTGGCCCAAGAGGCGCCCTTGGCGTTCCTGCGCACGTCGCCGGCGTCATCCTTCAGCGCCGCGAAGAAGTCCTGCCATTCGGGATCGACCGACGCGGGATCGTCCTCATAGGCGGCATAGAGCGCGTCGATATAATCGGCATTGCCGCCATAGAGGAAAGAGGTAAGCGAAAACTGGTCGTTGGTTTGATCTTGTCGTGCCATTTTGCCTAGCGGAGCGTTGCTCCGTCTCCCTATCCCTAATGCGCTACCACGCGGCTAAGCCGCCACATGCCAAAAGGGTTTGCATACAGATTGTGGTCCGCGTCGGGCTGCTGCGTTTCCACACTCAAACGATATCGCGGTGCGCCTGCTTCCAGTCCAAACGTCTGACCGGCCAAAAGCTCGGGGCTTTCGTAAAGTTGATACATGTTGAAGCCGCGAAGCAGCTTGACGGCAGACTGAAATTCGTCACCTGAAACGATAGAATCCCAAAGCCCCAGATTACGCATACCGCAGCTGTAGGTAGTCGTACCGTCCGACACGGAATCCAGAACCATCAGCCCGTAGATCTCAACAAAACCGCCGTTTGTCTCTTCAAGCCATTGATCCGCTGAGAATGCCTTTCCGGCCGTTTCGACCTTCACGCCCAGACCACCGGCCTGGATCAGATGGGCTGCCGCCTTTGCGATGGAAATCGATGTTTCCTTCGTTTGCAGGGCCCTGGAAAGCAAATAGACGACGCTCTTGTGCGAGCCGATTTTGTCGATGACATCCTTGCCGAGCTTGTTGGCGAGGCCGGCGCCGGCGAAGGCTCTCGTCATATCCTCGTCGCGGTCGCAGAAATCAAATTCGAACGCAGCTTTGCTCGGGCCGTGCATCACGATCATCCCCGCAGCCACGTAGTCAGCTGAAGGCATCGACGCCTCTGCAACGGCGCGTACGAAAGCCGACCTGTCTTCCCAAGGGCCGGGTATGCATAGGATGATGCGCTTCTCGTCTTCCATGTCCTGCTCATCGGCATTCGAAAGCTCGGCTGCTCACGTTCTTAACCCTTGATCGCCTCGACCAGCGTCGTGCCGAGCCGGGCCGGCGATGGCGAAACCTTGATGCCGGCCGATTCCATCGCCGCGATCTTGTCTTCCGCGCCGCCCTTGCCGCCGGAGATGACCGCGCCCGCATGGCCCATGGTGCGGCCCGCCGGCGCGGTGCGCCCGGCGATGAAGCCGGCCATCGGCTTGCGGCGGCCGCGCTTTGCCTCGTCCTTGAGGAACTGCGCGGCGTCTTCCTCGGCTGAGCCGCCGATTTCGCCGATCATGATGATCGACTTGGTCTCGTCGTCGGCGAGGAACATCTCCAGCACGTCTATGAACTCCGTGCCTTTGACCGGATCGCCGCCGATGCCGACGGCGGTGGTCTGGCCAAGGCCGACATTGGTGGTCTGGAACACCGCCTCATAGGTAAGCGTTCCCGAGCGGGAAACAACGCCGACCGAGCCCTTGCGGAAGATGTTGCCGGGCATGATGCCTATCTTGCATTCGTCGGGGGTCAGCACGCCGGGGCAGTTCGGCCCGATCAGCCGCGACGTCGAACGGTCGAGCCTCGCCTTGACCTTGATCATGTCCATAACCGGTATGCCCTCGGTGATGCAGACGATCAGCGGGATCTCGGCCTCGATCGCTTCCAGGATCGCTTCGGCAGCACCCGCCGGCGGCACGTAGACGACCGAAGCGTTGGCGCCGGTCCTGGCCTTGCCTTCGGCTACGGTGGCGAAGATCGGAAGCGCCTCGCCCTTGGCGCCGGTCCAGGTTTCGCCGCCCTTCTTGGGGTGGATGCCGCCGACCATCTTTGTGCCGTGATAGGCCAGCGCCTGTTCGGTGTGGAACGTGCCGGTCTTGCCGGTCAGGCCCTGCACCAGCACCTTGGTGTTCTTGTCGACGAGAATGGACATGGTGGTCCTTTTCAAAAACCGTTGATCGGGGAAGGCCGCGCGCTCATGGTCACAACCGCTTCAGCTCGGCGACGGTAAGGTCGCTTTTGGCATTGCCGGTGTTGAGCGTCGTTGCCGGCTCGAACATCAGCACCACCGGCTCCTCGCTTAGCGAGCGCGGCCGGTGCTCGACGGCGCGCGGCACGACTATGAATTCGCCGCTGGAAAGCTCCACCGTGCCGTCGCGGAAATCGATGGCGATGCGGCCGCGCAGCACCAGGAAGGCCTCGTCCTCATTGTCATGCGCGTGCCAATCGAAGACGTCGCCGAACTTGGCGATCTTGACCTGGCTGTCGTTCACGTCGCCGGCGATATGCGGGTCGAAGACCTTTTTGATCTTCTGATCCGCCGCCTCGACGAGGTTTATCTTGTGCGGAGGCATCGCCTATCGACCTTGACCCTGAAGTTCTGTTTTCAAGCTGGGCATTTTTGGTTTCCGTGAACGACAGCACCGATCCATCGGCCCCCGGCGCGCCGGATCGTCACGATCTGCACCGATAAATTGCCGCCAGACGTTCTCATTTCACCAAGGGACTTGGGGTCATCATCGGCTTGGAAACTGCTGCCATATTTGGTCAGAAGCCTTTTCAGGATCATGTTGGCGGCCAGCTTCGGATCGTTGGTGCCGAAGGAGACCAGGCAGTCGCAGCGACCACTCGAACTCTTGATTGAGGCAACGATTTCCGTAGCCTTGTAGACTTGCAGCCCGTCGGATCCGGCCTTGAACCCGCTTTGCCGGGCAACCGCGTTGAACCGGCCGAAGCTGGGCGCCGTTGCCGGACATAAATTCATGAAGAGATTGACCCTCTTGCCAATCCAGGCGGGCGACTTCGAAATATCCGCGGCCGCAGCAGCGCTGGCCCAAAAAGCCATGCCGCAGAGCGCTATCGCCAGCAACCGCTGCATCAGCCGCCCTTCACCGCCGCCACGATCTTCTTGGCTGCGTCATCGAGATCATCGGCCGACACCACGTTTAGCCCGCTGTCGTTGATGATCTTCTTGCCGAGCTCGGCATTGGTGCCTTCGAGCCGCACCACCAGCGGCACTTGCAGGCCGACCTCCTTGACCGCGGCGATGACGCCCTCGGCGATGATGTCGCATTTCATGATGCCGCCAAAAATGTTGATCAGGATGCCTTTGACCGCCGGATCCTTGGTGATGATCTTGAATGCCGCTGTCACCTTCTCCTTGGACGCGCCGCCGCCGACATCGAGGAAGTTGGCCGGCTCGGCGCCATAAAGTTTGATGATGTCCATCGTCGCCATCGCCAGGCCGGCGCCGTTGACCATGCAGCCGATATTGCCGTCGAGCGCGACATAGGCGAGGTCGTATTTCGACGCCTCGATCTCCTTCTCGTCCTCTTCGGTGGTGTCGCGCAATTCGACCACGTCCGGGTGACGGAACAGCGCATTGTTGTCGAACGACACTTTTGCGTCGAGCACGCGCAGCCGGCCGTTCTTCATGACGATCAAAGGGTTGACCTCGAGCAGGCTCATGTCCTTCTCGACAAACGCCCTGTAGAGGATCGGAAACAGCGTCGCGCCATCCTTGGCGGCGTCGCCGTCGAGTCTCAGTGCGGCGTTGAGCTTCTTCACATCGTCGGTCGTCACGCCTTTTTCCGGGTCGATGGCGACGGTAATGATCTTTTCCGGCGTGTCGTGGGCGACCGCCTCGATGTCCATGCCGCCCTCGGTCGAGACGACGAAGGCGACGCGCCCGACCGAGCGGTCGACCAGGATCGACAGATAGAGCTCGCGCTCGATGTCGGCGCCGTCCTCGATATAGAGCCGGTTGACCTGCTTGCCGGCCGGGCCGGTCTGCTTGGTGACCAGCGTACGGCCGAGCATCTCCTTGGCATTGGCGACGACCTCGGCTACCGACTTTGCCAGCCTGACACCGCCCTTGGCATCGGCGCCGAGCTCCCTGAATTTGCCCTTGCCGCGGCCGCCGGCATGGATCTGGCTCTTGACCACATAGAGCGGGCCGGGCAGCGCCTTGGCGGCGGCCTCCGCCTCGCTCGCCTTGAACACCGGCACGCCCTCGGCCACCGGTGCGCCAAAGCCCTTCAGCAGCGCCTTGCCCTGATATTCATGGATGTTCATGCGCTATGTCTCCAGCTTGCTTGGCGGGCTTGGTTGCCGGCTTATTTGGCCGCGAGATGCGGAGCGATCTTGACGCAGGCATCGCACAGGCCCTGCACCGCTGCGACCGAACTGTCGAACATCTTCTGCTCACTCTTCGCGAGCTCGATCTCGATGATACGCTCGACGCCGCCGGCGCCGATCACCACGGGAACGCCGACATAGGTGTTCTTGACGCCATATTGGCCCGAAAGATACGCCGCACAGGGCAGCACCCGCTTCTTGTCCTTGAGATAGGCTTCGGCCATGGCGATGGCCGAGGCGGCCGGCGCATAAAAGGCAGAGCCGGTCTTGAGCAGGCCGACGATCTCGGCGCCGCCGTCGCGGGTGCGCTGCACGATCTGGTCGAGCCGCTCTTTCGAGGTCCAGCCCATCTTGATGAGGTCGGGCAGCGGGATGCCGGCAACCGTCGAATAGCGGATCATCGGCACCATGGAATCGCCGTGGCCGCCGAGCACGAAGGCAGTGACGTCCTCGACCGAGACCTTGAATTCCTCGGCAAGGAAATAACGGAAGCGCGAACTGTCGAGCACGCCGGCCATGCCGACGACATGGCTCTTGGGCAGGCCGGAAAACTTCTGCAGCGCCCAGACCATGGCGTCGAGCGGATTGGTGATGCAGATGACGAAGGCTTTCGGCGCGTATTTCTTGAGGCCGGCGCCGACCTGCTCCATCACCTTCAGATTGATGCCTAGAAGATCGTCGCGGCTCATGCCGGGCTTGCGCGGCACGCCGGCGGTGACGATGCAGACATCGGCGCCCTCGATGCCGGCATAGTCGTTGACGCCGGTCAGCCTCGAGTCGAACCCATCGACCGGCGACGACTGCGCGATGTCCAGTCCCTTGCCTTGCGGGATGCCTTCGGCGATATCGAACAGCACGACGTCGCCGAGATCCTTGAGGCCGACCATGTGGGCGAGGGTGCCGCCGATCATGCCCGAGCCGATGAGCGCTATCTTGTTGCGTGCCATGTCAGGATATTTTCCCTTTGACTATGACGGCGCCCAAATCCTTGATGATTTGATGACGGCGTCGGAGGAAGAGGCCGGAATGCTGCGGAACCGCGAAATGCGCCGCACGCAATAGCCCCGGCCGCACAAAAATTCAAACGATTATTTCGAAGTGAGTAATTTCAATCGGTTAGAAACAATGGGAATTACGTAAACGTCAAAATTCTGAAGCCGACTAGAGGAATTCTACACAATGGCACTGGAAATCAGAAGGCTGTTTCCTGGCGATGACGCCCTTGTGATGCGGGTTGCCGACGAAGTCTTCGACGAGCCGGTCAGGCCGGATCGGCTCTCCGCCTATCTCGCGAAGCCCGGTCATTTCATGGTCGTGGCCCTCGCCGACGGCATCGTCGTTGGCCAATGCGCAGCCGTCATCCACCGCCACCCGGACAAGGTGAGCGAACTCTACATAGACGAGGTCGGCGTGGCGCCGGCCTTTCAACGCCAGGGCATTGCGACGAGGATGCTCGGCGCCATGTTCGCACTCGGTCGCGAGCATGGCTGTGAGGAGGCGTGGGTCGGCACCGAGCCGGACAATGTTGCTGCTCGCGCACTTTACGAGTCGCGAAAAGAGCCGCATGGGCCGGCGGAGGGGTTCGTCATGTATGTTTATCGATTATAGGCGCCGGCGGCAGCGCCCCCTTCTGTACTATCCCTCACGCCTGTGCCTGCCGTGCCTCCGTCGATGATCCCTGCGCCCTCTGCCTCTCCGCCCAGTCCTCCAGCCAGTCGTGGCTCTGCATCTCGATCAGCCGCGATGCGGTGCGCTCGAACTCGAAGACTTCGTTGCCGCGCTTGGCCGTATAGAGCTGCGCCGGCGGTGCCGCGGCGCTCATCACCAGCCGCACATGATGATCGTAGAGCGTATCGACCAGCAGGATGAAGCGCTTGGCTTCGTTGCGCTTGCCTTCGCCGAGCACCGGCACATGGTCGATGAAGGTGGTCGAGAAACGGCTGGCAATGGCCAGATAGTCGCGGGCGCCGAGCGGCCTCTCGCAGAGATCGGCGAAGGAAAACCGCGCCGCCTCGCCGGCAGCCCGCGGCACCATGACGTGCCGGCCCTTCACCGTCAGCATCGTGTCGGCCGTCGGCCTGCCATGTGTCATCACCGCCCACGCGTTGTCGAGCGCATGGTCGGCGGCGGCATCGGCCGGGGTGACGTAGACCGGCATGCGGCTGAGCTTGTCGAGGCGGTAATCCTTGTCGGCGTCAAGCGCCAGCACCTGCGCGTGGCGCTCCAGGATAGCGACAAACGGCAAAAACAACTGACGGTTCAGGCCGTCGCGGTAGAGATCCTGCGGCGCGACATTGGAAGTGGCAACCAGCACCACGCCATTGGCAAACAACGCCGAAAACAACCTTGACAGGATCATCGCATCGGCGATGTCGGTGACGGAGAACTCGTCGAAGCATAGCACCCAGGCTTCCTCGGCCAGCGCGCGCGCCACCGGCGGGATCGGGTCGTCCTCCTTGGCCGTGCCGTTCTTGCGAGCCTGCCGGTGCTTCTGGATGCGGTCCTGCACGTCGGCCATGAAGTCGTTGAAATGCACCCGGCGCTTGCGCCGCACCGGCAGCAGCTCGAAAAACATGTCCATCAGCATGGTCTTGCCGCGGCCGACGCCGCCATGGATATAAAGGCCCTTGACCGCCTCGTGCACCTCGCGCTTGCGGGCGAACAACCACCCCAGCGCGCTTGATTTCTGCGCCAGCCGCTTTGCCGATATCTCTTCGATCAGCCGATCGAGCGCAGCGGCGATCCGCTCCTGCGCCGGATCGCGCCCGATGGCGCCCGTCTCGACCAGATGGTCATAGCGCTGCTTGACGGTCGCATGGGTCTGGAGGCCGTCACGCAGATGCATCGGTCACGTCGTTCCGGAGCAATTCC
Organism: Mesorhizobium sp. M0522; assembly: GCF_040321085.1. Classification (NCBI taxonomy): domain Bacteria; kingdom Pseudomonadati; phylum Pseudomonadota; class Alphaproteobacteria; order Hyphomicrobiales; family Phyllobacteriaceae; genus Mesorhizobium; species Mesorhizobium sp. M0522. Next base: position 165,056 of record NZ_JAMYQW010000009.1, read on the forward strand.
AAGAAAAGTGTGTAGCGGTTTTCTGTCCGGAATTGCGTAACAATGGGGGCCGTTCTCTTACCTTGTAAGCGAGATCGGCAGGCCGTTGGAAGTCTGGCCGTCGAATTTCTCGCCGCCCGAGGAATAGAGCCGTGCCAGCGTGCCGCCATTCTCGTCAAAGAGCGTCAGCTGTTTGCCGGCGACGTTCCAGGATTTGATGCCGTCGAGCGGCGCCGGGCAATGCAGCGGTCCGGCGCGGTAGCCCGAACCGAATTTGGTCTGCGGCGTCGCCACCTGACAGCTCTGGCCGGACACGCTTGCCTTCCACACGCCGGCGACGCTGGACGCGGTAAGGTCGGCCGCACCGGCTGGCGCCGTCCCGTCCGGCGGCAGCGAGGCGACCTGGGTGTTCTGCGGCGCGGTAGGAAATTTCGACGGATCGGCCGGGCCGGGTGTCGCCGGCGGCGGCAGCTGGTTTGCGGTCACCTTGCCGGCGGGCGCAGCTTCCAGGGGCGCCGGCTGCTGCTCGTCCATTGATGTGAACCGTGAGGTTGAACAGCCGCTCGCAACGAGCGCGGCCAGCGATACGGCCAGCAGGCCGGTTTTCGAAATTTTCATTCTTCAACCTCCGTCGGATCGGGCTGGGGGTGCCGTCCGCGCAATGTCCCCCTCACCAAGATGGCGAAGGTGGCGAAATTTCAACCCGATATGGTTAAAATACGGTTTGCGCCGGTAATGTTGCAAATTTGTCGCAAAATGCACATTGCCTGAATTGCGTTACGCCTTGGCCGTTTGGCCGACACCTCCGGTTGATTCGATACGGCGCGCTGGCGCCAAATCCTTGGCGTTCACCTCAAATGCTTGTGCGGGCCGGCTCCGGCATTACCTCTTGGGATCAGCAAACTGCAGGGAGCCGATTTCTTGGCCGCGAGAAAGAGAGCCGCCAACCGCTATTACAGCGGGCCGCCCAGCGATCATTTCGACGGCACCTTGTTCTTCAATCCCAACGGACGGCCGCCGGGTCGCTTTGCCGATCTGTTGAAATGGCAATTGAGCCGCGAGCGCTCGAAATGGCCGGCGGCGGATCCGAGCCCGTTTCCACCGGCAAGACCGGTCGAGCGCATCGATGGTGCAGCGCTCCGCCTCACCATGGTCGGTCATTCCTCGCTGCTCGTCCAGACAGCCGGCCTGAACATCCTGACCGACCCGGTCTGGTCGCGGCGTGTCTCGCCGCTCTCCTTCGCCGGTCCGAAACGCGTCAATCCGCCGGGCATCGCCTTTTCGCATTTGCCGCCGATCGACCTCGTGCTGGTCAGCCACAACCATTACGACCATCTCGACCTCGCCACGCTGAAGCGCCTGAAGACAAGACACGACCCGCTGCTGCTGACGCCGCTCGGCAACGACACGATCATCGGCGCTGCCGTGCCCCGTATGCGGCTTTCCGCGCATGACTGGGGCGACCGGGTCGATATCGGCGATGGCGTCGCCGTCTATGTCGAGCCGGTGCACCACTGGTCGGCCCGCGGTACTCGCGACCGGCGCATGGCGCTGTGGGCGGGTTTCGTCGTCGAGACACCCGACGCAAAGATCTATTTCGCCGGCGATACCGGCTTCCACGGTGGCATCAATTACCGGCTGATGGCGCAAAAGCACGGCGGGTTCCGCCTCGCCATCCTGCCGATCGGCGCCTACGAGCCGCGCTGGTTCATGGCGCCACATCACCAGGATCCGGAGGAGGCGGTGCAAGGCATGCTTTTGTGCAACGCCGCCTATGCCGCCGGCTGTCACTGGGGCACGTTCCGGCTCACCAACGAGCCGATCGACGAGCCGCCCAGAAAGCTCGGCGAAGCGCTCGATGCTGCCGGCCTGCCGCGGCAACGTTTTCGCGCCTTGCGGCCGGGCGAAGTCTGGGACGCGCCGGCGGTCTAGCCCGGCGACCGGCCTGACGGCGCAGGCGAACCCAAGGCTTCCATACACCTGGCTATGTGGGCGGCGTCGCGGCCTACATATGAGAGAAGGCCAGAGCCAAAGGTATGCATCCAATGGAGGCCAAGAAAATACAGGCCAGGAAAAGCCGTCACGCCACGCTGTTGAACGGGTGCACCGCGCGAATCGAAAATTGGCAAATCTATCCAGTTGTAGTCGAAGAGGTATCCCGTCCCCCAGATAACCGAGCTGACGTTCTCGCCGGAGATATCCACTGACCGGGCGCCGCCGACTTCCGCCAGGATTGGCGTTGCTGAGCGTTCATTGCCATCGCTGATGTGGTCCGCGACTTCAGGTTTCTCTGCCAACGCCTCTGCAGCGGAGACAAAATCGTCATAGGACCTATCGGCTTCAGCCAATATCTGCGAGGCATCCCCGGCCACCAACAGTTTTCCATCGGCGTATCCGAGCACACGTCCCAGCACCGTTCCGCTATCGCGGGCAAAACGGCGGACGTTCATATCGTAACCGCCATTGACACCGGTTACGACCGTCGAGGGGGGATACCGCTGCTCCGGGAAACTGTCGATGGTGATCTCGAAACGTCCCATTTTGTCGAACCACCACAAAACATCCTTGCCGCGATAGCGCCGAGGCACCCGACGATGGGGGCTGACCGAAAGATAGACATTGCGCCCGGATTGCTGGAGCTCATCGGCTATCTGGCTTCCAGATGCGCCGCTGCCCACCACCAGCACCGCTCCGGGGGGAAGTTCGTCGGGGCTGCGGTAGTTCGAAGCGTGAACCTGGTAAACGGATCGAGGCAAATCCCTGGCGGCCGCCGGTACCATCGAACGCTGGAACGGGCCCGTCGCCACTACGACATTGCGGGCTCTCATGCTGCCGGTGTTTGTCTCCAATGCATAATCGCCGGTATCCCTGTGCCGGAGCCTCGTGACCTCGACACCCTGGCGAACCGGAGCTGCAATTTTGGCCGCATAGTGCTCGATGAATCGCGTGACAGCGGTGTGATGGGCGAACCCCTCCGGTTCGGGGCCCTGATAAGAAAGCCCAGGAAGCTCTATTGCCTGGTTGATGAATTGAAATCGGAGCGAATCCCAACGCTCCGTCCGCCAGCGTTCGGCAATACGAGCGCGTTCCAACACAACATGCTCACGTTCATGTTGTTGAAGATAGTAGCTCATGGCGAGCCCCGCCTGGCCGCCACCAATAATGATTGTGTCCCAACGCTCGGTCATTGGAAATTTTACCAAGCCGTCGAGACTCAAATATGCAAGTCCCGACTTTCCTATCCGCCGGCCGCAGCTCATGTGCCAGCTAACACGTCGTTTGGATCATTCAATACTATGACACATTGCATCCGTAGCTGCATATCCCAGCCGGGTTCTCCGACCCGCCCCAGCCACCGCCGGCGGAACCCAAGGCCTCGCTGAAGCGTTTGTACGTGTTCAAACCTGTCGGCTGCGAGGTGTCTCTCATGATCAGGTGGATCATCATTCTTTTGATTATCGCGGCCGCGGCGAGCCTGCTCGGCATGCCGGCACTGGCCGGAGCCGCCGCCACCGGCGCGCGCATCCTCATCGGCATCGTGCTGATCATCTTCCTGCTGATCGTGCTTGGCGTCTTCGCGGTGACTTGAAAATCACGCCGCGCTGGTAATTTCTGCCGCTATCCGCCATATAGGCGCCAAACCGGCAAGAGACCTTTCGATCGATGGCAAGCGCGGCCCCTTTCGCCAAGATGAACGGCATCGGCAACGAAATCGTCGTTGCCGATATGCGTGGCCGTGCCGATCGCGTGACGCCTGCGGCAGCCGTCGCGCTTAATGCCGATGCGGCGACCAGGTTCGACCAGATCATGGCGATCCACGACCCCAGGACGCCGGGCACCGCCTTTTTCATCGACATCTTGAATTCCGACGGCACCAAGGCGCAAGCCTGCGGCAACGGCATGCGTTGTGTCGTCCAGGCGCTCGCCGCCGAGACCGGCCAGAAGACATTTGCCTTTGAAACAGTCGCCGGCATCCTCAATGCCGAGGAACATGCCGACGGAATGATCTCGGTCGACATGGGCAGGCCGCGCTTTGGCTGGCAGGACATCCCGCTGGCCGAGGAATTCCGCGACACCCGCATGATCGAGCTGCAGATCGGTCCGATCGATGCCCCGGTGCTGCATTCGCCGTCGGTCGTCTCGATGGGCAATCCGCACGCCATCTTCTGGGTCGACCGCGACGTCTGGTCGTACGAGCTCGAGCGCTTCGGCCCGCTGCTCGAAAACCATCCGATCTTCCCCGAGCGCGCCAACATCACCATCGCGCAGGTGACTTCGCCGGACACCATGGTCATCCGCACCTGGGAGCGCGGCGCCGGCCTGACCAAGGCCTGCGGCACGGCTGCTTGCGCCGCTGTGGTCGCCGCGTCCCGCACCCGGCGTACCGGCCGCGGCGTCACGCTGATGACGCCCGGCGGCGGCTCGCTGCATGTTTTGTGGCGCGACGACGACCACGTCATCCTGACCGGTGCCGCCGAATGGGAATTTTCCGGCAGCTTCGATCCGTCGACCGGGGCGTGGGCGCGCGACACCGAAAGCGCCGCCTGATGGCTCCTCTTGGCAACAAGGGTATCGAGGTCGTCACCTTCGGCTGCCGGCTGAACACCTATGAATCCGAGGTGATTCGGCGTGAAGCCGAAAGTGCGGGCCTCGGCGGGCTCGAAGGCGGTGCCATCATCTTCAACACCTGCGCCGTCACCGGCGAGGCTGTACGCCAGGCCAAGCAGTCGATCAGAAAAGCCCGCCGTGAGAACCCGGCTGCCCGCATCATCATTACCGGCTGCGCCGCGCAGACCGGCCCGCAGGATTTCGTCGCCATGGACGAGGTCGATCTCGTCCTCGGCAATGAGGAAAAGCTGAAGGCGCATTCCTATCGCGCGCTGCCGGATTTCGGCGTCAACGACACTGAGAAGGCGCGCGTCAACGATATCTTTTCGGTGCGCGAGACGGCCGCCCACATGGTCGACGCCATCGAGGGCCGGGCGCGCGCTTTTGTCCAGGTGCAGAACGGCTGCGACCACCGCTGTACCTTCTGCATCATTCCCTACGGTCGCGGCAATTCGCGCTCGGTGCCGATGGGCGCCGTGGTCGAGCAGATCAAGCGACTCGTCGGCAATGGTTATGCCGAGATCGTGCTGACGGGCGTCGACATGACCAGTTTTGGCACCGATCTGCCGGGCGCACCGAAGCTCGGCAAATTGGTCAAGACCATCCTGAAGCAGGTGCCAGACGCGAAACGCCTGCGGCTTTCCTCCATCGACTCGATCGAAGCCGACGACGATCTGCTGGACGCCATCGCCACCGAGCCGAGGCTGATGCCGCATCTGCATCTGTCGCTGCAATCGGGTGACGACATGATCCTGAAGCGGATGAAGCGCCGGCACAGCCGCGACCAGTCGATCCGCTTTTGCGAGGATGTGCGCAAACTGCGCCCCGGCATTGTTTTCGGCGCCGACATCATCGCCGGCTTCCCGACCGAGACGGACGCCATGTTCGAAAACTCGCTGGAGATCGTCGAGGAATGCGGCCTGACGCATCTCCACGTCTTTCCGTTTTCGCCGCGCCAGGGCACACCCGCCGCACGCATGCCGCAGCTTCGCCGCGAACTGGTCAAGCAGCGCGCCGCACGCCTGCGTGCCGCCGGCGAGGCCGCCTACCGCCGTCACCTTTCCTCGCTCGCTGGAACGCATCAGTCGATCCTGGTCGAGCGTGACGGCCTTGGCCGCACCGAGGGGTTCACGCTGGCCGCGGTCTCGGCCGGCGCTCCGGGCGACATCGTCGAGGTTGATATCGCCGGCCATGACGGTATCAGACTGATCGCCGCGCCGCTTGCCGCCCGCGCCGCCTGAGAACGCAAGACATGGCTGGTTTTTTCAAGAAGATATTTTCGTTCGGCAAGAAGGAAGTCGTCGAGGAGCGGCCCGACGAGACCGCACCGCTGCCGCCGATCAAATGGGACGAACTGGAGGCGCTGAAACCGGCCGCCGAGCAGGCCGTCCCGGAGTTTTTGAAACGCGACGAGTCGCGACCCGAAGTCGAAGCCGTACCTCCACCGCCAGTCGAACCAGAGTTGCCTCCGGCACCCCAACCGGCGCCGGAATCGCAGAAGCCTGAGCCGCCGCCGACCATTCCACCCGAGCCGGAAACGCCTGCTGAGGAACCGGAGGAGATCCGGGCCGAGCCGCAGCAGCCAGAAATCGTCCCCTCCCAGCCAGAACCTGCACCCGTCGAAGTGCCGGTAGTGCCCACCGAGGCTCCCTCAGCAGCGCCAGCGCGCGAAGTCCCTCCCGCCGAAATACCGCCCCCGATCCGGCAGCCAGCGCCGGCCGAGACGAAACCGATCTTGACCGAGATCGCGCCCGAACCGGAGGTCGTGCCGGCGCCCCACCCTCCCATCGAGGGGGAGGTAAAGCCCGAGCCAGGAGCCGTTCCGCAACCATCGCCGGAGCCAAAGCCCGCCCCCGGCAAAGTCACCGTAACCAAGAAGGTCGAGCAGAAAGCCGAGCCGCAGAAGGCGCCCGAACCGGCGCCGAGGCGTTCCTGGTTCCAGCGCATGCGAGACGGGCTTGCCCGCTCTTCCAAGGAGTTGTCGGGCAACATCGCCGGGGTCTTCACCAAGCGGAAACTTGACGAGGACACGCTGCAGGACCTGGAGGATGTGCTGATCCGCGCCGATCTCGGCATGGAGACGGCTTTGCGCGTTACCGACGCGCTCTCCGCCAGCCGCTACGGCAAGGACGTCTCCGACACCGAAGTCCGGGCCATCATGGCGGCCGAGGTTGAGAAGGTGCTGACCCACGTCGCCATGCCGTTGGAGCTCGACCTCAGCCACAAGCCGCATGTCATCCTGGTGGTCGGCGTCAACGGCACGGGGAAGACCACGACCATCGGCAAGCTGGCGGCGAAGCTCACCGATGGCGGTCTTTCGGTGATGCTCGCCGCCGGCGACACCTTTCGCGCAGCCGCGATCGAGCAGCTGAAGATCTGGGGCGAGCGTACCAACTCGCCGGTCATTGCCTCGAAGCTCGGCGCCGATGCCGCCGGCCTCGCCTACGATGCATTCGAGCGCGCGAAGGAGGCCGGCTCCGACGTGCTGATCATCGACACCGCCGGGCGGCTGCAGAACAAGACCGAACTAATGGCGGAACTGGAAAAGATCGTCCGGGTGCTGGGCAAGCTCGATCCGGAAGCGCCGCACACCGTGCTGCAGACGGTCGATGCCACCACCGGCCAGAATGCGCTCAACCAGGTCGAGATCTTCCGCAATGTCGCCGGCGTCAACGGCCTGGTGATGACCAAGCTGGACGGCACGGCGCGCGGCGGTATTCTGGTGGCGATCGCGGCAAAGCATAAATTGCCGGTCTATTTCATCGGCGTCGGCGAACAGGTCGACGACCTCGAACCCTTTTCCGCAAGCGAATTCGCCAGGGCGATCGCTGGCGTGGCTTGACGAGCATGATCCCAAAAAGTTGCAGGCTTTTTGGATTTGGATCATGCGTAAGAAGGACGCTATGAACCCACCCATCCTCGAAGGCGACCCGTCCGATCCGCGACGCAGGGCGTTGAACCCCGGCCTGAAATTCCTGCTCGAACTCGGGCCTGGCCTGGTGTTCTTTTTCACCACCATCCGCGGCGCGTGGCTTGTCGGGAAATTTCCGATCCTCGGCCATATCGGCGAGCCTATCCTGATTGCCACAGCGTTCTTTATGGTGGCGACGGCGCTGTCGCTCAGCGTTTCGTGGATTTTGACGCGCAGCTGGCCGATCATGCCATTGGTCTCGGCCATCGTGGTGTTTGTGTTTGGCGCGCTGGCGCTGTGGCTGCAGGACAAGACCTTCGCTTTCATGAAGCCGACAATCATCAACAGCCTGTTCGGCATCACGTTGCTTGGCGGGTTGGCGTTTGGCAGATCGCTGTTGGGCTATGTCTTTGATTCCGCCTTCAATCTCGACGCCGAAGGCTGGCGCAAGCTCACTTTCCGATGGGGGCTCTTCTTCCTTTTTCTGGCTGCGCTGAACGAGATCGTGTGGCGCAACTTTTCTGAGGAAGCCTGGCTTTATTTCAAGGTCTGGGGCACGATTCCCATTACCCTTGTCTTCACGTTAAGCCAAATGCCGTTGATCCTGCGCCATTCGCTCGAGGACAAGACCGGCAAGGAAGAGAAGGCCGGCAAATAGAGCAATTCCAGGAAAGTGTGTAGCGGTTTTCCCGGGAAAAGCGCGTAGCGCTTTCCCTAGGGAATTGCGTCAGAATAAGAGGAGAGGGGCATGGAATTCATCACCACGCGCGACGAGTTGAGGACGATCTACAAGACGCCTCGGCCGACTGACGGCTCGATCCGCAAGGAACTGAAGGCATTGGACGGCCACTGCCGTTCCTTCATCGGCAAGAGCCCTTTCGTGCTGATCGGCTCGTCCGACGGCGCCGGCAATGCCGATGTGACGCCCAAGGGCGACAGGCCGGGCTTCGTAACAGTGCTCGACGAGAAGACCATCGCCATCCCCGACCGACCCGGCAACAACCGGCTCGACACGCTGGAGAACATCCTTCTCAATCCCTCGATCGGGCTGCTCTTCCTCATTCCCGGCATGAACGAAACGCTGCGTGTCAATGGCGATGCCCGCATCACCGTCGATGCGGCATTGCGTGAGCGGCTGGCGGTCGACGGCAAGGCACCGCAAAGCGTCGTCGTGGTGACGGTCAAGGCCGCCTACATGCATTGCGCCAAGGCCTTCATGCGCTCCGAATTGTGGAAGCCGGAGAGCTGGTACGACCGCGCGACGCTGCCGACGCTCGGCCAGATCCTGCGCGACCAGTTGGCGCTCGCCGATTCGGCCGAGGCGACCGACCGCTGGCTGGACGAGGAATACAGGGAGACCATGTGGTAGCGTGATCGGCAACGAATCGCCCAAGCCGGTCTCCATTCCTTTGCTCAACATCCTCGCCATCTCCGGCAGCCTGCGCGCCGCCTCGACCAATTCGGCCCTGCTCGCGGCACTCGCGCAAAACGCGCCGCCGGACTGTCACGTCTCCGTCTACGATGGGCTTGGCCGGCTGCCGATTTTCAACCCCGATGAGGAAGGCGAGCGGACGCCGCTGCAAGCAGCAGTGCTGATCGATGCGGTCACCGCCGCTGACGGCGTCATCGTCTCCTGCCCGGAATATGCCCACGGTGTGCCAGGCGGCCTGAAGAACGCGCTTGACTGGCTGGTGTCGCGCGATGCCGCCGTCGGCAAGCCGGCCACGCTGGTCCACGCCTCGCCGCGCTCGCTGTTTGCCCGCGCCGCACTGGCCGAGGTCAACGGACAATGTCTTTCGCGCTCCATGGGGAAGCAGCGCTCGAAATCGCGCTGCTCGGCAAGAGGCCGCCGGAGGTGGAGGATATCTTATCGCAGCCGGAAAACCGGCTGACGATGCGCCGCGCCGTTTCGGCCTTCGCGGGCTTCATCCGCTCGCGGTGAACGCCGGACCGTGCTTTCGTCATCCCAAGGTCTCCGCGACGGAGCTTCGCTCCTGCTCCGCCCTGGGATGACGACGCTAGGAGCTGCGGCCAATCTGTGCCGAGAACTATCCGTTGCCCCTCCGCGTCTCGACGTCGGTCTCGCCGACGAACCAGTCGCGTGCAGCGACCTCCTCGAAGACTATCCAGACATCATTGTTGGTCAGGCCGGTGACGCCGGTGATGGCCGCCGTCACCTGGGCGGCGATCGCGGCCTTTTTGCCGGCCGGGTCATCGGCAATCACCTCCTTGACCAGGCGGATATTCACGAATGGCATGGTTCCCTCCCTTGCATATGCTTGGCGGCCGCTCAGTAGGTTTTGGCGCCGTTGACCATGAGCCGGACCATGTAGAGGGATGTGGTGCCGGCGATGTAGAGGCAGTTCAGCTTGTTGCCGCCGAACACGCAATTGGCGACGACTTCCGGTACCTTGACCTTGCCGATCAGCGTCCCGTCCGGATCGTAGCAATGGACCCCGTCGGCGGCACTGGTCCAGATGCGGCCGTCCGCATCCAGCCTGAAACCGTCGAACAGGCCGGCGGTGCAGTCGGCAAAGACCTTTTCGCCTGAGACCGTCTTGCCGCCCTGGTCGACATTGAACACCCGGATGTGCGCCGGGTTTTGGGCGCCATGGGTGCGGCCGGTGTCGGCGACATAGAGCTTGCTTTCGTCGAGCGAGAAGGCGAGCCCGTTGGGCCTGACCATGTCGGTGATCACCGCCTCGGTCTCGCCGGTGCCGGGATCGACCCGGTAGACATGGCAGGCGCCGATCTCGCTTTCGGCCTTGTCGCCCTCGTAATCGGTATCGATGCCGTAGCTCGGGTCGGTGAACCAGATCGAGCCGTCGGACTTGACCACCGCGTCATTGGGCGAGTTCAGCCGCTTGCCGCGCCATTTGTCGGCGATGGTGACTACCGACCCGTCATGCTCGGTGCGGCTGACGCGGCGGCCGGAATGCTCGCAAGTAACCAGCCGGCCTTGCCGGTCGACCGTGTTGCCGTTGGAATTGCCGGACGGCTGACGGAACACGCTGACGCTGCCGTCGGTCTCGTCGTAACGCAGCATGCGATTGTTCGGGATGTCGGACCAGACCACATAGCGCCCGGCCGCGAACCAGGCCGGTCCTTCCGCCCATCGGCAGCCGGTAAACAGCCTGTCGACCTGTGCATTGCCGTTGAACAGCCGCGAAAAGCGCGGATCGAGAACTTCGTAGAATTCGCTGGCCATGGTTCCTCCCGGTAGCAGTCGCTTGGCAAGGCGCGATCAAGCCAGCCCACGATCGATATGGCAAGATCGATGATGCGTCAGAAGCATTATGGAAGCGAATGCTGGCCCGGACGGCAGGTCACATCCCGTTAACCGGCTATGCGCCCAGCGCAATGGTGCATTGCAACATCTTATTTTTGCAATGCACCATAACTATGTCATGCTCCGTATCGATCAAGGGAGGAACAACTGGCCGCGAAACGCGGCGCAAAAAGGAAACTCGCTATGATCATCGACAGCCTCATGAGCCGCGCTCGCGCCAGCATCGCCAAGCGCCGGCATTACAACCGCCTCGTCGCCGAAATCGACAGCTTCAGCAGCCGTGACCTCGCCGACATGCGCGCCGACCGCAGCGAAATGCTCTACCAGGTCCACAAGCAGATCTACGGCTGAGTCTTCGGTCGACCTATCACGTGGTCGACCTATCACGTTCGTCATCCTTGGGCGTAGCGACGCAAAGCGGAGCAAAGACCCTAGCATGACGAAACGGCGGGCCATCAGCCCGGCATGGCCAGCGCCTTCTCGATTTCGGGTAACAGCAGCGTCCGCGCCGAGTCCGGCGTCAGCGGCCCTACATGCTTATAGGCGATCTTGCCATCCTTGCCGATGACGAAGGTCTCCGGCACGCCGTAGACACCCCAGTCGATCGCCGTGCGTCCGGCCTCGTCGACGCCGATCGCCTGGAATGGGTTGCCGAGATCGCCAAGGAACCGACGGGCGTTTTCCGGCTGGTCCTTGTAGTTCAGCGCCGCCATGACGAAGCGTCTGTCCTGCGACAGCGCCAGCAGCACCGGATGCTCTTCGCGGCACGGCGCGCACCAGGACGCGAAGACGTTGACCAGCGTCACCTTGCCGGCGAACTGTTTTGAATCGAGGCCCGGCAAATTGGTGCCTTCGAGCGCCGGCAGGTTGGTCTGCGGCGCCGGCAGGCCGATCAGCGCTGACGGCACTTCCGACACGTCGCGCCCGGACAAAAGCTGCGCCAGGAACAATCCCGCCAGCCCGAGAAAGACCAGCAGCGGCAGCAGCACGATCAGGCGGCGGCGCGCCGGTGTTTGGGTTTCCGTGCTCATGATTTTACTGCCTTATCGGAGCGCCGGCGCACGCCGGATGCCTCCAGCTCGGCAAGCTCTCGCTTGCGGCCGCGCTGGTCGAGCAGAATCCAGCCGATCAGCCCGCCCAGCACCACGGCCGTGATCGCATAGGCGGCGGTGACATAAAGCGCATGTACGCTCATGCTTTTCGCTCCGCGGCGCTTTCCAACCGGTCCGTCTCACGCCGTTCCAACATGTCTTCTCTTAACGCTGCGCCATCGGCTCCGCAATTGTTCGCCGCGCCGCAGGCATGAGCTGAAGCCAACACATCAATCCGTTCCGTGCCGCAGCGCCAGCGCCGCCGCCACAGGGCCGAGCACGGCAAGAAACAAGGTCAGCGCGGCAAGAATGAGGAAGGGCTGCAGGAATGGATCGGGGTCCGCCACCGCGCCATAGCTTGCCGATACGCCGAAGATCAGCACGGGAATGGTCAGCGGCAGCACGAGCACCGAGATCAGCAGCCCGCCACGCGGCAACGCCACTGCCACCGCTGCACCGGCAGCACCGATGAAGGTGATCGCCGGCGTGCCTACCAGAAGCGTCAGCGCCGTCGCACCGATGCCGATGGGCTCCATGTTCATGAACAGGCCGAGCAAGGGAGCGGCGATGACCAGCGGCAGCACGCTTCCCGCCCAATGCGCCAGGCATTTCGTCAGAACGGTCAAGGCCAGCATGTGCCGGTCGTTGCCAAGCACCAGAAGATCGAGCGAGCCGTCCTCGCGGTCGGCCTGGAACAGCCGGTCGAGGCCGAGCAGGCAGGCCAGCAAGGCGGCGATCCACAGGATCGCCGGGCCGATGCGGGCCAGCAGCTTCAGCTCGGGACCGACGCCGAAGGGGATGGTCGCGATAACGGCGAGAAAGAAAATCACGCCGGTAAGCGCCCCGCCGCCGGCGCGGATACTCAGGCGGATGTCGCGTAGGAAGATGGCTAGCATGATGTGAGATGCTTTCGCCTGGGCACCCCCCTCTGTCCTGCCGGACATCTCCCCCTCAAGGGGGGAGATTGGCTGTCAGGACAGAGGGGGGCGTGAAGGAATGCCAACATCAGCCGGTCATCCTCAATTCCTTTCCCTCGATCCCAAGCGGCAAATGCGTCGCCGCAACCACGATCCCCCCACTCTCGAGGTGTTTCCCCATCAATTCGCCGAATCTCTCCTCCGAAGCCTTGTCCAGTCCTGCCGTCGGCTCATCGAGCAGCCACAATGGCCGGTGGCTTACCAGCAGTTTTGCAATCGCCGCGCGGCGGCGTTGCCCGGTCGAGAGATAGCCGAACGGCAGATGGCCGATGCCGCCCAGCCCGACGGTTTCCAGCGCCTCTTCAACACCCGCGGAACCGGCGCCCGAAAAATCGCGCCAGAAGCACAGGTTTTCCGTAACGCTCAGCGCCGTCTTCATCGCGTTGAGGTGGCCGAGATAGTGACACGCCGAGGCGGCCGACGGAAAGTCTTCGCCACCATCTTCGAACCGCACACGGCCTGCCGCCACCGGCAACAGCCCGGCGACGATCCTGAGCAGCGTCGATTTGCCGGCGCCGTTCGCCCCGGTGACGACCAGCGCCTGGCCATCCCCCAGCGCGAATTCGATGCCGGAAAATACCGTCTCGCCGCCGCGTTCGCCGCCCAGATTTTCGGCGATCAGCCGCATCCGTCCCCCTTCGCCGAAAGTTCAGGTGCGGCTTCGGTGCGCCGCAGCAAAAATGGCGAATCCGTGTCTAGAACTATTCCAGAAAATTCTCTATATCCGCATCATCCGTGCCAGCGGTCGGCACGGGAACCGAATTTGCGCCGAACCAGCGCGCGTGCCGCCTTGAACGGCCCGGACGCTTGGGAACGGATAGCGGAAATGGCCGTACCCGCACCTTTGCGCGTGATTTGCATGCCCACTGGCGTCCGTTCCCTTCCGGCAACCGACAGTTAGGGATCGCACGTGTCCAAATCACTCGACAGCTTCAATTGCCGCCGCACGCTGACCGCCAGCGGCACCGAGTACATCTACTATGACCTTGTCGAGGCCGAAAAGAACGGCCTCACCGGTATTGCCCAATTGCCCTATTCGATGAAGGTGCTGCTGGAGAATCTGCTGCGCAACGAGGACGGCCGTTCCGTTACCAAGGAGAGCATCCAGGCGGTCGCCGGCTGGCTGACTGACCGGGGCACCGCCGGCGTCGAGATCGCCTATCGCCCGGCTCGCGTGCTGATGCAGGATTTCACCGGCGTTCCAGCCGTGGTCGACCTTGCCGCCATGCGCGACGCCATGGCCTCGCTCGGCGGCGACCCGCAAAAGATCAATCCGCTGGTGCCGGTCGATCTAGTCATCGACCACTCGGTCATCGTCGACGAATTCGGCACGCCACTGGCTTTCGCCCGCAATGTCGAGCTTGAATATGAGCGCAACGAGGAACGCTACAAATTCCTGAAATGGGGCCAGCAGGCGTTCCGCAATTTCCGCGTCGTGCCGCCCGGCACCGGCATCTGCCATCAGGTCAATCTTGAGTATCTCGGCCAGGTCGTGTGGACCAACAGCGAAGATGGCGAGACCACCGCTTATCCCGACACCTGCGTCGGCACCGATTCGCACACCACGATGATCAACGGCCTTGGCGTTCTCGGCTGGGGTGTCGGCGGCATCGAGGCAGAGGCCGCGATGCTTGGCCAGCCGGTCTCGATGCTGCTGCCGGAAGTCATCGGCTTCCGGCTCACCGGCAGGCTGAGGGAAGGCGTTACCGCCACCGACCTGGTGCTCACCGTCACCCAGATGCTGCGCAAGAAGGGCGTCGTCGGCAAGTTCGTCGAATTCTTCGGGCCGGGCCTGTCCAACATGACGCTGGCCGACCGCGCCACCATCGGCAACATGGCGCCGGAATATGGCGCCACCTGCGGCTTCTTCCCGGTCGACAGCGAAACCATCCGCTATCTCACCATATCCGGTCGCGACGAAAGCCGCATCGCCCTGGTCGAGGCTTATTCGAAGGCGCAAGGCTTGTGGCGCGATGCCGGCTCGGCCGATCCGGTCTTCACCGACCTGCTGGAGCTCGATCTCGGCAGTGTCGTCCCGTCGATGGCCGGCCCGAAGCGGCCTGAAGGCCGGGTCGCACTTGAAGACATTCCGGCCGGCTTCGCCAAGGCCATGGAGACCGAATACAGGAAGGCCGCCGAAATCGACAAGCGCTATGCCGTCGAGAGCACGGACTACGATCTTGGCCATGGCGATGTGGTCATTGCCGCCATCACCTCCTGCACCAACACCTCGAACCCGAGCGTGCTGATCGGCGCCGGGCTGTTGGCGCGCAACGCCAACCGGCTCGGCCTCAAGCAGAAGCCGTGGGTCAAGACCTCATTGGCGCCGGGCAGCCAGGTCGTCGCCGAATATCTCGAGAAATCCGGCCTGCAGAAGGAGCTCGACCAGATCGGCTTCAACCTGGTCGGCTTCGGCTGCACCACCTGCATCGGCAATTCCGGCCCGTTGCCGGCGCCGATCTCCAAGACCATCAACGATAAGGGCTTGATTGCTGCGGCAGTCTTGTCCGGCAACCGCAATTTCGAAGGCCGCGTCTCGCCCGACGTGCAGGCGAACTATCTCGCCTCGCCGCCGCTGGTCGTCGCCCACGCGCTGGCCGGGACCGTGACCAAAGATCTGACCACCGAGCCGCTCGGCGACGATCGCAACGGCAGTCCGGTCTATCTCAAAGACATCTGGCCAAGTTCGGTCGAGATCCAGGAATTCATCGAGAAGAACGTCACGCGCGAATTGTTCGCCCGCAAGTATGCCGACGTCTTCAAGGGCGACGAGTACTGGCAGAATGTCAAGGCGCCGGAAGGCCAGACCTATGCCTGGGACGACAATTCGACCTATGTGCAGAACCCACCCTATTTCGCCGGCATGAAGTCAGGCTTCGGCAAGATCGGCGATATCAAGGGCGCGCGTGTGCTCGGCCTGTTCGGCGACAAGATCACCACCGACCACATTTCGCCGGCGGGTTCGATCAAGGCGGCCTCGCCGGCCGGCAAGTATCTCACCGACCACGGCGTCGGCGTCGCCGATTTCAACCAGTACGGCACACGCCGCGGCAATCATGAGGTAATGATGCGCGGCACCTTCGCCAATATCCGCATCCGCAACCATATGCTGGGCGAGAACGGCCGCGAGGGCGGCTACACCATCCATTACCCCTCGAAAGAAGAGGAATCGATCTACGACGCCGCGATGCGCTACAAGAAGGAAGGCGTGCCGCTGGTCATTTTCGCCGGCGTCGAATATGGCAACGGCTCGTCGCGTGACTGGGCGGCCAAGGGCACCAATTTGCTGGGCGTCCGCGCGGTCATCGCCCAGTCCTTCGAGCGCATCCACCGCTCCAATTTGGTCGGCATGGGCGTGATCCCCTTCGTCTTCGAGGAAGGCACCTCATGGGCCTCGCTCAACCTCAAGGGCGACGAACTGGTCGAGATCGACGGACTGAGCAACATCAAGCCGCGGCAGAAGATGATCGCCAGGATCACCTACGGCGACGGCAGCGTCAAAGAGGTTCCGATCATCTGCCGCATCGATACGCTGGACGAGCTCGACTACTTCAAGAATGGCGGCATCCTGCAATACGTGCTGCGCGATCTGGCCGCTTAAGGGAGTAGGGCAATAAGGGAGTAGGGCAGTAGGGTGAAGCAAGGAGAAGCGACTTATTCCCCTACTGCCCTACTGCCCTACTGCCCTACTGCCCTACTGCCCTACTGCCCTATTCCCCCAATTCCCGGCTTTCCAAACCGCGCTGTCGCCGCCAGCAGCACGCCGAGCATCAGCCCGTTGAATATGTGCCACAGGAAATGCGTGCCGAGCGGAACGCCGCCGCAGACCAGCGGATCGATCATCCTGCAGATGACCGACACGACGAAGATCGCCGAACCCGCCAGATTGTACCAGCCGGCGCGATTGCCGCTGGCCGCCACCCAGGCGCCGAAGAAGGCGAGCGCCAGAAACGGAGGCAGATAGCCGGTCGTCCCGTTCGACGCCTGGCGCAGCCAGTCGGGCACGGCAAAGGTCACCAGCCCGGCAACGGCGTAAAAGGCGACGAAGATGGCGATCGCCTTGCCCCATTTCATGCCGAGAAAACGTCGCAGGTTGAACAGCGTGTAGGCCAGCGTGAACCCTGCAATGGGCAGCACGTCGGCCAGGATCATTGCCCTTGTGGCAAAGGTGTGGAACAGCGACGAGCCGACGCCGATCGCCACCACCCACCAGGCCAGCACTTCGGCGAAGGTGCCGGTGCCGCGCTTGCGCACCTGCCAGACACCCCATAGCCCGGCGGCAAAAAAAGCCAGATTGCTCAGCGCATTGAGCGGTTCGGCCCAGAATTCCGGCCCCGTCCGTTCGCAATAGAGGTCGACCGGCGCCAGGAGAGATTGCCACATGCTGATTGCCGCCCGAATCGCTTCCATCGTGAAGTGCAAGTCCACCTATTGCGCCCTTGCCAGCGGTTGCAACGGCAAAATTTCACCGCAACGTGACTTCCCGTTGACTGCCGCTTCTGCCACATATTTCGACAACCAGAACAAAGCCGGCGTCACCGGCGGGATCGGAACGGCCATGCCATCTCGAAGACCATTGCGGCTTGCGGCCCTTGCGCTGGCCCTCTCGGCGTTTGCCGGCAGGGCCCTTGCCGAGCCAACCGACAAGCCATTAGGCGTCGTCGAGCTCTTCACCAGCCAGGGATGCAACTCCTGTCCGCCGGCCGACGAATTCTTCGCCGAGCTTGCCGCCAAGGAGGACATCGTCGCGCTCGCCTATCATGTCGATTATTGGGATTACCTCGGCTGGCAGGACACGCTGAGCCGCAAGGAAAATACCGAGCGGCAATACGAGTATATGCGCGCCTTCGGCAGTCGTTCCGTCTACACCCCGCAAGCCGTCATAAACGGCCGCAGCCATGTCAACGGCGCCAGCCGCGAGGAAGTCGACGGCGCGCTGGCCCGCATGGAGAGGGTCGGCGAAGGCATGCGCGTCGGCATCAAGGTCAGCCGGACCAGCGATCGCGTCATGATCGATGCCGGCGACGCCGTGACCGGCCCCACCGACGCGCATGTCGTCATTGTCTATTTCAACCCGCCACAGACGATAAAGATCGGCAAGGGCGAAAACAGCGGCCGCAGCATGACCTACTGGAACGCCGTCTCCACCATCCAGACCGCCGGCATGTGGCACGGCAAGGCGCAGCGCTACGAACTGCCGATGAGCGAGATCGCCAAGAAGGGCGGCTGCGCCGTGCTGCTGCAGTCGGTCGGCAAAGACGGCATGCCCGGGCCGATCCTGGGCGCAGCCTTTATCCGCAAGCCTTAAGCGGGGACCTCTCCTTCTCCCCTTGTGGGAGAAGGTGGATCGGCGCGCAGCGCCGAGACGGTTGAGGGGTGCTGGAAGAATTGAGGCGGCGGCGATTTCAAGGAAATTGCCAAGCTGGAACACCCCTCATCCGTCGCCTTCGGCGACACCTTCTCCCACAAGGAGACCTTTGCACAGAAGCCGATTGGTGATTCTGTGATGATGGTCGAAGCAGGGAGATTCGGGATGGCGGATCGTGTTCTGGGTCAGTTGAGTCTGGCGGACGGGCTGGCGGCGTCGGACGAGACGATTTTCGACCTGGTATCGAAGGAACTGGACTGGGCACCGATCCGAACATTGCTGGGTCAGCGCAGCGGTCCCGGCTCGGGCAACACCAGCTACCCGGCGGAGGCGCTGGTGCGCTGTCTTTTG
>NZ_JAMYQW010000010.1:0-173334 GCF_040321085.1 Mesorhizobium sp. M0522
CGCGGCTTGCGCAGGGCGATAGTCGCGCTCGCACGTCGCCTGGCGGTCGTCATGCACCGCATGTGGCTGGACAACAGCGAGTTCCACTGGACGCGGGAAACCATGGCGTCAGCCGTGTGACAAAAGGCCGGGAAGAAGAGGTAGAGAGTTCCGCCCAGCGCGGAAGCACGTCCTTCGCGGGACGAAGGATGAGGTGAGTTCGCGATCATGGGCGCACCGGTCATGTCATGCTGGCCAGGACGCGAATCAGATTGTTCCGCCTTATTCTCTGAATCCCATCAAGGGAGGGCCAATGGGCCGATCCCGGAGAGAAGCACGAACCCGCGAATGATGTCAGAAGCTGGTAAGGCAGAAAATGACAAAAGCGCTTGACCCCAAGCCGCCGAATAGAGAAGCCATGATCCGAGCTCCTATCAGCTTGGGTTGTGGTCAGGCTGCTGAGGGTAGTTGCACACCAACAGCAGCCGCTTTCAAGCGAAAAATCGTATCAGCGGTACAATATTGAAAAAGCGGCTATGGATCAACAAGAATCGTATCACGGTTACGAAATGAATGCAGTTCAGTGCAAAATGGCACGTGTCGCGTTGGGCTGGGGAACTCGAGAGTTAGCCCTAAACGCAAACGTATCTCCCGATACCATCGCGCGGTTGGAAAGAGGCGAACAGCTAAAGAATTCAACCCTCGCCGAAATTCGTGCAGTCTTCGAAGCGGCCGGGATCGAATTCATTCCAGAGAACGGTGGCGGCGCTGGTGTTCGCTTGTCACAGCGTTCCGCTGGCGCATGACAATCGGCTTTTTTGAGCCGCCGCACATGTGCGGCTAGCGGCCCAAATGGGCGCTTCAGCGCCAACAGGCGAACCAACACGTACGTCCGCAATGGGCCTGATCCCGGACCTTCGCACCGAGCTCTCACATGTCCGCTCGCGTGCTGGGTACCCTAGCAGCGGACGGTCTGCTCGGCCCCATTTCTGCCCCCTCGGACCGCGTGGGTAGTGGGAGAAATACGGCCCGATTCCATTCATCCGCTCCCGGCTGTCGCAAAAGTTATATAGCGCAAACGATGACATAGGGGTTCTCAGTTTCATCCTGTCGGGCGCAGCATTGCCGCAGTTCGCTTGCCGACAACTATTCCTGCTGGAATTGACAGGGCCAATCTTCAGGCCTCGTCAAGCCAGAAGGCAACTCGGTCCGGGCGTCTCCGCAAGCCATGTTGAGCTGCCACTGGGACAGACCCACCGAATTGGAAAGGTCGACGCCCTCGATACGGGTCAGAAAGAAAAAGGCGCGGTCAAAGTCTATCGGCGCGGTGAACGTCGCTCCTCGGAAGTCCGCCCGTGCGAGATTGGCAAACGAGAAGCGGCTGCCGCTGATATCGGCGTCATGGAACTGCGCACGCCCCAATTCTGCCTTTGTGAAATCAACATTGGTCAGATTGGCGTCCTGGAAATTCGAGCGCTGCATTTCCGCGCTCGCAAACACAGCGCCCTGCGCGTCCATACGGCTGAAGTCGGTCCTGTAGGCCTCGATTCTGTCGAACCGGGCGCCTTTGGCGGTCGAGTCGGCCAGGGAAGCACGCACAAGCGTTGCCTTCTCAAGATTTGCCGAAAGGAGATTGCTGTTCCTGAGGTCGGTCGAAGTGAAATCAACACCGAACAGGTTCGCCCCGCTCAGGTCCTGTCCTTCTAGCATGAGAAGCTTCTTGTCACACTCGTGCCAATTGACGCCAGGCGTCGCGGCTGCGTGGCAATTGTGAGCAGCAGTGGCGTTCTGCCAAGCAAACACCGTGCAAACCGCTAGAACCAAGCCGGATGCGCCGTAAGCTCTGGTTCGCCTCAAAGTCATTGTTGCTGGACCTCTGCTACTCGCCGACACTCAACCTTACCACATCTGCTGACACTCGAGCCACGGTGACCACCGCCGTCACAGTTGGCGCATTTCTCATATTCAAGCTTTGATGTTAATCAACCGATCAACCCGCGCGTAGGGCGCGATTTGCGAGCGCCTCCCCATATCATCGGCGGTCCAGCAGAGATTCATTTGTCACAGGCCAGGCGCTTCATTCCGC
Organism: Mesorhizobium sp. M0522; assembly: GCF_040321085.1. Lineage (NCBI taxonomy): Bacteria > Pseudomonadati > Pseudomonadota > Alphaproteobacteria > Hyphomicrobiales > Phyllobacteriaceae > Mesorhizobium > Mesorhizobium sp. M0522. Next base: position 2,066 of record NZ_JAMYQW010000010.1, read on the forward strand.
AGGTATGCTTGACTAAGCCGAGGAGAGCGGTCGTTCAGGATGGCGCGGTCGCGTGCCAAGATTGGCCTCCGCTCTGGACGTTTGTCTCGCTAATGAGGAGCCTGCTCGGGTGCTGATCGCCTCCGCCGGCGTCCGCTGCCGACAAGCGTGAATCCGCTTGGTTCCGCACCGATCGGTACTTCCCGACGGCGAGGTTGACCCGGCACGGGGTGCTCGTCGCGTATCCTGATTCCGCTGTCGCATGAACCCCACGACTTCGCTTAGCGAGGCCGAAGTTGATCTCTGCCATCTACCAGGTCGAACCATCAACCCCGCATATCTGTGTCGTAAGCTGACGTGCCGCGAATACCCCGTTTTCGGTAGGCGGGCTTTATGGCGGGCGCCCAACCTATTCTTGTATTTTTATTGATGTAAACAATGACTTATGGCGGTGAGGGAGGATTCGAACTCCGCGCTTGGAAGAGCGTCCTTCTCGTCTTCACCGTGCAGGCCGGTTACTCTGGGCGGCAGAGTGCCCTTCCGCGCTTCGTTTCCGATATCAGCGCCGGCAACTGACCAAGGCATAGCGGGCTCGTAACGATAAGGACGGTTCTCGCTATTTGAGGACCGCAACGGGTTGGCGAGTCTAGTCTGAGCGATCAAGCCCGCGCTCTGGACGAGGTCCCATCCTCACAGAATGTTCGCCCACCGGGCCAAACGTGACGCAACGGAACGGATGGTTCACCCGTAAGGTCTTGGGGCGATTGCGAAAGGAGACCAGCATATGACCTGCGAACGAGACGTCGGCACGTTCGAAGAGCCCGTGACCGTTTTGCTGTCCTCGGGCAAAGTCAGTGTTTCGAGCACCCGCGAAGCCGCCGAAATGCTGCTTCACCGCTGGCCCATTGGAGAAACCGGGCGCCGCATCCAGGCTCGCATGGCGTGCATGAAGGTGCTCGGCGGCGGCAGCGCACCGGAGATAGCGCGCGTGGCATTTCTCAACGCCGCCAAGGAAGCGAAAATCCTGACTGCTTGACATCTCGTCAACGCGTGCCCCCACCACTGTCCATCGTGCATCACTCTTGCAGCGGCCGTTACATTTGTGCAAACATCGTGCGTCGATCATGCGGAGACGCCGAATGCTTGCGCGAGAAGGCTGGAGCCGCGGATCTGCACTCTACGTCGACCCGCGAGTTGACGCGCTCTGTGGCGAATTCCACGTAGAGATCGTCCCCAAGGGCCGCTATCCGAAAGAAGGCCAGACGCGCGCCGTCGGCTCCATCCGCCGGCTGATCGACAATCATGGCGCTGAGCATGCACGGTTGGTCCTGTGTGTCCTGGCTGAGGGCCGCGGCGAACCACGCGCTCACCGAAGAAAGCAGCCTGACGCCGTCTCTGACTTGCTGCTGGCCGGTCCGGACCTAGTGGAGCAGGGCATGGCCGCCGTGCTCGAGGTTTTCGACGCGATCCCGCTCGGCGCATACATGGCGATCGTCAATGAGCTGCGCGGCCGCGTTCATCAGGGGCATGCGCTAGCTGGGATCCTTACCGGCGCCTCCGGGAGAGCTCGCTAACGCAAGGAGACTATTCGGTCCCGGATGGCCAAGGCGGACGCCAACGAGGCTGAAAAGGGCCGGCAGGGCTTCACCAAGCGCCAGCGCAGCCGCGAGGAACTGATCGCACTCGGCAAGAGGATGCTCGCGGTCAAGGCGTCAGTGCCTCATGGCGAGTTCGGACTATGGCTGCGCGATCAACCTATCCCGTACGATTTGGCTTTGCAGGCGATGCGGCTGGCCCGCGGCTGCTGACTAGAAGCGATCGGCCGAACCAAAGAAGAGGCGCTCCCTTGTTTCGCGCCGTATCCCCATCTAGCCTGCACTATTGTCAGTTGAGGTGACGGGTATGAAACAGAATCAAAGCAACGCATTGGCCATCGGGCTTTTGATATCGAGCATATCTCTGGCAGGGTGCACTACAGTCTCAAATAGCGGTGCGGATGGTCGACGCCGCCGTCAGGCACCTATACGGATACTGTCGTTGTGACGGTCACCTTTTGAGATAGGGATGTCCTAGATTAGACTGAACCAGGCGCATAAGCGTCGGAGGCGTAGCCGTCGAAAACGAACTCGTGTTTGAGGTTCCGGTCCGCGGAACAGCAGTTATCCAGAAATGGAACTGACTTTGAACTGTTTCGCTTGCCCGGTTGACAATCGAGGGGTCCCGTTCGGCGATCACCAAGCCTTTAAACTGCACGAGCTGTAAGCCCGTCCGTAAAGCACCCTTACCTTTAGTCGTAATACACGACACGGTCCCGTCCTTCCGACTTGGCGCGGAAGAGCGCCAGATCGGCCGCCTTGATGAGGTCATTTGGCGTGTGGGTCTCATCAGGCACCATGGTTGCAACACCGACGCTGATTGTCACCCGCTCAGAACCGTGTGGAATGCTCAAGGCTCGCACGCTCTGCACGAGCCGCTCGGCCATAGCGCCCGACTGCGCCTGCAAAATATCGACCACCACCACGACGAACTCTTCGCCGCCGTAGCGCGCCGCGAGATCGGTCGAGCGGTTGCAACTGCTTTGGATTACACTGGCGACCTGCTTCAGCACCTCGTCGCCTGCCATGTGGCCATAGGTGTCGTTGTAGCGCTTGAAGTGATCGGCATCGATCATAAACAACGACAGCGGGCTCTTCGTGCGGACCGCGCGCTTCCATTCCGCCGCGAGATATTCATCGAAGTAGCGCCGGTTTCCCAGACCTGTGAGACCGTCAATCCGTGTGAGACGTTCCAGCTCGAGATTCGCACGCATTAATTGCCGCTGGCTTTCTCGCAGGGCCCTGTATGCCTCCTCTCGCTGAACGTGGTCAAGATAGGCCCGGGAGTGATAACGGACACGAGCGACCAACTCGATACGGTCCGGCAGTTTGACCAAATAGTCGTTCGCTCCGGCCTCGAATGCCTCGCCCTTGATGGCCGGATCTTCTTTACTTGACAGCACGATGACGGGGACAGAATGCGTCGAGGAATTCTTTCGGTATTGCCGTACCAAGTCCAGCCCATCAACGCCCGGCATGACAAGATCCTGCAGGATGACCGTTGGCTTCACTTCGTCGGCAACTGTAGTCGCTTTGAGCGGATCGGTGCAGAAGTGGAAATCTATGTCCGGCTGGTTTGCGAGCGCGCGCCGGACCGCTTCACAGATCATTATCTGGTCGTCCACCAGCAGAACCATTGACGAGTAATTGTCTGCCAGGGGTGAGACGAGATTGGATTTGCCCGTCATAGAATAACCTTTCAGCAAGATCGGCCGCACGCCTCGATTAGGCGCGGGGCGATTGAGTCAAGCGGTAGGATCTCGACAGCGGCACCGATGGCAGCGGCGGCTTTGGGCATCCCATAGACCGCACTCGACGCGCTGTCTTGAGCGATTGTCAAATGCCCTTTGTCGCGTAGCAGCTTGAGCCCTTGGGCACCATCTCTACCCATGCCCGTGAGCAAGACACCGATCACGACACCCGGCCACCACTGCGCGGCGCTCTCAAGGAATACATCTACGGAGGGACGGTAGACGTTGTCGTGCGGCTTCGGGGTATAGCCGAGCTTGTGGGCTGACTTGAAGACGAGATGATCAGCCGTGGCCGCAATTAGAACGGTGCCGGCCTCGGGCTCATCTCCTTCGCGTGCCGGACGGATTGGAAGTGCCGCATGCTGGCCGAGCCAGTTTGCAAAACCGGGTACGAACTGCGCATCGAGATGCTGTACGAGAACTATTGCGGCCGTGAAATTGCTCGGAAATGCGCCGAGGATCGCGGCAACAGCTGCGGGCCCGCCCGCAGACGCGCCGATGGCAATAAGGTGCTGTGCCGATGACACAGACGGGGGCAATGTCCGTGTGCCCCAATTTGAAGACGGCGCGTCACGTACGAGTTTGCTGATCGTCGTTATCTTCTTGATGAGAAGCTGTGCGGACCGTCCGGACCCCGGGCCGTCAGAGCCGATCGAGGGGATGTCGACCGCGTCAAGCGCGCCATACCCCATTGCTTCATAGACACCAGGAATGTTGGCCTCAATGCTCGCCGTGACCAGCAGAATCAGGCATGGCGTCTTCGCCATGATCCTGCGCGTAGCCTCGACGCCATCCATTTCCGGCATCACCAGGTCCATGAGGATCAGGTCCGGGAGGTCTCGTTGGCAGGCCTCTACTGCCTCACGCCCGTTAACGGCGATCCAGGCCACCTGATGTTCCGGGGTTGATACAACCAATCGCCGCAGAAGCTCGACCGCAAGAGGCATATCGTTGACGATAGCGATCCTCATTGATGGATACACACGCTGCGCCTCATTCTGTCGCCTGGCCGATCAGGTCGACGACTGCATGGAGCAGTGTCTCGTCGTGGAAACTCCCTTTAGTCAGGTAGTAGTCCGCGCCGGCGTCCAGACCTCGCCTGCGATCGTCTTCGCGATCTTTGTACGACACGATCATGATCGGGGTGTTCCCGAGCCGGCTGTCCTTCTTCATCAAGGTCACCAGTTCGATGCCGTCCATGCGCGGCATATCAACATCGGTGATAACAAGATCGAATGGTTCAGACCGTATGGCGTTCCATCCATCCATACCATCAATCGCCACCTCGACCTCATAGCCGTTATTGTCCAGCAGCTTGCGTTCGAGCTCACGTACCGTCAAAGAATCGTCGACCACCAGAACGCGCTTGCGCCGCCTAAGATCGGGGCTGGTAGTACCACGCCGCAAGGTGCGTAGGCCGCCGGATGACGCGAGCTTGTCTACTGATCGGATCAGATCGTCGACATCAACGATAAGCACGGGCGAACCATCTTCCATCAACGCCGCCGCGCTGATGTCCTTGACCTTGGCAAAGCGAGGATCTAGCGGCCGGACCACCAACTCGCGCTCGCCCAGGAAGCGGTCGACAATCAACCCGTGGGTTTCACCGTGATCACCATTAATCAGAACGACTGAAAGTTCATCGGCGTCTGCTTGCGGCTCAGCGCGGTCAAGAACCTCGTGCGCGGTGACTAGTCCGATCTGTCGATCCTCGAAGCGGAAATGCGGCCGGCCTTCGAGCAGTTCGATGCGCGTGCGCGGCAACTTTATCGTGCTGGCGATGCCTGCGAGCGGGAAGGCGTATGGCTCTCCGTCAATGTCGACGAGCAGCGTGCGGAGCACCGACAAGGTCAACGGCAGCTGTAGTTGAAATCGGGTTCCGAAGCCGAACTCTGAGGAGACGGTTGCGAGGCCTCGGACCTGCTTGGTCATCGCCTGTACGGCATCGAGCCCCACGCCGCGTCCGGAGATGTTGCTAACCGTCGCTTTCATCGAAAAGCCTGGCAGAAACAGAAATTCGAGCAATTCCGCTTCGGCAAGTCTGCCGACGGTCTCCTCTGTCGTCAGGCCGCGCGCCACGACCGTCTCGCGCAGCTTGTTCAGATCGATTCCCCTTCCGTCGTCCGCGACGATTATCTGCAGCAGGCCCGCATTGTGCCGTGCTTCGAGCCTGATGACACCTTCTTCAGATTTGCCGGCTGCTATACGTTCGTCGGTCGTTTCGAGCCCATGGTCGACAGCATTGCGGAGGAGATGGCCGAGTGGTGCCTCGAGTTGGTCCAGGATGTCGCGATCGATGCCAGTTGAGCCCCCGACGATGTCTAACCGCACGTTCTTCCCCAAGGTTCGGCCAAGGTCGCGCACCGTCCTTGAGTAGTGCCGGACGCCATCCTCGAAGGGGCGCATACGACTCGCCAGCGTTTCGTCATAGAGTCGGTTCGCAAGGTCAGTGGCTCTGCGGTCAATCGAGTCCAATTCGTCAAGGCGCTCTGCGAGGAACGTCTGGCTCAGCCGAAGTTTTTGCAGCGCCTCTGCCAGTGCTTGCACCGCCCGATCGTCCTTAGGAATCTCGGCCAGTGCGTCGCCTAGCACGTCGAAGGCAATGGCCAGATCCGACTGAATCCGTTTCAGTCGAAGTAGGCCGCCCGTAAACGGCCTGAGGCGACGAGCCTCCATCAGGGACTCACCGGCAAGCCCTAGTAAGCGGTTTAGACTATCGGCCGTTACCCGCACCATACGGTCGGAACCGACGCCGCCATAAGGTTGAAGAAGTGGTTCCGATCGAGCGAGGACGCTCGTCTCCTTCGCCGAAGAGGCCCACGGCGCCTCCTGCGGGGCAGCATTTGAGCCGGCGAGCTCCGTCTCTGATGCTGTCGATGGGGAGGATGCCTGCTCAAGCGCCAGCAGAAAACCGGCTATTTCCAGTTTGGCGCTCTCATCGGCCGAGGCAGGCTCACTCGCTATGGATCCGAGGAGATCGACGCCTTTCAAAAGTGTATCGATGTGCTCGCGACTCAGGCTGAGACGCCCCCGCTGTGCGGCGACCAGGCACTCTTCCATCGCGTGCGCAACTTCCACCGCCGGCGTCAGATCGACGATCCGGGCCGCCCCCTTCAGCGAATGGGCAGCCCGCATGCAAGCGTCGAGACTCTGGGCGGACACGGGATCGCGTTCGAGCGCTAGCAGACCGGACGTCAGGGCCTGCGACTGCGTCTCCAATTCGGCCCGAAAGAGGTCGAGCATCGAAAATTGGCTGTAGTCCGCGCCGCTCATGCGATAGCTCGATCGAGCATGGCCAGCAGCAGCGCCTCGTCCAGACAACCGACCGCGCCCCTTCGCCACGAGACCATGGCTGCCGTCATGGTCGAGGACGCCTTGCCAACGGTAGCAGGCACGGCAAGCTTGTCGCTCTGTTTGAATCGATAAATGCCGTGCATTTCGTCCACAGCAAAAGCAACGCGCTTGTCGCTGTTGCCGACGACGATAAGACGCGGAAATGCCTTGGTCCGCGTGTCCTGTACCCGCGTTTTGCGGTCGTCTACTCCGAGCAGTTTGGCCAACGAAACGCAAACCAGCAATTCGCCTCGAACATTGACGATGCCGAGAACCGCACTGTTCCTGCGGTGTGGCAGCGAATGAATGCTACGCAGCTCGGCCACTTCTTGGAAGCAGCCAACCGGAAGCGCCAGCCATTCCTCGCCGAGACGAAAGACAACGACCGTCTGAAATGCACTGCCCTCGGCATTCCCGACTGGTTCATCGGTCCTTGCCTGGGCAAAATGTCGGGCCCACTCGTCCCGATAGCCGGGCGGCAGCGGACGGTTCAGGAGGTTCCGTGCGATTTCCTTATAGGTCGGGCAGTTCCGGCAGTGGAGATGCTGCTCCAGTTCAGGGCACGATCTGTCACCACGAATGCCTATTTGCCGCCAGCAGTCGCCGATGGCGATGTCCGGCACCGATGATGCGCTACCGGGCTCAGCTGACGTCAAGTGCCGCTCCTTTTCCCAATCCGACCGAGCCGCCCGGTGAGTGCCTCGGCACCGGCGATGTCACCCTGCTTGCGAAGCAGCAGCGCAAGATGCGCGAGGGCTTCTTGATGGCGGGGTTCGAGATAGAGGGCCTTGCGATAGTTCTGGATCGCCTCGGAACGCGCATCTTCTGCATCCTGAGCTAGCCCGAGCAGATAGAAGATTTCCGGCGAGGGACCGTATTCCCCGAGATGCGTCAGCGCGAGTTCCTTTGCTTCCGCAACTCGTCCGGCATTGGCGGTGCGTTCTACAGAAGCGAGGCTTTGGGCCGCCCGCTCAGACGGGTGGACGGAGCGCTCCACTTTCGCTGCATTGCTGGAGGCCGGCCGGATCGGGCTCAGCACTTTGCTGACGTCAGAGATAGGAGCAGGGGTGGCAGGACCGAAGCGCGACTTGGAGGGGGCAACCGTCCGGGGCGCCTTAGCCGGCTCCACGTTCGTGAACGCAAATGCCATGGGTAATCGCGCTGAAGCAAAGCCGTGCAGAATCGGAAGGCCTGATTCCGCTGGACCGACGAGCAGCAGGCCATCTGGCGCGAGGAGGGTCTTCAGACAAACCAGCGCGCGATCTTGCAGGTTTCGGTTGAAATAGATCAGCAGGTTGCGGCAAAAAATAATGTCGTACGGTGCCGGCCCATACGAGGCCGCAGGATCAAACAGGTTGCCAAGCCTGAACCGGACTTGCTTCAGGACCCGCACCTCAGGCCGTAGTCCGCCTTCGGCCGCTTCGAGATAGCGCCCTCTGAATTCGAGAAAATCGCCGCGAAATGAGTTGCGCCCGTAGACCGCGCGCTCCGCGGCCGCGAGATTGCCCGTGCTCACGTCGACAGCGTCAATCTTGAAATCCTGTGCTCCGAAACCAGCATCGAACATGGCCATCGCCATCGAATAGGGCTCTTCGCCTGTCGAACATGGTAGGCTCAAGAGCATTATGGGTTGACCCGGCCGCATGCGCGCCCGTGCATGACGCGTCATTGCAGTGAAAGCTTCACGATCTCGGAAGAACCATGTCTCCGGTACGACAACCGCGTTGATCAGTTCCTGGAGCTCGGATGGGGAGCCAGCCAGCAACTGCCAATAATCTTGAAGCCCGCTGATCCGGCAGGCTGACATCCGCTCCCGGAGCGCGTGACGGATCACCGACAGACCGACAGTGCCGCTGTCCAGTCCAATCTTTTCCCTCAATAGCTGTTCGACCGCACCAAACATCATGAACTCATCGCGACCTGACGGAACAACGTTTTGCGAATGTCGTCCGATAGCAGCGCTTCGGCCCTGACCCACTGGACAAGTCCTCTATCGTCGGACGCCACGGGGCCCAAGTAGGGCGGAGTTCCCGCCTCCATCCCGGACGGCGCGAAGTCAGAAGGATCCCGCTCGAGCATATCGGTCGCTCGTTCAGCAACAAGCGCAAGCAGGTGGTTCTCACCATCCTTGGTTGGATAGCGTATCAGAACGATTCGTGTGCTCAGCACCAGCGCCGAGGGGCGGCCAAGCGCAAGCAGGCTGAGATCGATCATGGGAACGGGTAAGCCCCGGCAGTTGATTAGGCCTACTACGCCGTTCGGCGCGCCCGGCAGCGTTCTCACGCCAATGTAAGGCAGGACCTCTTCAACCTGCTCCATGTCCAGCACATACCGGTCGCCACCTATACAGAACCCGAGGAATAGCATAGTCGTCCTAGCTCGCAGGCACCTCTCGTAGCGCCCGCAGTTTGAAACGGGAAATGCTGCTGCGTAACCCGCCCGAAACCTGATTGAGTTCGTCGATCGCGAGCGTGGATTGCTGGAGGGATTCAACCGTTTGCTGAGCGGCTTCGCTCAATTGTATCAGCGTCTCACTGATCTGCGCTGCGCCCGTTGCCTGGGCCTGCATTCCTTCATTGGCGACTTCGAAGCGTGGTACCAGGCCCTGGACCTGCTGAATAATCTCGTAGAGTTGGCCGCCGACCTGCTGCACATCTTGCATGCCACGTCGGACCTCCTCGGAGAATTTGTCCATGCCCATGACGCCGGCTGCGACGGCGGATTGAATTTCCTTGACCATCTGCTCGATGTCGTATGTCGAGACGGCGGTTTGGTCGGCAAGCCGCCGGATCTCCGTTGCCACGACCGCAAAGCCTCGCCCATATTGCCCCGCCTTTTCAGCCTCGATTGCGGCGTTTAGCGAAAGAAGGTTGGTCTGGTCGGCAACCTTGGTGATCGTGGTCACCACCTGATTGATATTGCCGGCCTTATCGCTCAGGATCGCAAGTTTGGAATTAATCGCGGTGGCGGCTTCCATGACGTGCTGCATGGTTGCCTCCATGCGTGCCAGCCCTGCTTGTCCGCCGGTGGCGAGCGTGGCGGTTTGCTCGGCGACCGCAGAAACTTCGCTCATCGTTCGTACGAGCTCATTGGAGGTTGCCGAGATTTCCTTCGCGGTCGCTCGGATTTCGGTCGTAGTGGCCGCGATCTCATTTGCGGTTGCCTGCTGTTCCTTTGAGGTGGCGGCCACCTCGGTTATCGATGTGTTGACTTGAATGCTGGATTTCTGAACCTGGCCTATCAGCGTGGTGAGATCATCGGCCATGGTGTTGAAGCCCTCAGCCAGCGTGTCAAACTCGTCCTTGCGCTTCAAATCGAGGCGCCCGCTGAAGTCGCCCAGGCGCATTACACGGACGAGATCGAGCAATCGGCCAAGCGGGACACTAACGGCACGGAATAGAAGATAGCCGCACAAAAGGGCCAAACCGAGTGCTACGAGGAACCCGGCAATCAGGCCCAACTTCGCTGTGCGGACGATCGAACCTATCTTTTGGGTCGAGCTGTTTGCCTCTCCTCTATGGTCCTCGACCATGGCTTGCAGAGCCGATTGCAATTTCCGAAAGATCGGCTCCACATTGTTCTTGATGGCCGGGCGCTCGTTGGGGATCTCTCCCTTCGCCAACGCGGCACGACTGGCATCCAGTACGGCGGCTTCGGCTTGGCGGAATTGATCGGCGAGGTCCTTGACGACAGCGTAGTTCTGCTTGTCCAAATCGGACTCAATGGTCTCTTCATACTCGTCCATCGACCGTTGCAGGGCGTCGCGGTTCGCCTTGATGGTAGCCTCGAAAGCCCGCTTGTCGGCAGGATTGTCCTGAAGAGCATATTCCTGGAGAAGACTATGGGCATCCATCTGTCCCATCATGATCTGGGTGCTGTGATAGAGGTCCGGAAGAGTTTCCTTTTCCACGCTGGTCGCTTCTTGCTCCGTCTGGAGAAACCAAACGTATGTAATGATGGCCATAACCGACATGACAACCAGAACGGCCGCGAAACTGGCGAGTATGCGGCGGCGTATCGTCAAGCTGTTCATCGGGCTCAGTTCCGCCAGGGCGCTAATTCATTTGTTGGCACGACTAGCCCAGCACCGCGTTGCGACTATGCCGAACAGGCGAGATTCATTCGAATCGCGGAATCTAATGTTGGAAACGTTTCTTTTCCGTTCACGTCGCGCCCACAAGCCGCCTGCGAACGGCATGTACGCGTCCAAACCAATGGCCGATCGCATCGGCCGCAACTGGAAAGTATCTCCAACATCGAGCGTGGCAACCAACTCCCTCCATTGAAACGCTCGTGAGTCGCGCGTGTTCTCAGCGACGGATTGCTTCGAAGGCCTGGAAAGGGGGCGCGCTGTTTCGCGCGAGAGCGCACATAGCTCGAGGTGGAACTCCTGGAAGCGCCGTGCAATTGGCGCCTAGGCTTGTCAAAGTGGAGCGCGTGCAGGTGAGGCCTGCTTGCCGTGCACGCTTTGCGCTGGCGCAAATCTGATTTCATTTGTCGCGGCTATGGCCGTTAGCCCATCCACGAGGGCGAAACACTCGCAAAGTCAATCATCGAGACTGGAAACGCTAACCCGATACGCGACTGGCGCCGCCGGTTGAAGAGAGGGCCAGCGACCAGCAGCGTGCGCGCCGAGTGCGGCCGCGGGAACTTGTGCCGGCCGCGCCAAGGAGCGGATATATCAAATGGAGCGCAATTCTTAGCCATTCCTTCATCCATCTTTCGTTAAATACCCCATGGAAATGGGGCGCCCCATATCGAGGCGGTTGGTTCGGTGTTTGCGACGAGGCGTCGGGACGAGCGGCAACGTTGCTACTATTTTTGCCCTATCTTTGCCGATTGTCGTCGGCGCAGCGGGTCTCGGTATCGAGACCTCCTACTGGTATTTTAGCAGCCTGAAATTACAGGCGGTGGCGGATGCGGCAGCCTATGCTGGCGCTTTGGAAAAGGTTTCGGGATCTGACAAGCCAACGATAGTCGCCGCCGCGACACTGTCAGCGACGACGAACGGCTGGGACCCGTCAACAGGCACAATCGAAATCTTCACTCCCCCGTCCTCTGGCCCGAATGTCGCCCAAAAGGCCGTCGAGGTCATCGTTCATCAGACCCTCAATCGGTTTTTCACATCGATATTCACGCAAAACGCGATCGGCGCACGGGCAAGAGCGGTGGCTTTTATCACTGACGCCTCAAAGGCCTGCGCTTTGTCGCTCAATCGTTCCGCCCCGAGAGCGGCGCTGTTTTCCGGCAGTTCGACCATAAAAATGACGGGCTGCTCCGTCATGTCCAATTCCATTGCCGCCGATGCGATCAAGCTTCAGGGATCGGCAAACCTTCAGGCCGACTGCCTGATATCGGCTGGCGGTGTTTCGTTGAACAACCCCGTGACGACTGTTTGCGCCAGCCCGATAACCCAGGCCTTACCCGCTGGTGATCCCTTTGCCGACCTGCTGGCGCCACCAGCCACAACCTCCTGTCAAAACTCGAAATTGTCGACCCTGAACCCCGGGACATACTGCAGCGGGCTGAGCTTGAGCGGCAATGTTGCGCTCGCGCCCGGCGTGTACGTCATTCAAGGCGGTGATTTCAAGGCGAACGCGAACGCCAATATTTCCGGCGACGGAGTCATCATTTATCTGGCCGGCAGCTCCGGCGTCAGCATGAACGGCAACGCCACCGTCAAGCTTAGCGCACCGACGTCGGGCACGTATTCCGGTGTGCTGTTTTACGGCAACAGGGCTAACCTGGCAGGATCGAACACGTTCAACGGCACGGCGGACTCGCTTTTGACCGGCGCTTTGTATTTTCCAACACAGGATGTCAATTTTCTGGGCAATTTCTCTGGCAAAGGTGGTTGCACGCAGGTCGTCGCCAGTACCTTGCAGTGGTCCGGCAACACGAGCATCAGCCAGGATTGCACGAGCCTCGGAATGCGCGACATTCCGGCGACGCAATCCGTTCGGCTTGTGGAGTAATCTTCGTGGAACGGCGATCCGTCCGGATGTTCCGGAGCGATTCGGGTGTTGCTGCGGTAGAGTTTGCGCTGATTGTGCCGATCCTTTGCCTGGTACTTCTTGGCGTTATTAACGGCTGGTCTTTCGTATCAAGCGCGTTGTCGATGCGTGCAGGCGTCAAAACGGCGGCGAACCTCGTGATGCAAGGCGCGGCCGACGACGCGGCTACCCAAGCCGTCGCCCTTTCGAGCTGGGAAAATCATCCCGATGACGCGCAGGTGACGCTGAGCCGGAAATATATGTGCGGGATCACCGTGGTCGATCCATCTGTCCTGTGCGACAGTTTGAAAGCTCCCGCGGTTTTCGTCGAAATACAGGCGACAGCCACCTGGTTCCCGCCCTTCAGTTTTGGCGATTTTTCCCTCTCGCGCGGGATCAGCCACAAACAGGTGATTCGTGTCCGCTAAAGCGGGAGCCTTCATACGTGGGGTATCAGGCGGAGCCGCATTGGAGTTCGCGCTGATCGCGCCTATTCTGATAACGCTTTTGATCGGCATCTTCGCATTCGGCTGGGCTCTGAATGCCATGTCGAGTGTTCGCTATACTCTGGAAACGTCCTCACGAGCGCTGCAAATGAAGAACTCGCTGACCGAAGCCGAGATAAAAGCGATAGCCACGGCAAAATTGCTGAGTTTGGGATTAAGCGATGTCGACATAACAATAGCAATCGACGCCCCCAGCGGCGGCTTTCGAATGGCCCATCTGACCGCCAAATATGCGTTCGTGATTGAATTCCCGTATTTCGACCGGTATCCGATTAATTATGCGACAACCGTCACGGTTCCGTTGATTGGAACATAAGGCTCATTCTAGTCGGACGCCGCAGCTAGTTCTCCATCAAAAAACCTGCAGCGAAGCTCTTCCTTGCCGCAAGGTGCTTCACGCGGGCTTTGATCCCCGGCTTGACCCATTGTGGGGTCGCCGGCGGCCTTGGCAAGCCCTTTGGTAGGAGGCCGGCATGCTCCTGAAACGTACTTCCACAACCGATCCCGCATGTCACGCCGCCTCTGACGATAACGCTATGTTCATCAGCCAAGCTCAATTATCTGGCAGACCAAAAACTACACGAAGCGACAGACGCCGGGAATTAGGCGAAATGGCTGAAGACGAACAGAGGCGCCAACGCAGGCAGCGCGTCTTCAAGGGCGCAACAATCCTGACCGGCATGACCCATTCCGAGGTCACGTGCACGGTGCGCAACATGCATGCCGGCGGCGCCGAACTGAAGGCCTCGATCGACGCTCGCGTCCCCGACGAATTCCTGCTCTATGTGCCGACCGACGGCATCGCCTACAAGGCGGTGGTTCGTTGGCGTCGCGAAGACCGCATCGGCGTCATGTTCACCGGCACCGAGCCAAAGCCGCACTGGCACTACGGCTAAATCCCCTGAACCACACCTCGTAGCCGTATGCTGGGCGGTGATTGACCCCCGTCCTTTGGACGCCTTGTTCCTCCTCCAGAATTTCTTCGACTTAGGTGGCCGACAACCATTCTGGCGCCGACTGACTGCTCGCTTCCATTATCGGTTTGCCGACCATCGTTGGAGATTTCAGAATAGCTACTGCTCTCGCCCTCTCCACCGTCCTGATGGTTTAACGTCCTGATGGTTTAAACAGTGCTCGTGCATTTCGAGACGGTCCGAGTCGTCGCGAGGATGCGGCGCTGGTGGGGTCGCTCTGCTCGTGTGGAACTGCTCGCATTCATCACGCCTGCGTTTGTCGCGTACCTGCTCGGTATTGGGCAGGGGAATAAAGGGCGCTGTTCCCCCACAAGCAGAAAACCGGCCTTCCCCTTGCTTCGGCCTGGGGCCTGCAGCACCGACACGGCACCCGGTAGCGGGTGCCGCCTTCATCTTTTCATGCCGTCGCGAATCGTCACGTGATCGGTCCGAAAGGTGATGGTTTTGGTCCGTCGAGACGACAGCGACATTCGCCTGACTGGGAACGACAGGGTCAGAGTGCCTGTCATATCAGGGAACCTCGTGCAATTTGTCGACCAGCCCACAAAATTCCAAAAAAACGGACCGTTCGCTTTGAGGTTGAGTTGCGCCTTAGTGCTTCCCTTGTGATCTTCCTCAGCGTCCGCTGTTTTGACAGGGAGCGCATTGGTCATTCGGCCCATCGCGCTTTTCTGCGGCCCGCCGTTTCGCCCGACATCATGGAACGATATCGCCCCCCATGTATTAGAAATCCATGGACACTATGGAACCCCACGGCCACGGGATGGCGGTCGATATTTTGACATCGGAAGTTGCCAATGCCAGGCAGCGCATCCACCGGACCGAGCTCGCACTTCAACGCACTGAAGAAATGCTGGCCGAAAATCTCGCGCTGTGCAGCAGGATACGAACTGCGGTCGAGGCCGCAGACCGCTTGGTGAAGATCGATCCCCCCAGCTTTGAAGGACGTCGTGCGGGTTGAACTGGGCCGGCGGTTCATTCGTCGCGACCTTCAGGCCACCGGCACCACTCGCGCTCAAGCACGGCGGCAACCAGGTCGACAGACGGCGAGCGCGGCTCATGGTGCGCGGCCTGGTGCTCGCGAGGAATCTGTCATCGGGCATGCGCTCCACTGCCTCGAAATGCCATCGCGCGCGCGGCGTTAGCGCCAACAGAAGGAAAACGCGGGGCCTGAGGCCCCACACCCCCACTCCGTTCCGCTTCGCGGACGGATATGCTTGCTCCCTCGGTCGTGCGGCACTATCCGGTGTTGAGCCATATTGCTTTTGAGAGCGAAGGATGCGGCTGATCGCCGTCGCATAGCGGCTGATCTCGGCGTCGATCTGGGTTGGGGTAAAGCCTCGGCGTTCGAGCTTCTTCCGCTCCTGTGCAACATGCAGCGACCAGTAGCGCTGTCCGGCTTGGTAGGTGCGAGCGTTCAGCGCGGTTGGTATGCTGCGAAGACGTAACCTTGCACCTCGACTAAGGCGATCGGTCCCTTGGGAACAGTGCCGTCGGTATGGAAAGATCGCATCGGCACTGTCCTTCCAGCCCTGATTGAAGAGGCCCGTATCCGCTGCCCTGCTGTAGGTAACGAACCCCTCCCCGTTGCGGGCTCCGACTTCTTCCATCGAAGCCGTGGCAGCACCCAGTGATTCCCAAATGCGATCGACAAAGTCCTCATCTCCGGTCCTGTCGGCCGAACGGCAACTCGCGAAGCACGGCCATCTCGCCCTTGCGCGTTTCGTGCATGATCTTGCCTGGGTCCGCGTCTCCGAAGACGGAAGTCTCGGTCGATTGGTAGCGGGCGAGAAACGCCAGCACGCCACGGGCAAGCTCGGGATTGAGCCAGAGCATCTGCAAGGCGGAAATGACTCCGTCGCGACCAAAGGCGGTTGAGAACCACGGAATGCCGGCATACGGGTATGGTCCCGTCTCGAGGTCGGTTGTCAGGAGCGCGATGTCGGCACGTGTGCGGGCCAGCCAGTCATTGAACACGCGTCCGGAACTGAAACGGTGGCGCCTTGCCGGCGCTTTGAGCGAATCGCACATCGCGCTCGCGCAGCGGCGGCACGAAACCGGTCACTGGACGGAATCTCTTCGCCGTGACCGACCATCCAGATGGAGGATCCTGCGGTCACGGCTCGGCACGACAATGCGGAACTCGGCGTAACTGGAATGCACCTGATCCGGCTCCGCAATGACCGACTGGCGCGCCACATTATCAAGCCCTTCGTACCGAAATGTGACGCTTGCCTCACCAATCAGCGCGTCATGGGGCACGACCGCGATGGCTACGCGTGGTGCCGCGCACCGCGAACATGTCTCGGAAATCGGCATCGAAGTCGACACGGACCGGCAACGCAATCTCGCGCGCGAAGTAGTTGGTGAAGGTAATGCGCTCGAGCAACGGGGGGCTTCGCGCGAGCCAGTTATCCGATCTGCCGCTCAGAAATTTTTACCAAATATTCCGACCTCCTGATGGAACCCATTCGTTGCGGGCGAGTTGCGGCTCATTGGGACGGACTTCCCGAACATGACAACCAGCAACAAAGCAGACCATCAGTCTGTCTCCGAAGCGTTTCGGAAACTGATCCGTTCCGAAGGCTATCGTCATAACGTACAAACGTTCTTAAATCTGGGGGTCGAACCAGAACTGCCGCCAACCCTACAGTCATTACTTGCGGCTATTGATCGGGCCAAACAGGCCCCGACGGAAGAAGGTCCCTAGCCGGCTGGGTGAGCGTCAAAGCGGAAGAGTACAGAGGCTCGCTGCGTGCTTGTTCTCTAATCCCCTCTTGGAAATTTCCTACAAACATTCCCTTGATTTTTCCCGACAGAGGGTCATGAATGTTCCGCGTGGGTTCTCGCTGAGGTGGGAGGCCTGGTATGAACGTTTGGACGAACTGCCGACCCATCAAAGTGACTGCCAATGAGCTTGTTGAAGAGCTGATTTTACGAGCCCGGCGCGGCCAAATCATCATCTCCGTCAAAGAGACTATCGCAGCGGTGCGCCGAGACGGCCCGCATCTGGCGGAAAGTGACTGCGAGCTGGTGGAGCTTATTGTCGATCTTGCCCCAACCTTTGGCATGTTCGTCGCGTTCGACCTTCGCGAATAGCCTGATGGCAGGTTCTTCCCTCCGGTATACGTCGGGACGATTCGACCCAAGGTTGTGGACGAAAGGCGGATCGAAGCGCTTTATGGTCGGAGGGGGTCTGCGCGCGAGCCAATTATCCGATCACCGATCAGAAACTCGAGCTAAAAATTGCTGACTGTTGCGGCCTAGCACCGTGCCAATTCGTACGATTCGTACATGGCGTTGATGTCGGTCAGGAAGTGAGTAGATTCCCCTTCGGCGTGTCCCTGGGGAGGGCCGGATGAGCGTCGCGCAAAGGGTCGGTCCGCTTCTAGAGCAAGCAATCACTGTACTCCTCAACAGGGCGGACCGTCGCGACACGGTCTCGATCAAAGCGGCACTACGCGAAGCTCGGGAGGCTGCGCCTTATTTGGTGGCCTCCGACGAAGAACTGACCGAGGCGATCCTCGAGGCAGCAACTGCCATGGGCCTCTGCGTGCCTTTCGACGGTCGCGAATAGCTGTCAGCCAGCTTCGCTTGTCGTGACCTGGCAATGGCGACCGTGTGCTGCCATTCATTCTCGACATTCCCGCCTTGGCGTGACAGCCCTCACATTAACGCTCTCGCCGAGGACGAATAAGCATCGGATGCCGCAGATTTCCGAATGGTCCTTTGAGGCGATCGCCGCAATGGCTAGACCGACAACAAGCGAAATGACTAGGGCGACACCCACCGGAAGATGATGCATACCGGCTTCGTACCGACCGCTCGGATAAACGTCGATGGACGTTTGGAAACACCCGTCACGGACTCAGACCATCCCTAACAAATGGTTAGCCGTCCTCATCGCTGAGCCGGTTTATAGACAGGAAACCCGCTAGCCGCCCTAAGGCCCCTTCATGGCTCGCCACTGGTTCAACCCTCCGGTCCCCGTCAAGACCGAGCGTCCCGGGATCATTCGCAACGTCAACAACGCCGAGACAGCCGGCGAGGAGCTGATGAAGTGGACCAAGCGTGGCCCTTGCTGGGATCTCGCGGTGCGCGTTTGCATGGCCGTGATTTTCGACGAGATGGAACCTGAGGAGGCCCGCAAGGCATTCCTGGCTGCTGCAAAAGAGGAGGGGACATTACTCCCCCCAATGACAAGTAGCTAACTTGAGTTGCGGTAAAGGTTCTCTGACCAACACCGCCTTCGCGAAAGGAGCCCGCCGCCCGTGAGAAAGGCGACGGACCCCCCCACAGCGGCTGCACATCCACGAAGAATCCCGCTGCAAGCTCTAAACCCGCGAGGGCCTACATCGTTCCTTAGCTGCGGCTAAAGCGGGGTTGGTCAGCGGGCTCTTGGCGCTCTAAGTTCCCCCTTATGGGTCCTCTCTGGTTCTCTCCCCCGGTCTACGTGAAGACGAAACGTCCGGGCATTCGCAATGGGGTCAGCCACGTCGAGGGAGCCGCCGAGGAACTCATGGGGTGGGACACAAAGGGCCCGAAGTGGACCAAGGCGGTCCAATCCTGCGTCGATGCGTTCCAGGGCAGCGCCTCCCCCCAAGAGGTGCGTGAAGCCTTTGAGGCGGCTGCCAAGGAGGCCAACGTGTATCTCTCCCCTGAGTAGGAGGTATCATGGCGCCCATCTGGTTCGTCCCTCCGGTGTTCGTGAAGACTGAAACCGGTGTCAGGCATGGCTGCAACAATGCGAAGGAAGCCCTTGAGCAGCTCAAGATGTGGACCCGGCGAGGGCCTCGCTGGCATAAGGCGGTGACCCTCTGCCTCCAAGCTCGAGGCTTTTCCCTTCACCCGCTACGGACCGCGGCCGAGGCGGCGAGAAAAGAGCGGCTTCGGCAACTCAACGAGACAATGCGCTCAGACAACGGGCCGGACGGCTGGATGTCACGATGAAAGGAGAGCCCTCCACCGTGAGGCAGTGGGCGAAAACCTTGCATTTCATCACGTTTGCACCTCCCTCGACTTGAGCCATCACAAATGCTCTGATCCTCCTTCCTTGGGAGGGGGCAACCATGTTTCGACTCGTCGCCGCTGCGGCGATTGCCGGCATTCTGATGCTGACGGCGCCGATCGTCATGCGCCCGGATCCGCAATACCCTGGTCGACAATCCCGGTCGAGGGCTGCTGCAAGACGTGCTCCGCCGGCAAGGCGTGCGGCGATAGCTGCATCTCGAGGGAGAAGTTCATGAAGCGGCTTGCGCCATGAAATTGATGGCGCCGTCATTATCGAAGCGGCGATGGCGAAATTGGCATGGTGAATGTTTGCAGGCGCTTGAACCCTTGGGAGCATAGCTGTTGGAGGTCATCGATATTGTCTTTTGGTTTCAGGGTGAGATTGCGCCGGCGTTTGTCTGTCTCCAGGCCGGATACAATCAAGCGGTCTTGCGACCGTCCGGACGAACGCAGCGTCAGCGCTGCTCCGCAGCAGCGCGCTGTAGACGGCGGTCGCCAGCCAGCTTGAGGCGCAGTTGCCGCAACCACTCGCCATCCTCTCCGAGCGGATCGCAGGACAGCTACGCGATTCTGAGCACTGCCAAATCGGCCTAATTTTCCGCTGCCGAATGGACGATGAGACGCGTAAGCGAGTTTCCGGACCGGAAGCTATGCGTTGGGTTGCCCAAACGATGCAGAGGCGCTGCTGTGTTGGCGCGACACGCTCGACCGCAGGTGCGGACGGCATAAGAATTTTGGAGAGGCCCGTGGTGACTGGGGATTGCGCCGGTATTGGCGACGCGCGAAGACTGGGTCGATATCTGGGCGAAGGCAGCCCCTGCGACGCAACAACTTCATACCGGAGAATGGAGGCCGCGCTGGGAGGTTGTTGGTTAGGCTACCAACTCAAAGTGATTGTCCGGGAGAGTTCGGCGATGTCGCCATAGATCATCGAACCTGTGACGAGAAAACATTCATCACCGAGGACTTCGAAGGGTGAGCTTGACGCGGTACAAACCGGCAGGTTCTTCGAATTGGCGTACGTGCCGAGCGTCGCGGTTTCGACCTTACGGTCCTTGGCTTCGGCACAGCCGTCACTGATCGCGAGGATTGCGATAGCAATGAGAGTCGTCTTGCTCATATTTTGCCCCTGGAGCCAGCTCTTGTCGGGTAAGTCGCGCGATGCATCAAAATAGCACCGGCCCACGATCGGCTTCATCCATCGATTGGAGGAAGCAGGCTCATCCATAATTAGCAATATCTTGAGTAAGGCACCGAGCGCACCAGACTCATGGAACGGCGCGCGGAATTTCCATTCGTGACGAGGTGGCGATCCCGGCCGCCTTCGCAAACGGGTCATTCAGCACTGCGTAAACGTCTCGATTCCGAGCTATAGCTTTCCGCATTCGATCATCGATCATACCAAGGTGAAGAAGGGGCAGCAGATCGAGCTTACCGGAGAGATCACGCGCGTAGACGAGGAAGGCGGCAGGGTGACCGTCGATCTGGGACCACTGGTGACGATCGACATCGACAAGGTCAGGCTGGTCGAGAAGTACAGGACGCCAAAGCGCAAGAAGCCGCTGCGCGACATGGTGGATTAGCTCGCGGACCGCCACTTATCCACGCGACATCGGTACCACTCAAACGAATGGCAATTTTCCGTCTGAATGCGTTTAGGGTCCATGCTCGGAGACCACGCATGGGTATCGCGCGGGAGACAGTGACTCCCCGTTTCAAGGCGTCGAGATGCTACGAGCACCGAAAAGTCAGTTCCTTAGACCTAAAGATCGGGCGATCTGCCAGCGGGTTGTCGACCAGGTAACCGCCGACGCCAAATGGTACAGCACCCCGATAGACGGTCAGATTCTGGCCTCGACCACGCTGAATCTCTTTCAATCAGGGGTCGTAAACGAAACGAATTTGCTGGCACATGTTCGCGCGCGGCGCCACGACTTCACTAAACTGACAGGCTAGTTCTTCACCCTCGCGACATAGGCGCGAAATGTGGTTCTTCGTAGTCCGCCGGCCTATTGTTAAGCAGATTGAGCGCCCGCTTTATGTCCCGATGCAGATGGTCGATCGCTTCCCAATGCTCGCCAAATGGCTTGAGCGACAACTGCGCGTCGCGGAGTTCTACCGTCAGAAGCCACGCCTATCGTTCAATTTTGGCGAGGTGATATTCGGAAACGGCTTCGTGTCGGCGAGGGTGCGGCATCCCGCAAAATAGGAATATATTCCGAATGCCGTCAAGGCAAATAGACTTCGTCCTGCCCTCAGCGCCTGCTAGCCGCGGGCATTTTGGGGGAAGCATGAATCAAGTTATGTGCGTTTGTAGCCATCAGCGTTTTGTCGGGCTGCGCTACTCGCCCAGCCGACATCAAGCCCACGCTGGTTTCGTCCGCGTATACGCGGGCAAGTCCTGCAGCCAGTTGGAAGCCGAACTTTACCGAACGAGTTCCGACCTCGCGCCGATAATGGCCATACAAGACAGAACCGCCCGCCATGATGTGGACGGCGTGTTTTGGCTTGGCTTGCCGGTTGGCAGCATGATGGACAACACAGACATCAAGGTACGTGAAGCCAAGATCGGCGAGCTGAAGGGCAACATGGACGCGATCAACGCAGCCCGACGAAAGGGCGGCTGTGTTGCCGGCACTCTGTAAGCCGTTCCAACGTTGAAATTGTCGGCTTGCTTCCCGCCCTCGCGACTGCGGAGTGGTCGTTTAATCGATTGACTCGCGTAATGCACCGGCAGTTAGTCTCCTCGCCAGGGCAAAAAGAGGGGCTATGAAACTGGGAGCAAACGATGACTGTCCAAAAAGAAGACTATCGAACCAACAGAGCCGACTACGCCATAGCTGCGATGCATAGCCGAGCGACCGCTGAGGGCGATCGTGACGATTTGGTGGCGAGGAAAAAGTCCCTGTGGGTAACAGATCGGCGATCTGCAAAATTGGCTGCAAACCCCTCCGAAAGCTCGCCAGAACCCAAGGCAAAACCGCGCGGTAAGTGAATCGGACGCCAGCCACTTTCTTACCGCCGCGTACTTCGTTCGCATGGTTCGATTATATTAGATTTATCTAAAATACTAACCGGCCAGTCGAGCATTCCCGAACGCTCGCTGGTCAGGCCCAGCGGCCCCCCTAACCCAAGCTGCTGGGCCGCCACTCAGAGCAAAGCGCGATGTATGAGCATACCTAGCATAACGGTGATCGTCTCCACCTTGCCGGCCTTGCTTAGCACCACCTGAAAATCAGCTTCGAATCCCCGAATGTGCGGGGTCCCAGTGGCCATCACTAGACATTTCGAGATTTGCGGTTCGAGCCTCCCTTCATCGGCATGAGCGGTGACGGAGTACATCATCTTGCCAAATACACAGCCGACATCCTCGTCCCCTCGTTCGGTCGAAAGCTAGGTGGAACAATCAGGGTGCGCAACTTGTCATCACTGATATTGCCGCTTCACCCCAGCTTTGAGCGTGCGCCCTTCCGCCTGTGCGTGGTTCACCGTTTTTTACATTATTAGCGCACGTTTATAAACGGACATGTTGGTGTAGCTTGTACGTGCCCAAAGCCTCGGCGCAACGACCCAGCGCCGAGGCTTTTTTGCGGTATCCTTGCTCAGCATGTGCCAGATGATCATTGCAAGCTTGCGCGCAGTGGCGACGGCCGCGATGTGCTTCCCGCGGCGCGAGGCGATCCGCTTGTGGGAGGCGCGAAGAGGTCCTGGCGATCGCACAGCCGCCCATGCCGCCTCGACCAGCATCCCCCGCGCATGGCCGCGGCCCTGCTTCGTGATGCGCCCGTCATAGGCTGGCCCCTCACCGGACTGCCGCACGCTCGGATTGAGGCCAAGATAGTCAACGAGCTTCTGTGGATCGCTGAAGCGCCGTATGTCGCCGATTGCCGCGGCAACGCTCGCAGCCACGGTGACGTCGAGGCCGGGCAACGTCATCAGGCGGCGGATTGTCGGATCCTGAAGGGCATGTACGGCTATATCCGCCTCGACCACCGTCAACGCCTCGTTGATCTGGTTAATCAAGCCGAGGTGGCGCTCGATGGCGGCGCGCTCATCCGCAGGCAATATTTGCCTCGTCAGCCATTTGCGCCCGCTGATCCCGACGAGGTTCCTATGCGGACACGGCGGGATCAGGTGGGCGTGGAGGATTGACTGGATCAGGTTCTTCAGCCGCGAACGCTGGCGAACCAGCTGTGTCCGCCTGGTGACCTGTCTTCGGAGGGCAAGGGTCCCCGGATCCGGAACCCAGACCTCCGGCACAAAGCCCGAGGCGTAGAGCTTCGCAAGGACAGTGCGTCGATCGTGTCAGTCTTCACCTTCGCGTGCGCGATCATGTGCACCTGCTTGGGATTGGCGATCACGATCCGATGGACGTAGGGCGACAGCACTTCAGCGACGGCAGCAGCATTGTCTGTCGCCTCGATCACCACATGATCATCGTGGGTGAGTTCCTTCCTGGCGAACTCCTCGAGCTTATTGCGCAGCATTTGAACGCGGCCGAGCTTGACGATCTCGCCATCAAGCAACGACACGACCTCGGCGGTTACGCGGTGTATGTCCATGCCGATAATACGCACGGTTCCCTCCATCGTTGGTCACGAACAGGGAGCGAGCGGGCAACACGACAAATACGGATCCGCACTCGCAGCGCATCCGGGCGAGTCGTAGGGGCGGCCAGATAATGTGCTCGAACTCGCAGTTCATCTGCATACGCCGGCCTGCCCGCACTTGCGTGCTCCCGGTGCCCCGTGGCCCGGATGCGCCAAGCTTAACGAACCTGACGTACCGAACAAACGATGGCACCAAGAACATCATGCCGGATACGGCTTCATCGAGAGCTTCAACGGCAAGGAAGGCGCGTCAACACTCTACGCTACGATTGCTGGCCGCCCGT
Organism: Mesorhizobium sp. M0522; assembly: GCF_040321085.1. Classification (NCBI taxonomy): domain Bacteria; kingdom Pseudomonadati; phylum Pseudomonadota; class Alphaproteobacteria; order Hyphomicrobiales; family Phyllobacteriaceae; genus Mesorhizobium; species Mesorhizobium sp. M0522. The sequence continues at coordinate 26,101 of NZ_JAMYQW010000010.1, forward strand.
CGTCACGGCGCATATGCGACGTTCCGTTAGCCGCCGATCGCGTTCCTATCCACGACAATCGCGTGGTGGTACATTCGGTTGATTTGGCGAATGTTTTTTGTCGTCAACTCACCGGGAAACCGGGGAGGTGGTCATGAGAATTATTACCGCTCTAGCATGCGTCGCCCTCCTTGCAGGTTGCACAACGGCAGGCCCCCCAGGACCCCAAGGGCCTGTCGGTCCACAAGGTCTTCCCGGCAAGCAGGGACCTAGAGGTGCAATGGGGGCTGAGGGTCCGGCGGGGAAGGACGGCGTCGGCGGTTGGGAAATCACCCAGTATGCAAGCGCGAGTGATACAAGCCCAGACAAATCCGCACAGGCTTGGTGTCCCAAGCCAAAAGTCGTCATAGGTGGCGGTGCCAGCGCGTCAAATTCAAATGCTCTAATTTCTAGGAGCTTGCCGGTTACTTCCCCAGCTCCAGGGTGGGTAGCACAAGCGCATGTAGCCGCTACGGCCCCAACAGCTTGGACGCTGACAGCATACGCCATTTGCGCGCTTGTCAAATAGTCGGCGCTTGGCCGGGCCGGTGAACTTTGCGTTGTCGCGTCTTGGAGACACAAACGGCGTTCTAGTCTTCATCCCAAAAATCCTGCAGCGAGGCGTGCCGAAGGTCTTCCTCGCCCCGGAGGTGCTTCACGCGGACCTTGATGCCCGCTTGCGAAGGCCATAGTTGAGACGGTTGAAAGGCTGAGCCGGTGCCCCCCGCGTTGACCAGTTGCCGACCGGCTAGTGCAGCTTCTGGACTCTCGCCCGGAATGGCGGCATTCTCTCTTCCGGGAGAGCGGGCGTGGGCAAAGGCCACCGTTATCAAGGCGCCAATCAGGCTGACCGCTGGCGAAGGCGCGCCGGTAGAAGAATGCCGTCACGGCGGCTGCCGCGACCCCTCTTGGGGCTGATCTTCCTCGGCGCCGGCACGCTTGCCGCCGCAGTCACCCAATTCGCGATCCAGAGCACCGCCGGCCAACAGAGCACGATAACAAACTGGACAGAACCATTGCCTGGCCACATGGAAGGCCGCGCCTCGGTGATCGATGGCGACACAGTAGAGATTGCAGGCCAAAGGATTCGTTTCAATGGCATCGACGCGCCCGAGAGCCGTCAGCACTGCGACGACGCCAAGGGCTTTGACTACCCATGCGGGCGCCGCGCTGCCCAAGCCTTGGACAAGTTCCTGGCAGCTTCGCGACCGCTGCATTGCAGTTTTGTCGATCGTGATCGGTACGGGCGTCTTGTCGGGAACTGCGATCGGGCGGACGGTCGTAGCGTTCAGCGCTGGCTTGTCGAGCAGGGCTTGGCACTGGACTGGCCCCTCTACAGCCACGGCGCCTATGCGGGGCAGCAGGCGAAGGCAGAGGCGGCAAAGCTCGGTCTGTGGGCCGGAACTTTTCAGGCGCCTTGGGTGTGGCGTCTAGCGCATGCCGACAACCGGCCGCTTTCTAACCAGCCGCTTGGCTTAATCAACCGCCATCAGGTCGCACAAAGCGGCTATTCATGCGAGCCGCGGCGCACCTGTTCCCAAATCAGCTCGTGCGATGAAGCAAGTTGGTACCCAGCCAAACTGCTCTTGGGGCCGCAAGCTAGACCGCGACAAAGACGGCATCGCCTGCGAAAGCCAGTGTTGAACCTGCAGGTGCTGCCGCTTCACGGTCGCACGCACGTCGGTGTTGGCGCCGCGGCGCGTTGGGGTGGGTTTGGTCATGTGGAGGGTTTCTAATGAAAGGGCCGCCTCGACGGGTGGCTTTTGAACGGTGACGGACTGCCGTTCCAAGCGGACCAGCTATTGTCGACTAAATGAAAGCGGGAAGATCCAACGATGCCTCCAAAATACGTGCAGCCCTCCGTTCATGAGACAGCTTTCAGCGGCATTCCAAATCGGCAGGGAGTTCGGCAGAGCCGAGGCCGAAGTTATGTTGCCCCGCCCATCGATTATGATCGCCACCCATCGACAACGAGCGATGCAGAACACGGCGAGCCGACCTGACGTTATCATTCGCTGGCATCAAGTCCGGCCTGATTTTCCAGAACTCGTTGCAACTGATGCGGCGAACTTTGACGCTGCCGTCTCAACAATGACCGTGCGAGATGTGGTCATATGGCGTCTTCGGGAAGGGCGCTCGCTGCGCGGTTCCGGCAAGGCCGGTCTTCATCATCGCCAACGCGGCGAAGGTCTTCTATCACGCTATATAGGAACGGAGTGCGTCAAAATTGACACGGGCTCGGCACGAGCTGCTCAAGTGCGGACGATGATGGGAGCCACGGCCGGCTGGCTGCTTTTTGCCGCGCGCGAGATGGGAGGAGGCGGCTGGAGTGATGTTTGGGCTCCGGCGACCTGATTCCGTTCTTTCGGATACGGAACGGAAACTTTGCCACATTTTTGGTTTCGACGCACGCTACGTCAGGAAGCAGCTAGGGCAATGAAGAGCGATTGTCCTTGCCTGTTTATGCGCAACAGAATGGGCTTGTGCTGCTGCCGGGATCGTGCCCACTCCTCCTGGATATCTGACGGCTGTGCCACATCCCGGTTGTTGGCCGAGACAATCACGTCGCCAGGTCGAAGGCCGTTCTCGGCGGCGGGGCTATTCGGCGCCACTTCCTGGATAAACACGCCGGTGGTACCCGGCTGCAGACCGAGTTGCTGGCGCGCTTCGTCCGGAATGGTGCTGAGCGACAGCCCGAGGCGTTGGTCCGCCGCTTCCGGACTCGGAACGGCACCGGTCTGTACCTCCTCGTCCTTGCGTTGACCGAGGGTCAGTTCCACCTCCTGCTGGGAGCCGCCGCGGTTCCTTGTCAGCGTGGCTTTCGACCCCGGCTTTTCGTTAGCTGCCGCCAACGTCAAGTCATGGACGCCCTGAATGTCCTTGCCGTTGAACCGGGTGATCACATCCCCCGATTGCAAGCCGGCCTTCTCTGCCGGACTGCCGGGCTCGACCGAGGCGACCAGCGCTCCCTTGGTGCTCGATATGTCAAGCGCCTGGGCAAGCGACGGCGTCACCTCCTGGAGACGCACTCCGATGAACCCGCGCTCGATCCGGCCGGTGCGGATCAGCTGATCGGCGACGCTCCGTGCGGTTCGGGACGGCACGGCGAAACCGATGCCTATGCTGCCGCCAAACGGAGAGACGATGGCCGTATTGACCCCGATCACTTCGCCGCGCGCGTTAAACAGGGGGCCGCCGGAATTGCCTCTATTGATCGAGGCGTCTGTCTGGAGAAAATCGTCGTAAGGGCCGGCTTGGATGTCGCGCGAGCGGGCGGAAAGAACGCCGACGGTCACGGTTCCCCCGAGCCCGAAGGGACTGCCAATCGCGATCGTCCAGGCCCCCGGCTGCATTGCGTCAGAGTCACCCCAGGCGGTGGTCGTCATGTTGGGGCGTGGATCGACCTTCAGCACCGCGATGTCGGTTGCTGGATGGCGGCCCACAAGTCGCGCGGGCGAAGTCTCCTTATCGGAGAATACGACGTGGATTTCGGTGGAGTCGGCCACGACATGATTGTTGGTGACGATGTAGCCCTCCGGACTGACCACGAAGCCGGAGCCGAGAGCTTCTCGCACCTGCGGCTGGGCAGGCCCGCGGCTGTCGAAGGGGTTGAGAAAATCGTCGAGCATCGTTTGGTCCTGGATGATCTGCCTCGTCGTGATCGCGACCACGGCCGGCAGCTTCTGACGCAGGATTGCGCTGAAGTCGTTCGGGATTTCCTGTGCTGAAACCGGAGCAAAGCCGCCAGCCGAGAGCATCAAGATTCCTGCGACGAGGCCCATGCTCAGTCGCTTCCTGGCAATGTAAGACATGATTGATTCTCCTGCCCGACCGCCCTGGCGCTGCCGCGCGACTTTTCCCAGACGCAACAACTGACATTCACGCCGATTGTTTCACCGGTTCGAAAAAATGTTGATCGTGGGCTGAACTGCGAGGATTTGGCCTTGTCGGGCCATTGAAATTTGCTCGAAACTCTCCAAAATTTCGGCTGGTGAAAATCGCGAGAGCCACCAAAGATGACATCAACAAAGGAGACTATTCAAAGCGGAGGACCATCGATGGAAGGAGCCATTTCGACGAGTTTTCCCCCAATCGGGCCCGAGGGTCCTGATGTTTTTCTTGACCGGTTGCTCCATCCAGCACGGCATTTCGAGCGACCTCAGGACGTGCTGACTGACGCGACGCTGGACGTCCAGGAGAAGCGTGCAATCCTTTCGTCCTGGGCATCGGATGCCTGTGCGGTGGAATCGGTGCCGGCGCTACGCATGCCGCCGGGAGCAACCGAACCGGTCAGCTCCATGTTGGGGACAAGACGATCCGCGCGACCGCGGGCACCTACCTGTTCATTCCACCGGGCGTTCCGCACAACATCACCAATGTCAGCGAAGAGCCGGCGCGGGTGCTGATGACCGTCTCTCCGCCTGGACACGAGCACTATTTTGAAGAGCTTGCCAGGCTCGCTGCACACGGCTCTCCGGATCCGAAAGCGCTTGCAGACTTGCGGAACCGTTACGACACTGACCAGCTCTCTACCCTGACGACAAGAGCCTAAGCTCGATTCTGCAATATCGGGTCATGGCGCAGCACCGCTCATGGCGTCGGCACCAGCGATGTCCTCTGTGGATGGCTCCCGCGATGCAAGAGGTAATTCGACATTATGGCGCGTTGGTCGGGTGCAGTCTTCTGTGCGGCCTGTTGATGCAGCCATTCGAGACTGCTGGCCCTGATGGGGTCGGCGAACTGGGTCCCAATCTGCTTTGCAGGCTATGATGCCTCCGACATCGCATGGGTTGTCCCTGTTCCCGGCCTGACCGGTCTCGCCATCACATCGCGTCGCTCTCACAACCTCATGGAGCCGATCGATCGGCTCGATCTGATTTCTGCTTCAGTGTCTCGTCTTCTGCGCAACTTACGCTGCAAGGTTCGGAGCATGACGCGCCTGATAGGTTTCGCCGCGCGCCATGATAGCCCACACCACGCGGGCCATCTTGTTTGCCATCGCTACGCTCGCCACGCGCGCTGGCTTCCTGGCGAGCAACGCGAGGAGGCGCGGATCCGCAGCCTCGGGCTTATGCCTTGCCCGTCGGATCAGGGAGGTCGCGCCGATCACAAGGAGCTTTCTCAGGTACCGGTCGCCCATCTTGGTGATGTGCCCGAGACGGTCCTTTCCGCCGCTCGAGTTTTGCGAAGGTGTCAGCCCGAGCCAGGCGGCAAACTCTCGACCCGAGCGGAACTGACCCGGATCAGCAACCGAGGCCGCCAACGCTGTGGCACCGATCGGGCCAATGCCAGGTATGGTCGATAGACGCCGTGCCACTTCATTCGTTCTTTGTTGGGCAAGGATCGACCGGTCAATGGTCTGGAGCCGGGCATGGGTGTTGAGCACCTGCTCGCACAGGATACACAGAATCTGCAGTGCCATTGCCGGTACGTCCAATGGGGATTTCTTCGCGGCTATCTGGCGCGCCAGCTTAAGCGCCCGCTCCAAACCTTGGGGAATGTCGATGCCGAACTCAGCCAACAGGCCGCGGATCATGTTCACGAGTTGCGTGCGCTGCTTGACCAGAAGATTGCGTGTGCGGTGAAGCGACAGGGCCGCCTGTTGCTCGGCCGACTTCATCGCCACGAAGCGCATGGTCGGGCGTGTTACCGCTTCGCAAATCGCTTCCGCGTCCACCGCATCATTCTTGCCGCGCTTCACATAGGGCTTCACGTAGGACGGTGGCATCAGGCGGACTTCATGGCCGAGCTCCGTCAGTTCTCGAGCCCAGTGATGTGCCGTCCCGCAGGCCTCCATGCCGATCAGGCAGGGTGGCAACTTGGTGAAGAACGGCAGAACTTGCGATCGGCGCAGGGCCTTGCGCACGACAACGCCCCCAGACGCGTCGACGGCATGAACCTGAAAAATGCGCTTGGCCAGATCAAGGCCCACGGTGGTAATCTGCATGGCGGATGGCTCCTTTGCTCGGGTTGCCTGACAGCAAACCCACTGTGGCACTCAGATGCCGGGAGCGGGAGCCATCCACATGGGGTAATCGCGGGAGCGACGCGCCCTGGAACCGATCATAGCCTTGGAGGGTGGCTGTTCCCCGATAAGATGAAATACGGGCTCACGACTGGACGCCGGGCCCAGCATCAACGGAGAACAGCCATGGAAGAACATATCGGTCTCGACGTGTCGATGAAAGAGACGGCAGTGTCGATCCGCCGTGAAGGCGAACGGATCTGGCGCGGGAAGTGCGCATCTGATCCCAGGATCATTGCCGAGCTTGTCCGCAAGCGGGCGCCGGCCGCAAAGCGCGTCGTGTTCGAAACCGGCCCGCTGTCAGTTTGGTTCTATCATGCGCTGCGCGCCGAGGGATTGCCAGCCATCTGCATCGATGCGCGCCATGCCAAAGCCGCTCTCGATATGGCGGCGAACAAGACGGATGCGAATGACGCCGATGGTTTGGCGCGTCTTGCTGAAGCAGGATTCTTTCGCGAGGTGCGCGTGAAAGGCTTCGACAGTATGTTGACCCGCACGCTCGTGGCAGCACGCACTCGGCTGGTCCGGATCACCGTCGAGCTTTCCAACCAGATCCGAGGGATCATGAAAACGTTCGGCTTGCTCGTTCCCGCCGGTAAGGGAACTACATTCGAAAAGAATGTCCGGAGCCTTCTTATCGATCAGAGCGAGCTTGCTCCTGTCGTCCTACCGATGTTGGAAGCCTGGCGCAGCATTCGCATCCGTGCCGCCGAGCTTGGGCGCCAGCTTGTCGCAGATGCACGTCAAAGCCAAGCATGCCGCATACTCATGTCGATCCCCGGCATCGGCGCCATTACCGCAACCTCTTTCGCCACTGCCATTGAAGATCCGGGCAACTTCAAGAAGTCCCGCTCTGTTGCCGCTTGGATCGGCCTGACAACTCGCCGCTACCAATCGGGAGAAGTCGATTATGATGGCCATGTATCCCGACGCGGCGATCGACATTTGCGGGGACTTCTCTATGAGGCTGCGGCGGTCATCCTGACACGCAGCTCGATCGACAGCAGCCTGCGCACGTGGGGCCTCAAGCTCCGGGAGAGGGTTGGCTTCAAACGAGCTGCCGTGGCTGTGGCGCGCAAACTGGCGGTGATAATGCATTCGATGCTCAAGACCGGTGAGTTCTTTGATCGAAATGCAGGCGCCACAGCATGAAATCTTGCGAATAGCGTTCAGGATCTGAGCGCCTGAGACGTCCCTGCCGGGACGTGAGCCGAGCCATTCCGCTGATGGGGTTGCACCGCTGTCTCAGCAAAGTGCGTCGTCCACATTGAAGGCTCGTCCGCGGAGCTCCATCATGCGGCGACTGATGTCGACCGCGAAGACAACCATGCACCCGGCAGCGTCGTCTCGACGCAATTACATGCTTGACGTCCCAGCGGCGATTAGACAACCTCATCTGCTTTCAGGGGGCGTGCAGGGCCGCAATAAACGACCGAGGTTGGGCGCATTGCCGCCGCTAGACGTTATGACCGTGGTCTGAGCGGCGGCCCGTCCTTAGTCTTTGCAGCTGTAAGCAAACGGGGGTTGCTCGGGAATGCCGAGCCGAGCCCCAGCAAAGGAAGGACGAGCCATGGCAGAAGATAAGGATTTTTACGTCTGTGTCGACGTTTCGAAAGCCAAGCACGCGATTGCGATTGCGGAGGGTGGCCGGGAGGGGGAGGTCCGCTATTTCGGCGAGATCGAGGCGACACCGGCGGCGGTGGAACGCTTCGTGCGTAAGCTGGAGCGCAAATATCCGCGCCTGCATTTCTGCTACGAGGCCGGCCCAACCGGCTACGGGCTTTGTCGCCAGCTCGTTGAGCTCGGCCACCGCTGCGATGTCGTTGCGCCGTCGCTGATCCCGAAGCGCCCGGGCGAACGCGTCAAGACGAACCGACGCGATGCGGTCACCCTGGCACGGCTGCTGAGGGCGGGGGAGCTGACCGGGATCTGGGTTCCCGACGCAGTGCATGAAGCGGTGCGCGATCTAGTGCGCGTTCGGAGCTCGGCGAGCGAGGATCTGCGCAAGAAGCGCCAGCAGCTTCTGTCGTTCCTGCTGCGCCATGGCCGGGTCTTTAGCGGACGCAAGAATTGGGGCCCGGCGCATGCCCGCTGGCTGGCGGCGCAGAAGTTCGACCATCCGGCCCAGCAGATCGTGTTCCAGGATCAGGTCGATGTGATCACCGATGCGCAGAACCGGCTGGAGCGGCTCGATGCCCAACTCGCCGAGCTGGTGCCGAGCTGGTCGATGGCGCCGGTGGTGGCGGCCTATCAGGCGCTGCGTGGTGTCTCCTTCATCGTTGCCGTCACCTTTGTCAGCGAAGTCGGCGATGTGCGCCGTTTCGACAATCCGCGGCAGCTGATGGCCTTTCTCGGCCTGGTGCCGTCGGAGCGGTCAACCGGCGAGACGGTGAAGCGTGGCGGCCTGACGCTTGCCGGCAACCGCCGCGCACGCCGCGTCCTGGTGGAGGGCGCCTGGAGCTACCGCTATCCGGCCCGGGTGACGGAAACCATTCGCATCCGCCTCGAGGGCCTGCCCAAGGCGGTTCGCGAGATTGCCTGGAAGGCGCAGACCCGACTGTGCGCCCGCTACCGGCGCCTGACGGCCTCTGGCAAGAAGAGACCGATCGTCGTGGCGGCGATCGCCCGCGAGATGGCGGCTTTCCTGTGGGCCATCGGCCACCAGGTTGAGCCGGTGCGCTGAAGATGCGGTGCGCTTCCCCCGTGAAGATTGAGCTTCCAGCAAACGCTCGTCTCCCACGGGCGCCGCCGGATTGAAGCTAATTGAACGGCTTCAATCCGGCGGAACAACCGGGACAGCACGGAGACGGGATGTGGCCACGGTGGGGAATTCCCGCGCTAGCTATGTGGCTGGGCAACGGCCCAACGCCCGACTCTAGACAAGGATAGCCCAAGACGGATTACGGAAGTGCGGTAGCCAACCCGCGGATAAGAGCATGATCGACCGTCGTCTCAAGGGCTCATCCCGTCCCCGTGCTGTCCATCAACGGCAAACATCCTGTGGCAAAGACATGGGGCGGAAAAGTTCATCTACCACGCTTGACCACGGTCATAAGAGCTAACAAACGCTACGGAATGAAGAAGGGCAAGTAGTCTGGTGGAAGGAGTAGGGCCTCCGTCCACTTGCTATGCATCGGAATGTGCATATATTGTGCATATGAGAGGTCGGAGATTTGTCATGGCCCACGCACAGCTCGCACATTCCACGGTGATTTCCGGCTTTGTCGATAGCCTGCAGGAGCCGCGCACGCCTTATATCTCGCCGAAGCGCCTGTCGCAGGCGCTGGGCGTGAAGGTGGCCAACTTGGCCCAACTGACCGGTGTCCACCGCAACACGCTCCGCAATCCCTCATCGGAGCGCCTGCAGGGCCGGATGCGCGAGATGGTGAAAGTGATCTCGGCGGCGACGGAACTCACCGGCGACGTCAACAAGGCGATCTTTTGGTACCGCAATGAACCGATCGCCGACTATGGCCATCGTACCGCAGCCGAGCTCGTCGCGGGCGGCCAGGTCGAGGCGGTTCTGGCCTTTATCCGGGATCTCGAGAATGGTGCGCGCGGGTGAGGATCACCCGCATCGGTCCAGACGAAATCTTCCATCGCTATCTGAATCCCAAATGGGCTTTCCTGCCCACCAGCGGTGCAGGCGCAGCGATGGACGGCGGTCGTTTCAACCGGCCAGGCATCGAAGCACTTTATCTGTCGCGTGCGACCCAGACGGCGCTTGATGAATACAAGCAGGGAGCCAGCATCACCCCGCCCGCCACCCTTGCCGCTTACAAGATCACGCTCGCCGAGGTAGCCGACCTTTCGCAGGGTTTCGACCCGGACATCTGGGACGGCCCGTGGAAGGAGTGGGATTGTGCCTGGCGCAAGGTCGCTCGCATCGACAAGAAGATCCCACCATCGTGGAAGCTCGCGGATCTGGTCATCACCGCCGGACTTCGCGGCATCCTGTTTCCGTCGCTGCGTCACGCCGGCGGCACCAATCTGGTGATCTTTCCGGCCAATCTTGTCGACAGCGACCATGTCGCGGTTCACGATCCCGATCAACGGTTGCCGCACGACCAGTCGTCCTGGTGCTGAGTTATCGACCGTCTCTGGGATCGCAACGCGACGACGTCCCCCGTCACGGCGCTTGGTCCCCAACGACATCGTCCTCGCCGTCGCCCTCCCCGCTCGCCAGCCCGGCTGGAATATTGCCGGCCAGCAGCTTCTCCTTCGACAGCAGCCCTGCGTCCTCAAGCGCCTCGAAATCGGGCAGCTGGCGCAGCGTGTCGAGCCCGAACTGCGACAGGAAATTTTTGGTCGTCACATAGGTATAGGGCGCGCCCGGCTGCGGGCTGCGCGGCCCCGAGGCGATCAGATCTTGCGCGCGCAGCACGCCGATCAGGTCGCGCGACACTTCCTTGCCGAAGAAGCCTGACAGCTCGCCACGGGTGATCGGCTGGAAATAGGCAATGCACATCAAAACCAGCGCCTCCGCCTGCGACAGTTCTTTTGCCCCCTCGCCCGCTGCCGTGCCGAAGGCGGCGCGGATAGCGTCCCCAAAAAAATTTTTGGTCCGGTGCTGCCAGCCGCCGGCGACCGCGACCAGATCGTAGGGGCGGCCGGCGAGCTCGGCGCGGATGTCGTCGATGATCAGCTCGAGATTGCAGTTCTTCCCCACCACCCGCGCGAGGACAGTACGTGTCACCGGTTCGCTGGCGGAAAAAATCACCGCTTCGACCCGGCCCATCCACTCGCGCCAGCGAAGCTCGGCCGGCAGATGTTCCAGCTCGGTATCCAGCAAAGCCGGCTGAACGTTTGGCTTCCGGCGGGCAGACGCTTCGCTCATCCCTACAACCCAAACAGCCGAAAAGTGGTGCGGCCGGAAAGCTCGCGCACCGTATCGAGCTGTTGCAGCCGCTCGAACAGGCGCCGTGCGGCAAAGCGCGACAGGGTTTTCGTCGTCAGCGAGCCTGAGACCGCGTCTTCACTGAGCAGCAGAAAGATCACGTCGCCGGCGCCCTTGGCGCGCAGTTTTGGCGCGACGGCGAGGAGCTTCTCGGCGCGGCGCGAGAGCTCGCCGGCCAACCGACAGGCATCGGCCGCCGCTTGAACCAGCGCAACGCAGACCGCCCGCTCAAAATTTTTCTCGCCCGGTCGGATTCGCTTGCCGCCGGCCTCGCCGCGAAAAGCCGGACCGAAGGTTTGCGCCATGATGAGCGGCAGTGGCCGCTGCCAGCGCAGGCTGTGCGCCAGCACCAGATCGGCGAGCCACCAGGCCAAAAGTTCGGCATCGGGGCGCATGGCGACGACGTGAGCCGCGATCGCCGCGGCCGCGAATGGTGCCGGCCGCCCCGAGCGCGCTAGGTCGTCGATGTGTTCACAAAGCGCGGCCAGTGCCTCAACATCCCAATGGAAGCCAAGCTGGTCGACGGTCTTCCCGAGCCGGTCGGGCGTAGCGGCGGGCGGCTGCCCGGCCAACTGCCGCCAGGCGCCATAGACGGCGCCGGCGGGACCGGGATCAGCACCTGGGGGACGCAAATGCCAGGCATCGCGCAAGGCGGCTGCGTCCTCGGCGCGGCCGGCAAGCCGCATGCTGGCGGCGGCGCAGTGAAGCGCCAGCCGCTGCCGCCAGGCGCCCGCCCAGGCAGGCTGCGCGCGGGCGAGCGTGTCGAGGGCACCCAGGGCGGCGCCGGCCCGGAAGGCGGCGTCGCCGTCGCTCGGCGCGTCGGCGCTTGTGGCCGCCCCGGCCGGAACGGTGGGCGGCGCGGCGGGGCTGGCGGTCGCGGGATCGAGGCGAATCATGATTTGGAGGGTAAAGTGACGGTGCGCTATTTGCTATGAGTTTTGCGCCAAAACGCACAGCCTGTCGCGCGAATAAAACGAACGATAATCTTGCATTATCGTTCGTCTTTTACGAGGCGAAGGAAACATGGTAGAATAGGCCAGAATGGTAGACTTTTGGAGTCTTTCGTGTCCCTGAACATCAAAAATCCGGCCACCGTGGCTCTCGCCGACGAACTCGCGCGCCGCCAGGGCATCAGCAAGACGGCAGCCATTCACCAGGCCCTGAGCGAGCGGCTGCATCGCTTGGGCTTTGGAGAGACCGCTCAGGAGCGTCTGCTGGCAGAATTGCGCGCCATCCGAGAAAGAGTGGCACGATTGCCCGAACTGGATAATCGCAGCGACGAGGAGATCATCGGGTATGACGAGCATGGAATCCCGAACTGATGGTGATCGATACCTCAGCCGTTGTAGCGATCCTTCGGAGCGAGCCTGAGGCAGCAAGGCTGGAACGAGCGCTGGTCTTGGACCCAATCCGTCTGGTCCCGGCAACCTGCGTGCTCGAGGCACGCATGGTGCTGGTCAGCAGGCGCGGCGAACACGAGTTGGCCGAGATCGATCTTTGGCTGCGCAAAATCGAGGCCGACATCATTCCTGTCGACTCCGAATTGGTTGATCTGGCGACCCAGGGTTGGCTTACCTACGGCAAAGGCCACCACCCGGCGGCGCTGAATTTTGCCGATTGCCTCTCCTATGCTTTGGCAAAGCGTGCAGATGAACCGCTGCTTTTCATAGGCAACGACTTCTCCCAAACGGATATGGAAGCGGCATGAGCATGGCTGACAACGCTCAAAGATCATCGGCTGCTTCCGGCGATGACGACATGCCCGACATCGTCGATGTCGTAATGGAGATGGGCAGGACACCGGACGAGCAGCCGGACGAGCGTTCGTCGTTCGGGAACCCAAACCGTTGGCTTTTCGCCGGCGATGCCGACTACGCCTCGCCCCCTCCAGCCATCGCGGATCCCAGCCTTCCTGCGCATCTCGAGGCGCTCGCCGGCCGCGCCCGCGATTACGTCGAGGCAGCGAGTTCGGCCAACACGCGGCGCGCCTACGCCGCCGACTGGAAGCATTTTTGCGCCTGGGCGCGCCGCCAGAACATCGAGGTGTTGCCGCCCGATCCTCAGACCGTCGGCCTTTACATCACTGCGCAAGCCTCGGGATCTGGTCGGGACAAAAAATCGGTGGCGACGATCGAGCGCCGCCTTTCTTCGCTGTCTTGGAATTATACTCAGCGTGGCCAACCACTGGACAGGAAAGACCGCCACATCGCCACCGTGCTCGCCGGTATCCGCAACACCCACGCCTCCCCTCCCCTGCAGAAGGAAGCCATTCTGCCCGAGGATTTGATCGCCATGCTGGAAACGCTCGATCGAGGCACGCTGCGTGGCCTGCGCGATCGCGCCATGTTGCTTTTGGGCTTCGCCGGCGGCTTGCGCCGCTCCGAAATCGTCGGCCTCGACGTTGCGCGCGATCAAACCGAGGACGGCCGCGGCTGGGTCGAGATTTTCGACAAAGGTATTTTGGTGACGTTGCGCGGCAAGACGGGCTGGCGCGAGGTCGAGATCGGTCGTGGCTCCTCCGATGCGACCTGCCCCATGGTCGCCCTGCAGACCTGGTTGAAACTCGCACGGATTGGGCACGGACCGCTATTTCGACGCGTCACCGGCCAAGGCAAGGCTGTCGGAGCCCAGCGATTGAACGACCAGGAGGTGGCGCGGCTGGTCAAGCGCGCCGCGCTCGCTGCCGGCGTGCGCGGCGACTTGTCGGAAGGCGAACGCGGCCAAAAGTTTTCCGGCCATTCGCTGCGCGCTGGCCTCGCCTCGTCGGCCGAGGTCGACGAGCGCTATGTGCAGAAGCAACTCGGCCACACAAGCGCTGAGATGACCCGCAGATATCAGCGGCGGCGCGACCGGTTTCGAATCAACCTCACCAAGGCGTCGGGATTATAGAGGACGAAGTCCCCTCCCCTGCCAATCTGGCATACCTCTCCCAAATCGGACGTTGCGTTGCCAATAGGCTCAATGCTGACCAATTTCGTCAGTCCTTTCTTGCAAATCAGGAATTGCACTCCATAATTGCGAGGATGATCAAGCGCCGCATCGAAACGCAACTCGCCGAACTGATAGACACTATCCCAGCCGTGGCACTGATTGGGCCGCGCCAGGTCGGCAAGACTACACTCGCGCTCGAAATAGCCGAGACACGGCCGTCGATCTATCTCGATCTCGAGTCCGATGCGGACAGAGCCAAGCTCGCGGAGCCGGAGCTCTACCTTGCCGAGCACGAGGGCGAGTTGGTGATCCTCGATGAGGTCCATCGGCTTCCAAACCTATTCCAGAATCTTCGTGGCTTGATTGACCGCGGTCGCCGCAGCGGCAAGAAGACAGGGCGCTTTCTGCTGCTGGGGTCCGCTTCCATCGATCTCCTCAGGCAGACTGGCGAGACACTCGCTGGCCGCATTGCTTATCTTGAGATGCATCCGATTGACGGACTGGAGGTGCCGGCCGAACAGTTGAACCCCTTGTGGGTGCGCGGCGGCTTTCCCGACAGCCTTCTGGCGGCGAGCGACCGCGCCAGTCAGCGGTGGCGGCAGGACTTCATCCGCACCTACCTCGAGCGCGATATCCCGCTGCTCGGGCCTCGCATTCCGGCCGAAACGCTGCGCCGCTTCTGGACCATGCTGGCACATCATCAATCCGGCCTCCTCAACGCTGCCGACTTTGCCCGGGCCCTCGGAGTCGATGGCAAGACGATTGCCTCGTACCTCGACCTGCTAGTCGATCTGCTGCTGGTGCGAAGGCTCGAGCCGTGGCATGCAAATGTCGGAAAACGTCTGGTCAAGTCGCCGCGGGTTTACGTGCGCGACAGCGGCATTGCGCATACGCTGCTTGGACTGACAACCCTTGAGGACGTTCTCGCTCATCCCGTGGCCGGCGCCAGCTGGGAAGGTTTTGTTATTGAGACGTTGATTGCGGTCGCACCGCCCGGCACAGAAGCCAACTTCTATCGCACATCCGCTGGCGCCGAGATCGACCTCCTCTTGACCCCTCCAGGCAGCCGCCCATGGGGGATCGAGATCAAGCGCAGCCTGACGCCAAAAGTGGAGAAGGGCTTTCATCTGGCGTGCGAGGACGTAGATCCTATCCGTCGCCTCGTTGTCTATCCGGGAGCAGAGCGCTTTCCGCTGAAACATGACGTCGAGGCAGTTCCACTTCATATCCTTGCGAAAACGCTGGTCCAACTTGGCTGATAGCCTCTTCGCCCGACTCTCTGTCCCTACTACCCGCCCCCCATCCGGCACACAGCGCCTTTACGGCATTTCACTCCGTCGCTGACCCGCTGAGGTCTTCTCAAAGCGTTAGTCGCGGCCTGGCCCTGCGCCTCGATCCTCGCCCGAAACACTGCGATGAGCATTAGTCCGCCCAGACATTACTCGTTTCAGGCCCGTTCCGCGGATTTCTGAGAGAGCCGCTTTTGCTGTTGATCTGATTGCCCGGTGTGAGATGGCCGCGCCGGTTACTGCAGTCTTGTCGTGTCCCATGACCTCGATCGTGCAGGACAAAGCAATCGGCGAGGTCGAATTACTACTGCTCATCGTGGCTGGCGAGTTCGGACCGACTACTACGCGCATGTCATTGAAACGGGTCTTCATTCACACCGCCCGGCCTTGCTGACGTCTATTGCTAGGCGATGCCCAGCACGTGGCCCGGCCGAACTGGAAGCTCCTGCCCGGTGCAAAGGGCAACTTCAAAAGGGAGGTTTCTTGTCCGCTGACAAAATCGGCAAATTGCGTAGCGTATTCAATTCTTTGAATCAGATTATATTCGTTATGCCGCGCAGAATGCGAGCAGAGGGCATTAACCTCTTGTTAACTTAAAACTTCTTGCCGGTTCGAACGAATCGGACATAATGACGGTTGCTTGGCCACATTCCGCCAAAAATCGTTTTTAGAGAGTCTTGATCGAATGAACGTGAGTTCGCCCGTTCCCGCGAAAACCCCATTGCTGTTCGAGAAACGCATTCTCGAACAAGGGGATCAGATATCAAAGAAGCTGCACCTTCTCTCGATGCAGCGTTTTCCTCCCCACGCCAAGAAGAATTTGCGTTCTTTTTCGTTGGCGGAAGTGGCGACGTATCTCGGTGTTTCTCAGAGCCATCTAAAAAAACTACATCTAGAGGGCAAAGGCCCAGTACCTGAAACCTCGTCTTCTGGCAGACGATCCTACACGGCCGGGCAGATGATCGAGCTACGCCAATACCTTGACCAACACGGGCGCTCCGACGCCCGCATGTATGTTCCCCATCGTCGGTCGGGCGAGAAACTTCAAATCCTAGCTGTGGTTAATTTCAAGGGAGGTAGCGGCAAAACAACGACAGCAGCTCATCTCGCCCAGTATCTCGCTCTGACGGGACACCGTGTATTGGCTGTCGATCTTGATCCCCAGGCGTCGCTGTCTTCACTGCACGGGTTCCAGCCAGAACTCGACCAGACGAAATCGCTTTACGATGCGATCCGCTACGACGACGAGAAGGTTTCTCTCTCGGAAATCATCAGGCCAACAAATTTCCCGGGACTGGATATCGTCCCAGCAAACCTTGAGCTGCAAGAATTCGAATACGACACGCCTTTGGCGATGACGGACAGGACGTCTAACGTGGGAAAGGCGTTCTTCACGCGCATCTCGACGGCATTGGGTGAGGTCGACGCCCTATATGATGTCGTCGTTATCGATTGCCCACCGCAACTGGGCTATTTGACAATTACAGCGTTGACCGCGGCAACGTCAGTCTTGATAACGATCCATCCGCAGATGCTCGATGTCATGTCAATGGGCCAATTCCTGTTGATGCTCGGGAATATTCTGGAGCCAATCCGGGCAGCGGGTGCCGAGGTGAACCTGGAGTGGTATCGCTATCTTATAACGCGATACGAGCCGACGGATCAGCCGCAAGCGCAGATGGTAGCGTTCCTCCACACGCTTTTTGGTGAGTTCATCCTCAAGAACCAGATGCTGAAATCCACGGCGATTTCTGATGCGGGGATCACCAAGCAGAGCCTCTACGAAGTCGAAAAAAACGCGATGACTCGTTCCACATACGAGCGGGCAATGGATGCACTCGATGTCGTAAACGGAGAAATCGCCACGTTGATACATAAAGCATGGGGGCGCTGACTTGTCCGCTGACAAAAACGGACTTTTGCGCTGTGCTTTCAACAGACTAAGTTGTATCCGGAGGTAGACTAAGATGGCACGTAAGAATCTTCTTTCCGGCCTCGCTGAGACGGAGGCAGACGACCAGCTGACATCTAGTTCAACTGCGGCCTATCCGATTCGCGGTGCTTCGAAATCCATGATCCGCTCCGTTAATGAATTGGCAAAGCAG
This sequence comes from Mesorhizobium sp. M0522, assembly GCF_040321085.1. Taxonomy (NCBI): domain Bacteria; kingdom Pseudomonadati; phylum Pseudomonadota; class Alphaproteobacteria; order Hyphomicrobiales; family Phyllobacteriaceae; genus Mesorhizobium; species Mesorhizobium sp. M0522. The sequence goes on from NZ_JAMYQW010000010.1 coordinate 43,366, forward strand.
GCGGATGCCTACCTTGAGGGTGAGCATGTAGTCGAACTCGACCCGGACGCTATTGACGGCTCGTTCGTTTCCGATCGCATGGATGACGACAGGGAACAATATCAGGAACTGCTGGAAGCGATTCAGCAGAGGGGACAGGATTCCCCCATCCTTGTGCGCCCCCACCCGAGCATCGAAGGCCGCTTCATGATCGTCTTTGGGCATCGGCGCGTCCGGGTGGCCCGAGATCTCCGACGGAAGGTTAGGGCGGTCGTCAAGGAGATTGACGACAAGGCTCATGTCATTGCTCAGGGCCAGGAGAATTCTGCCAGAGCAAATCTAAGTTTTATCGAGAAGGCGACGTTCGCAAAGCGTCTCGAGGAGCTGAATTACGACAGAGATGTCATCTCGTCGGCATTGGCTGCGAACGCCGCCGCCGTCTCAAAAATGGTGTCGGTTGCTACACGGATCCCGCCATCAGTCATAGGTAAAATTGGATCAGCTCCATCTATAGGTCGCGAGCGGTGGGTTGAGCTATCCCTGCTCGTCGGCAAGAAATCGGACATAGTCGATGAAATCCTCTCCGAACCCGAATTCAGTGGGCTAGAGAGTAACCGACGCTTTGAGCAGTTGTTCATGGCCCTGAACGCAAAGGAAAAGCGCGTCCGCAAGGCCAGTGTGAAACCCGGGGTCCAATCGTGGGCTCCGCATGACAAGTCGGTTAGCGTCAGCGTTCAAAGAGCGGGGAAGGCCGTCACGATCGCCGTAAAGGAGACGGATGGCAGCCGCTTTGGAACTTGGATTTCCGACAATCTGCAGGGACTCTACGAGGCCTTTAGAAAGTCGGAGAAAGCAGCAACAGGAGACTGAAACCGCAAAAGAAAAAGGCCCCCGAACGTCGCCGTCGCGGAAGCCCTTCTCGTAGATCGCACTTCGAGAATCTCATTTCCGCGAATCACTGTCAAGAGACATAGCGTCGGTTTTCGGCGAGCGGATTTCTTTTGCCTAATCGAGGGTGAAAGAAAATGGAGACGAATATTGCGACGACGCCCTTTGGGCGGCGGCCGATGACGCTTGGCATGATTTCAAGCCAAGTCACCGCAAGGGCCGTGCCGAAGGACGCGATCGTCCACAAATGGCATGTCTTCCAAGATATCAAGGACGCCAGGATCGCTCTGGGCGCCACCGATCGCGCTTTGGCTATTCTCGACGCGCTGTTGTCGTTCCATCCGGACACAGCGCTTTATGGCGACAGCGAACTGGTTGTATGGCCATCCAACGAGCAGCTGATCCGCCGCGCCAATGGTATGCCCCCAACGACCTTACGGCGACACCTGGCCGTTCTGGTCGAGTGTGGATTGATCATCCGTCGGGACAGCCCAAACGGCAAGCGCTTCGCCCGGAAAGGGCAGGCGGGCGAGATCGAGCAAGCCTATGGCTTTGACATCTCGCCGATCGTGGCGCGCGCTGAGGAGTTCAAGGATCTTGCGGATGCGGTGAGATCTGAGAAGAAGGCATTTCGTCTCGTTAAGGAGCGGCTTACCATATGCCGACGTGATATCGTCAAGATGATCGACACCGGCATTGAGGAAGGCGTGCCGGCGAACTGGGGCAGGGTTCAGCAGGCCTACCAGGCGATTGTTGGTCAGATACCACGCACTGCACCTAGGCAGACTCTCGAGGTGATTGCCGAAGAACTTGAAGGCCTTTGGGCTGAAGTGCGTGAAGCATTGGAATCATTTGTAAAAACACAGAAAGTGGACGCCAATGAGTCCCAAAATGGGCGCCACATACAGAATTCAAAACCAGACTCTAAATTTGAATCTGAAAGCGGCTCAGGAAATAAAGATGAAGCGGGCGGCAACGTTGCGGACACCGACAACGTACGGAGCCTGCCGAAACGCGAACTGCCGCTAGGGATCGTGCTGGATGCCTGCCCGAACATGCTTTGGCTGGTGAAGGGCGGCGGCGGAATCCGCAACTGGCGTGAATTTCTGGCCGCGGCCGAGGTTGCCCGACCGTCCATGGGCGTCAGCCCGAGCGCCTGGGAGGAAGCGCGAACGGCAATGGGTGAGCAGCAGGCGGCGGTTGCCATTGCCGCGATCTACCAGCGGCAGGACCAGATCAACAGCGCCGGCGGCTATTTGCGCAGCCTGACAGATCGAGCAAAGGTCGGAAAGTTCTCGGTCTGGCCGATGGTGATGGCCTTGTTGCGGGCCAAGCTTGACGCGTCGAAGACGACCGGAACCGGAGCTGAAGCCGCTGCCGTCGATTTGGAGGCGGCAGGCAAGGTTGTACGCACCGAATCCCGGCTGGAAATCAGCGATGCGTTGCGCCGCAGCCTCGACAAGCCAGGGCGCGGATCATGATCAGCCGGGGGGTTTCGATCCGTGGACGGTGGCTGCAGACTTGTGGGGGCGAGCGTCTTATGAGAGCATCGAAGGCATGAAAAACCAACACGACCAGGAACCGACGCCCGATGAAACCGCCGGAATGGTGTGGTGGAACTCACTCGCCGAAACCGATCGAGCGGCTTGGCTGACGCGGGCCGGCAGCGCTGTTCCAGCCGATGCCTGGGCCGCGTACAAGCGGCTCGGGAATGTCGAGCGTCAGCCAAGGACCGTAAACTGAGGACTGTTCTGCAGCGGGATGACGGTCAGCTCGCGGGTAGTTCGGCGACGAGTCCAAGCCGGCGGGCTCGATCGAGTAGGTTCTTGACTGAGGAGGCAGACCATTTTGCGCTTCCTCGTGGGGTTCGCTCATGCAGGCGCTCGAGCTGGCCAGCGATGTCGCGGAGCGACAGGTCTGGGTTAGACTGCGAAATCCCGGCCACAAGAGTCATCAGGCGATCTTCCGGAGGCAGAGGAGACGCCCGCTTTAGCAGTGTGGATTCGGCCAGGTGCTCGGTGACGAGCCACCTCACTGCCCGCCGCAGTCGTTCAGGCGTCCAGTCGAGGCCACGCTGCTTCAGGACTCGAGCGATGTCGTCCCAGTTATGGTCTGGTCGCATCCGGCGGACCGTCGGAAGCCACTGGTTCATAGTTGATTGTAGCCGTCGGCCATAGGATGCCTTTTGCAGCGCGGCCATCTTCGCCAGGGCTTCGGGCCTGCGCTCCCGGATGCCAGGATTACCTGGCAGGCGCCCCTTCGATCGCGCAGCGATGATGCCGGCCTTGGTCCGTTCCGAGATCAGCGCACGCTCGAGCTGGGCAACGGCACCGAGTACCTGTAGCGAAAACATGCCCTGTGGCGTCGACGTGTCGATTGGATCTCGAAGAGATCGGAAATGCGCGCCCTTCTCAGTCAGATCCTCGATCACCTGAAGAAGATGGCTGACCGAGCGCGCAAGGCGATCGAGACGCACGACGACCAGGACATCGCCGGCGCCGATGTCGCTCATCAACCGCTGTAGAGCAGGGCGAGCTCTCGACGCACCGGATCCATGTTCCTGAACGACGACGTCGCAGCCGGCCGATCGAAGCTCAATTTCCTGCGCTTCCGTCGCTTGTTCGTCCGTCGATACGCGCGCGTAGCCGATTTTCCGGCCCTTTGGTCGTCCGGAGCGTCGATCTTGCGCTTCGCGGGCCATGTGCGGCGTCTCTCAGCATGGGAAAGGGGCGTTTGTACAAACACCGAAGATATCAACAAACGATCGTTTGTAAACGTCTCTAGTGCCTTTTTGCGTAGCTCCTACGGCTTCGATGAGCCGGCAAATCAACGTTTTTTAGCCTCTTGAGCGTCCTAGGGCGTGGTGCTGTACAGTCCCGATATGAGGTCATTATCGATAGTGAAAAGCGCGCTAGAGAAAATCCCCGGCAAGTCAACCTAAATGGCCAATAGCTTGACTAGCGCGAATCAGCCATCATGAAAACAATGGCTTACGACATCAGCGATTTGTCCCTGCAAACCCTCATAGGGCCGGTTTCCCGCGCGACCGAGGTTTTGGTCCGCCTCGACGAGCGGGTCGCTCGCTCACCGGTCCGCAACGGCTTTGTCGAGCGCCAGCATTTTGCCGATGCGGCTTCCGCCCTTTGGCTCGAGGGTGAACTCGTGCACCTCGAGGACCTTGTCCTGCACGACGCCCACATGGACATCCGCACCCCGACCCACGAACTCACCCGGGCGCATGCGGTGCTGCGAACCCGCCGGCGCATTTTTGCGCAAAAACCGGACTGGGCGCTCAGCCGCGACGGTTTGTTGTCGCTGTCTGGCCGCATTGGCGCTGTGCCGGCGGCGCAGGGCGAAAAAAACCGGGAAGAGGAGGGGGCTGGAATTGCCTCTATTGAAGCCGACGGTCGGGATGATGCTGAGGACGATCTCCTGGCCGAAGAATTTGCCGAGATCGATGCTGTCCTGGCGCGCTCGTCGAAGATTCTCAGTGGCGCAGACGTGCCTGGTCGAAAGGAGGAAAAGTCACGACGTGACCGGCCGGAGCCGCAAAACGGCCTGATCTACGATCTCGACTGGAATGAAGAAGAACGGCTGGCCGAATGGCAGGCCGTGCTCGCCGACACGCGGGAGTGGCCATTGGTGATGCGCGCCGCGATCCTGCTCGAGGCTTGGCAAAACATCGAGGTGCTGCAGCATGGTGTTTGGCTCGGGCCGCTGCTGGTTGCCGCGCTGTTGCGCCAGGAGGGTCTTGCCGCCCACCATCTCGCCAGCCTGCATCTCGGCGCCAAAAACATTCCGCGCGAGCGGCGACGGGCGCGCAATCGCTCGGACCGGTTGTTGGCTTTTGTCGACGCCATTCACGACGCAGCGCTGGCCGGCTTGAAGGAGCACGACCGGCTGGCGATGGCGAAAAGCCAGATGGAGCGGCGGCTCAAACAACGGCGCGCCAGCTCGAAACTGCCCGACCTGGTCGAGCTCGCGATGTCGCGGCCACTCGTCTCGGCTGGCATAATCCAGGAGCGGCTAAAGTGACAAAACAGGGGGCGCTCAATCTGGTCGGCGAGCTTGGCCTGCGCGAGATGACGGGGAGGGGAAGGTTTCGCGCCTGGGGAATTGTGTAGTCCGCAGCCATTCTCCACTGACTTTACGAAATTATCGAACTTGACGAACTTGCGCTCTGTAACCATATTGGTGACAGCAGGAGGTTCTCATCATGGCCGCTCCAAAACGCAGCAATCATAGCGGGACCCCGTCGCATGCGGGGGTCGCCGCCCTGAGCTTCACGACAAAGCTTCCCGCACAGGCAGACTTCAAGAAGGTATTGCTCGAACGCTATCAGGAAGCGATCGCACGCAGCCGCAAGATCGGCCACCGCGTATCGTTCCGGGTAGAGGTCGATCCGGCGGCCGATGCGCAGACGATCACGCCGGTCGAGGAGCAACCGATCGATACCTTTCCCGTCGAGGACACGGGCAAGCCCGATGCCGAGCTTGAGGCGGCGCTTGCCACAGCGCGCGCGCGTGGCCGCAAGCGTGTTGCCGAAATTGTCGCCGGCGAAGACATGCTGAGCGCGGATGCCTTTGCCAAGCTGATCGGCACGTCGCGGGTGACGGTCAACGCCAAGCGGCAGAGCGGGCAGGTGCTCGGGATCGATGGTGCCAAGCGCGGCTTCCGCTTTCCCGTATGGCAGCTCGACAAGCATGGCCGGCCGTTTGGGACATTGCCGGCGCTCCATGCGATGTTTGGCAACAGTGCCTGGGCCGTTTACCGGTTTTTGGTGTCACCTCATGGCGCGCTCGATGGGCGGACGGGTCTTCGTGCCCTTCAGCAAGGCGATGACGCTTCGGTGTTGGCCGCGGCTGAAGGCATGGCCAGGGGCGATTTCGACTGAATGCCCGGCGTTCCACCTCCACCCGATTTCGAGCACGCAAAGCTCGAAATCGAGACCTTACCGCCGGGCCAGACATTCGGTCGGATCTACTGGAGCACCTATCCCGATCCGCTGGGGTGCGGAAAATCGCCGAGCCGCTTCAGCGATCCTCGGCGTCGTGTTGCTGCCAACCGTTTCTGCGTTCTCTACCTCGGCGACTCCCTGAAGGTGTGCTTTCTAGAAACGGTGCTCCGCGACCGCCGCGAAGGGCTTGTCGACGATCTTCCGATAGAGGAGGTGGAACTGACCCAGCGGCGCTATGCGGAGATCACGACTACGGCGGACCTTCGCCTCGTCGACCTGAGGGGCGACAACGCGGTCAGGATGGGTGTGCCCACCGATGTCGTTCGGGCACAGCGCCAGAACCTGGCACGCCGGTGGTCACTGGCGTTTCACCAGCACCCATCTGAGCCTGACGGGGTCATTTACCCCTCGCGCCTCAATGAGGCGACCAATCTCGCCATCTACGACCGGGCGATACTGAAGCTTACGCCGAAGCGCGTTTTGACACTTCTCGGCGCGCAGGGGCTGGCTCAGGTTCTGGAGGATTTCAGGATAGGGTTGGTGTGAAGATGCAGCTCGTATCCGTATCGCTTGGCGAAGATGGCTGTAGCGTCAGAAGCGTCCACTAAGCCGGAGCAACGGAACGACCGGTGTGGGGCCGAAGCAGTCAGGCGGCTTAAGGCTACCGATTCGCGAAGACCAGACGTTCGCTGGCGCGAGAAGCGTCGTAGCCGTTCCGCTCGAAGAGGCTACTTGCCCGAAGGCACTGACACATCCATTTCTGGCACGTAGCTGGAAATGAAGTTCGAGCATCGCCACATCAGCATACGGATCGGCAGTCTGATGGCACTATTGTCATTGATAACAATCTTTGCGACCGACGAAGCGTCTCGCGACTGCCGTTGATGTTTGAGGAGTGTGAATGACGGTACGCTTTGCATTCGACAACAGCTATGCTCGGCTGCCGAGCTCGTTTTATGCGCGTGTTTCCCCGACCCCGGTCTCCGCACCGCACCTCCTCAAGCTTAACCAGGAGCTGGCCGTCCAGCTCGGGCTCAACCCGGTAGAACTCGCCACGCAGGCGGGTGTTGAGATTCTTGCCGGCAAACGGATTCCCGAAGGTGCCGAGCCGATCGCTACCGCCTATGCCGGACACCAGTTCGGCCAGTTCGTGCCGCAGCTCGGCGACGGAAGGGCAATCCTGCTAGGCGAGATCGTCGATCAGGAAGGAGTGCGCCGGGATATCCAGCTAAAGGGCTCCGGCCGAACACCGTTTTCCCGCGGCGGCGACGGGCGGGCGGCGCTTGGCCCCGTTCTGCGCGAGTACATTGTCAGTGAGGCCATGGCGGCTCTTGGCATTCCGACCACTCGGGCGCTTGCTGCGGTCATGACGGGTGATGAGGTGATACGAGAAACCTACCTGCCAGGCGCAGTGCTGACACGGGTCGCATCCAGCCACATGCGGATCGGAACCTTCGAATTCTTCGCGGCGCGCGGGGACGTGGATGCGGTGAGGGCTCTCGCTGATCACGCGATCACCCGGCACTACCCGGATGCCGCGGGTGCTGCTCGCCCCTACCTGGCATTGCTGGAAAGTGTGATTGCGCGCCAAGCGAACCTCGTAGCGCAGTGGCTGCTCGTCGGCTTCATTCACGGGGTTATGAACACCGACAACATGTCTATCGCCGGCGAGACGATTGACTATGGCCCCTGCGCTTTTCTGGACATCTACAATCCTAAGACCGTATTCAGCTCGATCGACCAGTTAGGTCGCTACGCTTATGCCAATCAGCCTGCGATCGCCCAGTGGAACCTGACGCGGCTGGCGGAGTCTCTGCTGCCCCTCCTGGCTGAGGATCAGGACAAATCCGTGGAGCTGGCCCAAGCGGCGCTTTCTGCCTTCGCAGCACGGTTCAGCGACGCTTATAATAGTGGCTTGCGTAGCAAGTTGGGACTTTTGTCAGAGCGGGAAGGCGATCTTGCGCTGACGCAGGATCTTCTCGATCGGATGGTCGCTGGCAAGGCGGACTTCACCCTGACTTTCCGACGCCTGAGCGAGGCCGCTATGGGACCCGAAGGCGACGTCGCGGTGCGCAGCCTCTTCGAAGACCCTGCCCCATATGACGACTGGGCCGAGGGCTGGCGCAAACGGCTCGGGCAAGAGCCGCAGGAAGGTTCAGCGCGCCGGGCTTCCATGCAGCGCGTCAATCCGGCCGTTATCCCGCGCAACCACCGCGTTGAGGCGGTCATCGAGGCCGCCGTGAAGAAACAGGAGTTCGGACCGTTCGAGGACCTTCTGACCGTGCTCGGCAAGCCATACGAAGTCCAGCCAGGCTTCGCGAGCTATGCCGAGCCACCACCGCGCGATGGCCGCGTCTATAAGACCTTTTGTGGGACCTGAACCTGAGGTTCGTTGCGAAGAGATGCGTTGGATGACGAAAAAAGCGCTCGATCGCGCGAGCGACGTTCCTGTCGCTTGGCAACTTAATTGGGTTCTTCCTCACTTTGTGTGATTCATCCGCGGTTAGCGAGGATATCGCTATGGGCGGACATGCAGAGGAAATCGAAATGGTCGCCCGGCCCCGGGGTCAGAATTTGGGTGTCGCGCTTGCCGATGATGACAGATGGGTTGTTTCCGCTGCCGCACCAGCAATCGGCATTTGTCCCGATTGCGGACGGCGAAGCCGAAGTCGGCACGGCTGGTCCAACCGCAGCCTCCAAGATCTCCCGGTCCAGGGCAAGCCCGTGACCGTGAAGCTCCTGCTGAGCCGCTGGCGATGCGCAAATCGCAAATGTGAGCGACGAAATTTACCGACCGGCTGCCGATGATCGCTGCTCCTTATGCGCGCCGGACGAGAAGGGTCGGGGAGATCGTTGGCCTGCTTGGCCACAGCACTGGCGGCCGTCCTGGCGAACGCTTGATGCAACGGCTCGGCATGCCGGTCAGCGACGATACCATCCTGCGGCAGTTGAAGCGGGATGCCACGCTCGCTCACCGCAACTCCGAGGTCCGGTGGTCGGCATCGATGATTGGAGTTGGCGGCGGGCGACAAGCTACGGGACCATCGTGGTTGATCTCGAGCGCCGCTCGGTTGTCGACATTCTCGATGATCGGAGTGTCGATAGTGCGGCCAAGTGGCTGCGGAGCCATCCTTCGGTCGAAGTCGTCAGCCGGGACCGCTGCGGCCTCTATGCGCAGGCTATTCGCGAGGGCGCACCGCAGGCACGACAGGTCGCCGATCGGTTTCACCTGGTCCAGAATCTTCGCTCGGCCATCGAAGAACAGATGAGCCTTTCTGGACGTGCCACCGGCAGGGCCATCCTGTCGGAGGATGCAATCGTGGACGCTGCGACACATCGCCGGCGCGCCCGTCTCGCGCATAGGCAATTTCGTCAGGAGATATTCGAAACGCTCCACGCTTTGCGCGACGAGGGACTGTCGTATAGCGAGATCGCCCGCCGGACCGGCTATGAACGTCGCAGCATAGCGAATTGGCTCAAGTTCAAGGCTCCGCCAGACAGGCGGCGCGCAGCATTGAACCCCACATCACCTTGGTATTTCGAAGCCTTCCTCGCCCAATGCAGGATGGGAATCGCTGCGGACGGCATCTGTTTCATGACGTCAAACAGCGGGGCTACACTGGCAGTTTCGCCAATCTGGAGCGGCTTCTCGGAGCCTGGCGGCGGGCCGAAAGAGAGCAGGCCGGTGACATTCAGTCTCCCGCGCTGAACTTGGAGCCGGTTCGAGATCCGGATACCGGTCCTGCGATCTCGCCAGTTGTCGCCGCGGCGCTGTGCATCAAGCCGCGAGGCCTGCTGACAGACCGGCAGGTAAGGAAGGTCGATGCCCTGAAGCAGGGATCTGACGCTTTCGCCGAGATGCGACGCCTGGCGATGCGCTTCAACGGCATCCTTCGCGGCAAGAGATCGGCACCACTGGATGCGTGGATCGACGACGCAATCGACTCCGAACTCATTCCGATCATGCGGTTCGCCCGCGTCCTGCGCAGAGACATCGATGCCGTCAACAACGCCATTGAGCTGCCTTGGAGCAACGGACAGGCCGAAGGCCAGATCAACCGCCTCAAAACCCTCAAGCGCGCAATGTACGGTAGGGCAGGCCCTGAACTGCTGAGGGCACGCATGCTCCCTCCGCGCCACACAAAGTGAGGAAGAACCGAATTAAATGGAAAACGACACAAGCGATCCGTCGCGTCCGCCACGGGCCGGAACTCCCTCGTCTCCGGATCCCGGATGTAGATGTGGCTGATATCGCGAGGATCGTATCGCACCTCGATCCGGCCCAAATGGTTTCGCTTCGGGACCAAGCCGCCCAGCCATGGCGAGTAGTAGTCGAGCGCGAACATGCTGACGCCCTGCGGCGAGGCGTCTTTCTGCCCCGGGCAGGAATGCAAGCAGGACCCGCACAGGATCGTCATCGAAGCGCGGGAGATCACGGCTATGCCGTTCCCATTCCGTTGCCGAGACCCTCAACGTCTTCGCGTTCTCTTGAAGATTGTGGTCGAGCACGGCGAGCGCCACGCACCGCTCCAGGTGCGTCGCAAGAACGGCATTGAGCTTTCCTAGCAACGTTTCGACCACCCCGCCCTGGTGGACGCGGCCGCGATTCCGGTAGCGGATGCGAATGCCATAATCTTCGCACCCGCGTTGGAATGCGTGCCCTTTGAACTCTTTCGCGGAATCGGTGACGAGCAACCGTGGTCGCCCGAACATCGGCCAACGATGCTCTATGTCACGCGCGGCCAGCCAGGCATCCTTCGGACACATTGCTTGTGCGAGGCATAGCGCGACGGACAGCGCCGACGGTTTTTCTAGGGTGAGACAGAAGCCGATTATGCAGCGCGATGCCACGTCTGTGACGATCGTCAGGAATGCGCTGCCGACGAAGATCCCTCACCTTCGACGACCTCCACGAAATTGATGTCGGTGGGCGTATGATCGATCTGACAGACCTCGAGCAGTCGCGATGCGTGGATGTATCCTGGTCGCGGTTTGAGGCGCTGCAGATGCTTCGGATTCGCCGACCGCTTCCTGGCGATATCCTCAGGGCTGAACAGCGAGAGAATGCGGCGGGCCACGGTGAGGTAGGATGGCGCAATCAGACCGGCCTCCTCGCAGCGAGCGCGGATCTCGGCCACTACCGGAGCGAGCGGCGGGGCCTCCAGCACCAGCCATTGCTCTCGCAGTGTCGTGGCGATGATTCCCTCGACGTCCTGGTGAAGTCGCTGCTTCCTCGTGCCGTCCGTGCGAGGCAGCAGCGACGTCACCCTGCGATCGACGCGATAGCGCGCCAGGAGATTGTAGACCTGCCGGGTCGACAGGCGCAGCTCGGCGGCAGCCCGATCTATTGCGGCTCGACGTGGTCCCGAACCCTCGAGGACCCTGTCCAACTCTCGAGCCATGCGGCGCGCGGCCAGTCATTCCTCATCAGACGGCGACAAAGACGCAGAGACCGGGAATCGGGTGTGCAATCGGTGCGGCAAATCGAGCGATCAGTGAAATCGTTAGCGGAAAATTGCACCCGCCATAGCACCCAAACCTAACCGGCATATGACGTTCGGGCGTTTGAAATCGGGAAGTAAAAGCGACAGCCACTGAGTTTTGGCGCGGCTCGACGAGCGCCTGGCCCGTTCGCCGGTCCGCGACGGTTTTGTTGAGCGCCAGCATTTTGCTGACGCGGCCGCGGCGCTCTGGCTCGAGGGCGAGCTCGTCCACCTCGAGGACCTTGTCCTGCACGACGCCCACATGGATATCCGTACGCCAACCCACGAGCTCACCCGGGCGCATGCGGTGCTGCGAACCCGCCGGCGAATTTTTGCCCAGAAGCCGGACTGGGCGCCCAGCCGCGAAGGGCTGCGCCAGCTCACCGGCCGCGGTAGCGTCACGGCGCCGGCGAAAGACAGCCAGGAAGGGGATAGGGCGCCGGCGGGAATGGAAGACGACATCGATGGCGGCGACGCGGAAGAGGACGACCTCCTGAGGGAGGAGTTTGCGGAGATTGAGGCCGTGCTCGCGCGTTCATCGAAGATTCTTGCCGGCGCCGACGTGGCGCCAACGACAACGCCAAGGCCGGAAGAGCGGCCGGATTTGATCTACGACCTCGACTGGGACGAGGGTGCCCGTTTGATCGAATGGCAGGCCGTGGTGGCCGACGTCCGGGACCTCCCGCCGGTTTTGCGCGCCTCGGTGGTTCTCGACGCCTGGTACGAAATCGAGGTGTTGCAGCGTGGCGGCTGGATCGGGCCGCTGCTCGTCGCAGCCCTGCTGCGGCAGGAAGGACTCGCCGCGAGCCATCTCGCCTGCCTGCATCTAGGCGCCAAAAGCATTCCTCGGGAGCGGAGGCGAGCAAGGACTCGGAGCGACCGATTGCTGGCGTTTGTCGACGCGATCCAGGAAGCAGCGTTGGCTGGATTGAAGGAGCACGATCGGCTGGTGCTGGCGAAAAACCAGATGGAGCGGCGGCTGCGCAAACGGCGCGCCAGCTCGAAACTGGCCGACCTGGTCGAGCTTGTGCTGTCTCGCCCGATCGTCTCGACTGGCATGATCCAGGACGGGCTAAAAGTCTCGAAGCAGGGTGCGCTCAACCTCGTCGGCGAGCTTAGCCTGCGCGAGATGACGGGGAGGGGGAGGTTTCGGGCATGGGGGATCGTCTAGGTTGGGGCGCGTGGAGCGTCAGGTTCCAGCCGTAGTTTTAGACCGAATAGGCGTTCGGCATAGACATATCTCTGGCGCGGCCTATCGCTCCACTCTAACGAGTTCTCGAGTCAATGCATGCAGCAGCCCCGCAAGCGCGAGCATCTGGGCATCTTCGCTCTCTGTAGAATATGGTGGGACAAGACTGCCGTGCATGACGGAATTTCGCAGGGTCTCCCATGCGTCGAGCTGTTCGGCAGTTATTACCTGTCGGTCCTTGAAGGCGACAAGTGCGCGCTTGGCGGTCATCTGTACCTGACGTTTCACAGCGCCGACCGCGGCGGATTTGAGGCCCTGGTCACCCTTCCAGGCGTCAATATGAACTGAAAGCGCCTTGATGGCCTCCATGTCGACGCCTGGCCGAGTTGCATCAGGTGGGATCAGCTTGCGCGTAATGGCTTCGACACTGCTCGCAGTCGTCAGCGCCCAAACCCAGCGGGACCCGCTCGCCGCCTGGATCACCTCTTCATACAGCCGGGTGAGCTTATTCCTATCGAAGTTGGGATCACCGCCGCTATCTCGGCTAAGAGCGACGTATGAGAGAATTTGCGCGTACAAGTTCCAGAACCCGATCTGGTCGGTCAGGGCATTTTCCCCTGACCAGAGCGTCAACCATCCCGTCACGTCCGAGAAATCTGGCGCTGGCCTCAGGCTGATATGCGAGAACCCGTCAGGGAGATTCCGGGCGACCAGACGCGGGTATATCAATTGGCCGAACATGATCCGCAATGGCTCAGCGATCCAGTTCTCGGTAAAGGTCAGCGGCAGTTGGGCGGACGCCGGAACGTTAACGGACAGCAGTCCGACCGCAGAATCGTAATGAAACGCAATATCTGATCCCAATGTGTGCAGCACGTATTCAGGGATATGTTTCATGCCTTCATGCGGCATGCGCACGAAGCGCGACAGGCAAAGCGCCGCCGCGCTCCCTCGCGGGATCGCAAATATGAGTTCGGTCGCGTTCGACTCGGACGCGTCGCAGGGCTCGTGCAGCCAAGGACCACTGTGCGTCTCTCCGGAGAAAATCCATTCATCTCCGCTACCCGGCTCTACGTGGGGAACAGTCCATCCTCCCGCGTATTCCACGCCACCTTCATCCCAGAACACGAGGCGGAACCGCATGAGGCTTTCATAGGGGTTCTCCCTCTGACGCTTGAGCTGGTGAAATGTATAAGCGGCGTCAGCTGGACGGCCGCGAAGCGTATAGCGGAACGTCGTGTTGTCTATGATGTTGAACTCGCCAGTGCCAATGATGATCGGTTCCTCATGGTCGCGAGCAAGCAGTTTCATCTTTTTGCACGTCAGCGTTTTGGGCGTGTTGAGAAGGTGCCGCCAATGATCAAGCACAGCCATCGACATTCCCCTGAGTTAATGGCGGCCATATCGCGAACCGCAAGCTCAGACGGTACTCGCCGCGATGGCATTGCCGTAGGTCATAGGCGTTTTGTCCTACTTTTGTTCTCATTCTCTCTTCCCAGGTGAGTTAGGGCATGATACCCATTCTCGTCGGAGATCGGGTATGATAACCGATTTGCAAGGGGCGAACATTGAGGCTTGTAAATACCAGCGCTGCTGCACGGCTGACGGGTCTTTCGACCAACCAGCTTCGTGAATGGACAAGCCGGCGGGCATTGATCCCCGCTGACGTACAGCACCGCGGCCGTGGATCACCATCACAATACAGCTGGCAGACGTTGCTCCTGCTTCGCATCGCAGCCGTTCTAAAGAATCGCTTTCACTTGGAGCTTCATGCTCACCGCGAACTTTTTGCCACCATGCGCAACTCCTTCGACGGCGTCTCGTTCCTGCGGCTATGGGGCAGTTCAATCGTCATATACGGGACCGATCGCTGGGAGATTCTTGAGGCTGCGAAAAACCGCCGGGACGAAGGCGACGGCCTTGTGCTTCATTTGGACAGTCATCTCAAGGTTCTGACCGCCGAATTCGGAATGCCGACGCCGGCGGCTGCGGCCGGTCAGCTCGAGTTGTTTCCTGCCCGACTCGTTCGCAGCGAGAGAATGGCTGTGGGCATCGAAGAGGCTTCTGCAACACAACCATCCCGGAAGCGGCGAAACGCATGAATTCCGCCGCCTTCATCCGTGCGCTCCAGGCGACTGGATATTTGGGACCGGAGGGCCAGCCCGCCCCGGGTCTGGTGACGCCTGCTGATCCGGAATCGGCTCGCCTGCGAGCCGTGATGAAGGATCAGCGGATCGGGCTCGAGGCAGATGCAGTATTCACCGCGCAAAACAGTGCCGCCGGCATCTTCAAGGATTCTGGCAATACTAGCCCGAACGAAAGTGATATCGCCCGTTGGCATGAGGCAGCCTGGAACATCGGTCTCGCGCCGCTGCTGTGGATTATCACCCCCACGGAAGTCCGCCTTTACGACTGTTATGCATCGCCAAGACAGGGGATGAAAGCAGGCTCCGCGGCAACACCGCTCGAGCGGTTTGACCTCGCCGTCGACGATCGGTTGCGCGCTCTAGATGCCATGTGCGGCCGCCTTGCGACCGAAACGGGCGCATTCTGGTCAAGCGCCATCGGCAAGAAGATTGATCGTCAGTACCGCGTCGATCGCGAGTTGCTCGGTGAGATAAATGCGCTCGAACAGGGGCTGACAGAACTTCCGCCGGCCCAGCCGACCGCCCGTCTCGACGGCGCCGCGGAAATCGCGGCGGCGCGCGACCTGGCTCAACGTCTCATTGGTCGAAGCATTTTTACTTGGTATTTGCTTGACCGCGGCATTGCTCAGCCGTTCCTGCCAGCTTCTCTGCCCGCCGATCTTTCGACAATCATGGCAATGTCCGATACTGCATTCGGTCTTTTTGATTGGTTGCGAAAGACATTCAACGGCGACCTGTTTCCGATGGACGATCCCGGCGCTGAGCGAATGCGCCTCGGTGACGCACATCTGTCGCTTGTCCGGGATTTCATCGAAGGGCGCAGTCTGATTCCTGAAAATCATGGTCAAGGCCGCCTGTTTCGGTTCCGATTCGACGCAATCCCAGTCAACCTGATCAGCTCTATCTATCAGCAGTTTGCCCGCTCGAGCGCCGAGGAAAAGGCGCGCTTGCAGGGGCTTCACTACACGCCGGTTGAACTGGTGCATCTGACCCTCGATCCCGTTTTCGAGAATTTGCCCGCGACCGCTCGAGTCGTTGATCCGACTTGTGGTTCCGGTGCCTTCTTGGTCGAGGCATTCCGACGCCTCGTATGGCGCCGTTGCGGCAATGAAAGGGCATCGCGATCAATCGTCCGCGATATCCTTTACCATCAACTGTTCGGTATCGACATCAACCCGTCCGCGCTCGGGATTGCCGCCTTTAGCCTGTACCTTGCCGCTCTTGAATTCGATGAAGAGCCCGTGACCGACATCGGCGACCTCAAATTCGACAGGCTGATCGGGACGACATTGTTCGAAGCTGACACAGTCGGCGGCGATTTGCCGACAGCTTTGCTTGAGCAGCCTTTCGACGCCGTAGTCGGCAATCCTCCCTGGACTTTCGATAAGAGCAAGAAGGCCAAGCCGAGGAAAAAGGGCGCTGTTCATACGCTTCGCCCACGCCGAAGCCCCGATTGGGCGTTCCTCGATGTCGCCGCTGATCTCGCCGGCGAAACAGGACGACTTGGCATGGTGATGAAGGCTTCGCCCTTCTTCTCAAAAGATGACCATGCCATCGAAGCACGTGCAGCGCTCCTAGGACGTTTGAAGCCGACCGCATTGGTTAATCTCTCAGCGCTGCGCAAGGAATATCTGTTCCCGGATGCAACCGGTCCGGCCCTGCTATTGTTCGCCAGGTGTTCATTGATGCCGGCCGCAGATCAGCTCCTCGTGGGATCTATTCCGTGGACGCCGGACTTTGTCCGCAACGGCCACTTCCAGGTCGGGCCAAGCGAGCTACGCACGGTCCCTCTCAAGAGAGTGCTCCGGACGCCCGCGATGCTGAAGGCTGCCACCTTCGGTTCTGTGCGCGACAGCTGGCTGATCGAGCGCCTCGAGCGTGAATTTCCTACGTTCGAAACGATCCTTGATGCGATTGGCATTGCTCCAACCGTCGGGCGCGGCCAAGGCTACCAGGTCGAGGGAAATCCAAACCTTCCGCCGGAGCATTTTTATAAACTTACCACCCTTACACCCGACGAATACCAGCCGTTCCGGATCGATGCGGAGTCGTTGCCATTGTTTCGGCAGCCGACACTGCACCGAGTCCGCAGCGGAACCATCTATCGTGGACCGCTGCTGCTTTGCCCGAAGGCAAGCTTCAAGGCAGGTGCCGAAGAAGGACGGTACAGCGCTGCGCTTTCCGATTCAGATATGCTTTTCACCGAAAGCTTCTATGGCATTTCCTTTGCTGGCCATGACCCGAAACTCGCGCCAATTCTTTCCGGCATATTGAATTCGTGCGTCACCACATTTCAGCTTGCCTACGGCGGAGGCGCGTGGGGCTTGGAAAGATCGACCGTCGAACCGAAGGATTTGCTGTCTCTACGTGTACCAGATCTCCAAAAGACAGAAACGTCGACCTTGCAGCGTGTTGCGGAAGCTGAGATGGCTGCCGCAAACGATCCTTCCTTAGTGAACTTGGAGAATCTCGATGATGCCGTCGCGGAGCTTTACGAGTTCGATCGTTTCGAACTGGTTCTGGCTAGGGACAGCATCGAGCGCGCCCGCATGCTAATCTTCGAAGGCCGGAACAGACGTCGGGCGTTTGTAAAGCCGCCCAACCGCGAACCGCTGCGCGCGTATGCGTCGGCGGTCGCGAGCGTCGTCGACAGTTATCTGCGAACGAAGGGCGTAAGGCACTTGAAGGCCGCAGTCTTTTCAAAGTCGCTGATCAGCGCCAACTGGGCGGATGGGGCTGGCGGGCTCACAGCCGTACGGTTTCGGATGGGAAGCGGCGCTCCGCCCCGCGAGCCGGCTATAGAGATTGGAGAGGATGTCGAACTCCAGGCGCTCGCAGCGCAGCTAAAGGGATGGATGAAGACCGATCTCCCCCCTTATCTCAATGAGCGTCGCAATCTCCGGCTTTATCTTGGCGATAGTCTGTTCGTGGTCAAGCCGTCCGAGGTGAGGTACTGGACCCGGACGGCTGGCCTCAATGACGCCGACATCATTCTTGCCGACCATTGGCTCAAGGCATCGCATGCGGCTCACAGTTGACACGCCGGCAGGCGATCCGTCGTTTTCACTTGAGGATGATGAGATCGAGACTGTCATCGATCTCATTTGTAAAGGTGCCCGCGAGGCTCGTCAGCACCTCACTTCCGGCCTTCTTGAGGTACCTATAACCATTATCGTCAGAAAGGCCATGAAGCGGATTAAGCGTGAACTGGGGCTCACGAACTTGGAGGTTTCCGGCGAGGTGGAAATCGACGATATGTCGTCGGAGGGAGCAGAGATCGCGGGGCGAATTGACATCACGCTGAAGTTCTTGCGGCAATTCGGGAACGAAGAGGACTATGTTGGCGTAGAATGTAAACGAGTCGGCGCTGGCAGCGCCTACAATCAGCTAAACACCCGCTACGTCACACAAGGCGTCCTCCGCTTCACAAACGGACAATATGCAGTGGGTCATGCCTGGGGCTTCATGCTCGGATACGCTCTTTCCCTGCCCGGCGAGCAAATCGTGAACGTGGTCAATCAGCGACTTCAGCAGGTATACGGGGGATCTGCCGCGCTTGCAGGAGCAGGTTCCCACGAGCATGCCATTTCAATTCACGAAGGCCAGCTCCAGCAGGCCAGCGGCGCGCCAATAAGGCTCTGCCACATTTTAGTGGATATGGTTCCCGCCGCCGCAACTGCTATTTAGCCCTTTTCGTCATGGGTTGGCCCGGTGTGTAACCGTGCGTGGTGAAACCTCCGAATTCCGCTCGAGCAACTCCTCCATATACTCCTCTTCGAGAAGAGGACGGTGAAAAGAATGACCGTGTAGGCGATGATGCTGTAAAGAAATTCACCTTCCCTCGGAGCGCGGGATGCTGATGAAGCCAGAGCTCATCGGCCGGTCCGGAGTGCGGCATCCACTCATCACATTCGCTTCCGTGTTGCCGATGCCCTGGGCCGCCCCATCGGCTTGTCTTTGACAGTGCCAAACAACAGGAAGTTGACGATATTCTCTTCATCGTCGCCCGGCAGGTCGGCAAACGCAGCTTCAAGCTTAAGGTGATCCCAATCACGCGACCGTGGACCTTCTTTGGCTTCGGTGTGAGAACCAACGCAGCCTCGATTGTCTTTCCCCAACCGACCTCGTCGGCAAGCAAAGCGCCCTTGGATAAGGGAGAGCACAGGGCGAACTTGGCTGCGTCCACCTGATGGGGGTTCAGGTCCACACGCGCAGATGAGAGTGACTGTGTCAGGCCCTCGGATTCGTCCAGCCCCTCTCGGGTTAGGAAATATGCGAAATCCTTCGACTGATGTGGCGTGTAAAAGGTCAAAATTCCGGGCAGGCGATTGCGAATCTGCTGACTTGGCCACTATTATCGATTTGCGCTTTTAGTACCACGACATCCGTCATGACGTTGGGACAAAGACCTTTCGCGAAACCGGCAATGTGAAATTCGTTCAGAAAGTGCTCAAACACCGGGACATCAAAACCACTGCCCGTTACGCGCATTTGCTAGACGAAGAAATTGCCGATGCGCTGGAGCGCATGTGAAATCCCGGAAAAAATCACAGATCGATCGCTCGCGCACGGGCTAGTACCTCTGCACAGAGGATTTGACGAGTTCGATGGGTTACAACCTGGGCAGGCTGTCGGGTTCAATGAGCAGTTCAATGCTGCGCGCGAGGCCCGGTTGCCTGCGGATCAATCCCGCACGCTTGAGGGTGAGCACCATCTGATGGACGGAAGGCGCGGTGACGCCGAAGAAGCTCGCCGTGTTCATCAGGCCGAATGCTTCACGTGCTATCGTGTCACGCTTAAGGACGTCTATCCCATCGCGAATCCTGCTGCCGGCGGTGTCAACATTTTCCAGAAGCGCCTGGCCCGTCTCTAGCCGTCTCGGCGCAAGCCCTGTCATCGATCCTTCCTGACCCCGCCGCCACTCGGCGTAAAGGTCAGGCAGTGAATCCAAGGCGGCACTGACCGCTTCGGCACCGGAAATGGCAGCCCGAGCGAGAGCTTCCATGCCGAACTCGACGCCATCGATCCTCGCCGGGACGACACGCTCCACCTCCTGCTGCGGAAGGAAATCGGTCCAAACACGCGTCACGGGGAGCGGATCGTTCGTCACGTCACGCCGTTCTTGCCAGCCTGCAGATGTGTTGCGACCAACGGCATATTCGCGGACATCGCGATAATGGAGATCGCCCAGCCTAAGGTCGAAATCATCGGACTGGTAGGTCGACAGGTCGCTGCGCGGATAAAATCCATCCGCACATTCGAGCTCGATCCGGGTCTGGAACGCGTAGGCCACGTCCTTGTACGGAGCCTTTGTGCTCCGTCGACGGTTTACCAAGAAGACCGTGATGACGCGCAGACGCTCTTCAGCCCCTTCCGGAGTCTTCTGACGAAGCACACGCTGGTGAACGGCGACTTCGATGCCGCCGCCCGGCCTCTGAGGGGCAGCGCTTTCCGGCAGCGGGATCCCGGACTGGTTCCGAGTGACGTCGAGGACAATCGCGGCTTCGCCGGAAACCCGAACCCAACGGAGGTTCTCGGGCTTTTCTGGCTTTGGCTTGCCCTTTTTCGACAGTTCCGGAATGAGGAGCGCATCGGGCAATGGGGGCTCGGTCTTGTAGTTCCCCCCTGTTGCGCGCAGCGTGACCTGACTCACCGTTTCCGGAAGAACCACCGTCAACCCTATCGACGACGGAAGAAACCTGTCCCGCGGCGGTTGGTCAGTCGAATCCTTCTCGTCGACCTCCCCCTCGACAGCGCAGTCCAGCGTCTCGTTGGCGAGAAGATCGTCGGCGGTTTCTTCGGCGGTTTCCTCGTCGTCAGGTATCACAGGCGCAACACCGTCGTAGGCGGGAACGATAAAGCCTCCCACGTACCAGCGCGATGGTTTCTCGGTCAGGACCTCTCGTGCGAAATCTTGGTCGAGGTCAGGATTCGGGCCGATTAGGTCGCGGCGCAGGATGTCGATCAGCTTGTTTCGTACCTCGAGCGAGTTCGTCATAGTGTCGGTCTCTCAAGGTTAGAAAGCTGCCCCAACATTTTTGGGTATGGGGCTCTCTAAGGGCGACCTTCGGACGATGGCCGATATCGGCAAGGAGTCGCTCCAACGAGACCAGCCTGTCGCGCAAGCCGATGCGCAGTCCCATGCGAAGACTCGCCTTATCCGGGCCGCAAAGAACCCAAGCGTCGCTGCGCGTGATGGCGTGTGCCCAGAGCATTTGCTCTCCGGCGTCCAGAAAGCGCATCTGATCGTCACGCAACAGCGCGCTCGCGCGTTCAATGTCGCTGACCGGATGTACGGCCTTCAGCGTTGCTCGCAGGACCTCGCCATCGATCTGCTGCTCGGGCCGCCGCCGCTGGAGTCCTGTCTGGGTTTCGATTTCACACATCTCGACCGCGTAGCCGCTTGAGCGAAGGCGCTGCCAGTACAATTTCGACTTTGCAGCCCGCCAGGCTCGTTCCTGCGGGTGCCGTTCCTCCAGCAACCTTCCAGAAGGAATCATCGTCGATTTCGGCAGTGCCGGGGCTGACGTCTAAAATGGCGTTCATGCCGGGGTCATTTCATTTGGAGAAGGGACGGCCGTATCGTTCAGGAAGGCATAGCGTCTGCGGAGATAGTTCGCCCAAGAACAGTCCGCCGGCACATCGGCTATTAGCGGGCGGAACAGCTTATCGGTAGAGCGGCTGATGAAGTCTTCGGGATCGAACAGCAAGCTGCGGTAGACCGAGAAGGCGTTGTCGCCGAGCGCTCGCAACGCGAGCGACGTGACGCGCGAGAGCCGCCGATTGCCGGCCGGCGCGATATGCAGAACGCGGACGCGTTCCGTCCTCCTTCGTGCCCTGCATACGCAATGCCAGCATTTGCTGACGAAAGAGCTGGTAGAACGGCTCCCAAAACAGGTCCGGGAGCTTCAGGTCTGCACTGCTGCGCAACGGGCCGATCGGCGCGAAGGCGATGTTCTGGTAGCGGCGAAGACGCTCCGCTTCGCGCTTCGGCTCGGGCGGAGCGCCGTAGGATTCAGTGTACTTCCACTTGACGAGCAAGGTCTCGACTCGGCCTGCCTGCCGGAAACGCAAAACGGCATCGGCGCTTGTCACATTGGCGCCGCGCTTCGGCGACCCGGTTCGGGGCCATTCGTTCAGGTAATCCGTACGGCCGATCCATTCAAAGCCGATGAACCAGGGTTCACCGTCCGGCCCTTTCTCGACCTCCAGCATTTCCGGCAAGTCGCCACCAAGCGCGCTTTGGACCAACATCTCCGGACGCGTCGCGAGAGGCATCAGGAAATTCAGGCAGCAAACCTGTGACGAGAGGCCATGAGCGGCATGCTGATGCCAAGCGATGGCATTGTCGGCGAAATAGCGGTTGGCAATGTCGCGGATGGCGGGGTTTAGGTTGGAAAGGCGGTTTGCGGGAGCAAGGCGAAAGGCGCTCCTTTTGAAGCCGGCTTCGCCGGGAAGGTAGGCTTCTAAGAAGGCAGCCTGCCGCGTGCGTTCCTGTAGTACGAAGTGAGGCTCGCATGGATCCGTCATGGTGACCTTTGACCATTAGGCTTTCCTCGCCTTAGCGAGCAATGTTGAAAACAGAGTCTTGGCTTTGTCTGCTCGTTCCAACGCCTCCAGTAGCGGGGTCATCGCCTCTTCAAGGCGGCCATCGGCAATCGCGGCAGCAACTGCTTTTGAATCCAAGCTGCACACCGTGTAGAAGTTGCCGCTATCGCTGAGATGGAAATCGGTCTCGGCCAAAACCCGAGCGTGTTCTTTCGCGAGGGGTTTCCATTTCCTCATGCCCGTGGAGTCTTGCCCGAACCAAAGACAAAGTTGGCCGCCTGCGACACCAAGATAGCGGGAGAGCCAGAAGTAAGGCTCCTGACCTATGCCTTCGCCGGTATCATCCGGTCCCTTGTCCGGGTAGAACCAAGCCTCCGGCTGACCTTCTAGAAACCATTCTTGGGGAGCCGTCCAAGGATTATCTCGCTCGAAAGCTCCTTTCCAGCCTTGTTTCTTTGCCCAGTCATCGAGATGCTCGATGATCGACTCCCAAATGTTTTCACCAATGACCTCAATTCGCTTTGCAGCGGCATCGAGGTCCAACAAGTTTTCTACGATCAATCCATCAAGTTCTGCGTTATCGGTCATTCAAACTCCTTAGTGAAATCGGCCCACGTGCGCTGCGAAAAGCAGCGCTAGTCGCGTGGAGAAGGTTTGCGCGCCAAGATTTCGCGCGACGGATTTGATCGCCCTCGAAACGTCTGCCCACCGAAGCTGGATGCAATTTGTGGGGTCTGAGGGCGATGTTTCTGAGAGGTATAGGACGGCACAATGCTGCTTGCGAAGGCTCGCCGCCTTTGTGGCTGCCAACTGCGCATATAGAGCTACTTGGTCCCTTTTGGTTTCCAGCGCGTCAATCTTGACTTCCAGGAACAGGAGGAAGTTCGCACCCGTAATCTCGATATCGACACGGTGATCCCCATTGCCAAGCGGATAGCTCTCACGAACCGCACCTTGAACATCCCTGAGCAGGAAGCCCGCCTTGCGCGTCCCGCCGATGCGGTTCCAAATCTCAATGAGGTAGGCATCCCCAGCCCCGTGAGAGCCACCGGGATCGAGCAGCCAAGTTAGAACCCTCGCTGTACGGACCTCGTTGCGACCCAACCCCGCGACAGACCAGACGTCGATTGCGTCGCCGCGCTGCCGGGCCTGTAGCAGCGCGGGCGACAGTGCGCTCAGCACTTGGTCGAGTTGCGCTGGCACGAGCGTTTCAGGGGCCGAGACTAGGGCGCGGCGGTTGGCTTTCAACCCCGATCGAATCCGGAGAAGGATATCGCGCAAATTCTCGACGTCGACTGTTCTGTGCGGCTCCAGGTTCTTGCGCCAGTCCTTCAGAAATGAAGCGAGCCGTGCAAATGACGCAGAGGGCTGAAGAATCGGTCCGGGCAACGGATCTTCAGGCATCAGCCGTACGCTCGGCAAATCTCGCCGCCAGCTTTTCCCACTCGTCCTTGATCGCGAACGCATCCCGAAACTCGGCAAAGGCCAATGGATGACCGCCGGATATACTCGATGTGGAACCGTATCTCGCCCGAGAGGCACAGCTGCGGAACTTGCACAATAGCATTCGTGCTCACGACGAAAGAATTGCCGCATGGAGACACCCGGGGGCTCGCTATAGTAGCGCCACTGCATCCGCCAAATGCAAGGTTTCTCAATGCGGATGAAAAGATCACCGCGGTCATCGAAATCATGCGCGCGAAGCACTGCGGGTGGCTATTTCGCCTAAGACAGCATGAAGAAGCGTTCCAACTTCCTGTTCGGCCAGCCCAGGTGCAATTCCTGATTCGGACAGTTGAACGAGAATTGTCTTGGCGGTGCTGCGCCAGAAGGCATTCGCGTCCTCCCCGTTCCTGGATTCCAGGACTTGGGCGATACCTTCGACCAATTTCCGCCGTCGATGCAGCGGAAACGCGCTTATGTTTGAATCACACATCGATCACCTCACCCCTTCAATGTCGCGAATAAGCATTGGCGGGTTAAAAAATTTGGTTAACAGCGCTTTTTTCTGACGGTGGCCAGCAATGGAATAAAGCGTCCGCTAGGCTCGGTGGACGGTGCCGCGAATAGCCCCTGCATGGGTCGTCATGGGTGAGTTCGAGGTTCTATCCAAGAGTCCGTCGACAATGATGGACCGCGGGGCGGGGATCGCGCAGGGAGTGATGCGGTACAGCCGATCAGGCCATCTTAGGGCAGGCAGGCTCTTGGACCTGATCAGAACAGGTGAACCGCCATATTCGGATTTGGCTGCCAATTTCAGGTGGCCCATTCCATGGACGAGGCTGATCCGGCCGAATTGACGTCCATTTATTTCATTTGCTGGGATCGCCAGGTCGGGAGGAAATGTCCCGATTGTATCAGGCATTCCCTGTTCTCCTTGGAAGTGTCTATGAAGGACTCGCGCATTCCCGAGACAGTCTTGGCGACTGTGTCAGAGGGGACCCATATCATTCGCGCTTATCGTGAGTACCTTGGATATTCGATCGAGGACCTGGCGGTGGCGTGCGGGCTAGCCGCTGAGGAAATCCAAAACATCGAGTCGGGTCTAAGGTACAACAAGGGCTATCGGGATCGGATGGCGAGAACGCTGTCCCTGCCTGTGGGAATTCTTGAGGCGGAGTCGGACATATTGGACGCTGGATGATCAGTGGGTAATCTGCAAGTGAGTTGAATATCCACTACCTTGTGATGTGTAGTTTGCGACTGATAATCGAAGCGTTGAACCATGCGCTTCCGACAGATGGACGGAATGTTGGAGCTTGCCGCCGACATCGTTGATCCCCTCCTTGAGATGCCGACCGAGGATACGGCCGAAAGGACCGCGGGCTTTTGACCGGTCCCAAGTCAACTTTGTCTATCCTGCCGCCCCTTGCCTTCGTCTTTGAAAGACAACGTCAGCGTTTCGTGCAACTTGCCGAGTGTACCGTCCGTGCGAAAACGAATCCCCTGGACGATGAAGGTGACATGCCCGTCGCTCGGGTAGAGCGAAGTCCCGATCACCCAAAGCCGCAACAGCCGGCCACGGCTCTGCGACGTAACGATGTCTCCGGGCCGGATTCCGAGGATCGATCGGGCCAAATCAGATCGCTCCGCCTCGAGCTCCTTCTCCCAGCGTTCCAGTTCATCCTCAAGATACCGCCAAGCTTCCCGCGCGGTCTGAAAGGGCCTCTTTTCCCCAAACCAGATCCGGTCCGCCACAGCCAGGATCTCGCCAGGTACTTCCCGCTCCATCTCATAGGCGGCACGGCTCATCATCTGATGGACCCGCTCGGCTTCCAGAAGTGCGCAAAGGCGCTTGTGATATGGTTTGACTGTTGCAGCGGAAATCACCGGCGACAGAGCGGCCTCTCGGACAGGCATGAAATCAATCGGCATGACGTCGCGCAGGCTTACACGACCTGTAGCGAACCGCTCCGGCGGATCTTCCTCGCGCCAAGCCTTGCGGCTCCATTCGACCCAGATCTCGGTTGCCGAAACGCAGAGCCAACTGTCCAGAAACAGCTGCGAATCCGGCCCATGGAGATGATGCGCCAACCAGGTATGATCGGCTGCCGTCAACGGCATGACCACATGCTGGAGCTTTTGGTCCACACCATTCTGGCAAGCATCGCGATGCGCTCCTGCAGTTGTGCTGTCAGACGGACGAAAATGACAGGCCCGCTCGCAGCGTAGGAGTGCCGCGTGCCTTCGGTTTCGAACAGCAGCAGCTGCGCTCGCGCCAACGGTAGCAGCCGTTCCACGAGCCGCGCCGCACTGCTCTGGACGGAGGTTCCCCAGCGTGTGGCTATCCTACCTTCCTCGACCCAGTCCTGGGCGCGACCCTGGATGAGGAGAAGGATCTGAGCCGCAGGTCCGCATCGAGGTCTGGCAGCCTGCTTCCCCGAGGTTGTGCC
Organism: Mesorhizobium sp. M0522; assembly: GCF_040321085.1. Taxonomy (NCBI): domain Bacteria; kingdom Pseudomonadati; phylum Pseudomonadota; class Alphaproteobacteria; order Hyphomicrobiales; family Phyllobacteriaceae; genus Mesorhizobium; species Mesorhizobium sp. M0522. Next base: position 69,450 of record NZ_JAMYQW010000010.1, read on the forward strand.
GCGCCGACATCGATACCGCGGCCGGACAATTCGGTTAGGGCCGCCAAATAGAACTCCCGTTGCAGTTTCGAAAACGATTCCGCTGCTCTTTCGCGCGCAGCATCCCGGCGTCTGGTTTCAAGCTCCTCTCGGAAAGCGGCCAGCGGTGGGCGGCGCAACGTCTGCCCAGCCTGAACGCGGGCCCAATAGCCGCGCGGAGGCTTCGGCACCTGCAGGCGCGCGCACAGTTTTCCGATCGCCACGTCTGACAGGCCAAGATCCTTGGCGATCTCGCGGGTCGGTTTTTCCCAAACCAGCGCAAACAATTCCTCTCGGGAGAGTTCTCGTCGTGCCATGCTATCTCCATCCGGCGACGGCGCGCGCTAGCCGGCAGCGCGCATGTCTGCAAGCTGGTCGGCTGTCGCCCGCCGTTTCAAGAACGGTCGAGTCGTCAGATTGCAAGACTCATCTGAACTTCTTCCGAGACCATTTCAGCCTCGAGGAGATCGTCACGCCAAGCAGCCGAATTCCCTTCTCGACCGGAAAAACAGGATCGAGGAGGCTAATTGCCATGGTCTGTAGCTCAGCTTGGCTGCGGATGATCTGCTGACTGGTCCGACGCCGCGTAATCTGGCGGAAATCGGCATACTTGACCTTGAGCGTCACCGTGCGCCCAGAGATTTCGTTGTTTTCGCAATATCGCCACACCTTTTCTATGAGAGCACGCAGCCCTCCAGAACTTCACCCTGCAGCTGTTGGGAACCCTGTTCCGCACGGCGCTTCAGCTCCTCAATCTGGCGCTGCATGCCGGCGATCTGTTCTTCTTTTTCCACAACCTTCATTTTGAGGCCGTCTTCGGCCTCGGATCTCGCCTTGACGCGAACGGCATCCAATCCCTCCTGGATCTTCCTTCCGATAGTCAGCGTCATCTCCCGCTTCTCGTCGTCAAGCGCGCGCTGCTTTTTCAGGTCCGGATGTGAGGTTGAGCGAGCTCGGAAACGGGCCGCGCCATGCGATTAGGCTCGGACCCTGGATACAAAAGCAAAGGTTGGAGCCCTGATGTCGTATCGAGGCGGGGTGGTTGAATCTTGCCAGAACCTCACATGGGGAGGATTAGGTCAAGTGAATGTATCAGGACGTTCAGTTGGTTACTTCGTCCAAGGCGAAAGGCGGGGTCGGTGTACTTTGCAACACATCGCTGAACTTCAACGGTGCTGGCTTCATCAATCGTGCAAGCGACTTGCTGGCTTATGCCCGAGCATCAGGCCTCGACGGATTCGTGATCAACGATGCCTTTTATCTCCTCAAGGAGGCCGCCCTCACGTCGTCGAGTAGACGGAGAAAGACCGCGTAGCGAGGGAGAAATCATCCCTCCGAGCTATCGCGGAAAATGGGTGATTACGGTTTGAGAAAAGCGGCGGTGCGTTTTGCTCCTGCGAAACGGTTTGGACCCGCGCTGTGCCGTCAACATGCGTAACGGCCTCCAATCGGTTATCGAGAACCTTCTGGAAAAGAAGCATATAGGGCGACGGGCGAGCCAAGTCGAAGTGGACCCCGACGCCTCTTCCAGGCAAACCGGAGCGATCGGGCGGAAACCCTCCCGGTTCTTGATGCGGTTTAACCGCTCATGGGGTTACCTTTGAGAAAGGCGCCGCGAGAATTGACCGGTTGCCGAGCGCCCGTGGCCCGATTTCGCAATTCCCCTGTACCCAGCCGATCACCTTGTCGCTGAGCAAGGCCGAGGCTACTTGGCCGTAGTCGAGTGGATGGACCTCTAGTTCGGTTCGGTCGAGCTCGTCGAATACGAAAGGCTGGCCTAAATAGACGTTCCATTTGATTTTTGCATTGCCGGTGAAATGCCGCATCGCTTCGACTGCGGTCCCGATTGCCGAGCCTGCATCATTTGCGCATGGCGGAATGAAAACATCGGAAAAATGCTTGTTTCGACTCACAATTTAATCCGCACCCGCGAGCAATCAGCAGCGGGAATCCCTTTGTCAAGTTCTTCTTTGCAAAGGTGTGGATCGAATCGAAGATGGCATCCGAAACGCGCCTGGCGAGGTTGGTGAACTTCTGATGGGTTACGCCAACGTTGTGGTAGGGCGAATTCCGCAAGTCCTCTTTGCTCAGCGAGTTCAGAAGAATACCGTGGCGTGGAAGCAGGAAGTCGATGAGCGCCTGCTCGTCCCGGTCAGACGATGCGGTCTGCCCATAAGCGCAAAGCGCCATTAGCTTACCCGCGTCTTCGACGTGCAACCATCTCTTGTTCGGATCGGCCAGCGCATAGAGGAAGGCATATTTGTCGCCAGGGCTCGCCATCACTTTTCCCAAATGCACGACCTGCAGGCGCTCATCGATTTCATAGAAATCACCGAAGACCCTTCCCAGATCAACACATAACAAGGCATTCCGGCGGGGAACGGTGACATGCCGTATGCCCTCGCAACTCATCGCCGTTCGAGGATCTTTGGGTAGATGCCGTCCATGGCGAGCGGCTCATCGATCAGTCGCTGACGGGAGCATCTGTCGGTTGGGTGTCGCCAATCGATATCGTCCTATTATTGCTCATCAGACGATGCCCGAAGCCAATCCGTCAACAGGCATCTATAGGCCACTGCACCCTTGGCGCCGTCGTTCCAGGTTTCGATGAGCTTATAGCCGAACTGGGACTCCCACGACCCACGATTGCAAGACCCATCTTGCCTATCGGACTCCGCATGGCGCTGCTCGCGGAGAGAAAACCTACCCCGCAGCGGTCGTTCTCGCTAGCCACGATATCGGACCAATTCACTGTAGATGTTGGCGGGAGATGGCGGCGGCGCATCTGTGCCGGGCAGACCCGACGCATTACTTTGGGGCGATGCAGAGGGAGCGGCTGGCGGCGCGGCGTCGGCGCGCTGCGAAGCCGTGACGGCCTCCGCATTTCGCGATGATCGCTCGTCGCTTCACGGCCGTCTGTTTATGCGTTCTGGCAGACAACTTCCGACGGCACTTACGTTGAACACTTACTACTGCTAAGCCGTGTCCGGTTGGAGACGTGTATGTTCGAAAGCCGACGCTGAGGTACGAGTATTCCGCCGGCGGGCCGCGCGATGCATGTAGTTTTTCCGGCTTTCTAGAAAGGTCGGCAAAAAGTCTTTGATGGCACGCCGATTGCAAGGCCTCTGTAAAGCCCCCACGACCACGGCGATCTCCCAGTTCGTCCGCGTTGATCGCGAGCCACCGAAATCGGATTGCCTATCGAAATTGTGCTTCTTGCCCGAAGCAGAAGACAGCGATGTAGCGCGAGCGCGCCCCCAATCACGCCTTGCCCTCCCACGAAGCCACAGGAGTCCCAAAGAAATGCACGTGCCGAGCTATTCCGAGGCCTTAGAACTAGCGATAGACCGTTCCTACGACATCAATCTAGATATGCTGAGGTACCGTAATTTGCTCCTTGACACGCACAACGACTATCTCGTCGGGACATATCCTCCTCTGAAGGCGATGGGCGACCTCAACGCGGAACAGCTGCTGACCAATATTGCGCCGTCAGTTGACCTCTATTTTCACATTCCCTTCTGTCACCAGCTTTGCACCTATTGCCACTTCGGAAAGGAAATCAATCCGTCTTCAGCCCGAGTGGAACGATACCTCGCGGCCATAACTAAAGAGATGATGTGGTCAGATGCGGCGCTTGAGGGCAAAGTTATTGAAACCGCATTCTTTGGGGGAGGCACCCCGTCATTTTTGACGAGCCTCCAGCTCAAGGCACTCTTTAATATGATTAATCAGCGCTTTGACTTATCAAAATCCGAAGTGAGTTTCGAATTGCACCCCTCTCTTGTAAGGAATCCAGATGCTGCCGATCGCGTGTCGGCAGTACTTGAAGGGGGAGCAAATCGCTTTGTTCTCGGGGTTCAAACTCTAGATTCGAAAATCTTGCGCATATTGAACCGCGGGCACGGCGTAGATGAAGTGACGCAAGTCGTAAAATTACTGAATGGGATGGGCGTCGGGAACCTGTCGCTCGACCTTATGTACGGTCTTCCCGAGCAGACGTTCCGAAGCTGGTACGACTCACTGACCGGCTTGTTAGAGATGGGAATAGAGAAATTCAACGTATTTCCGTTGATGTTCAAGTCGACGGACCCCATAGCCCGCCAATTAGCCAGAGGACGATATCAATTCTCTGGTTCCAAGGAACGGATAATCATGCATTTTATGGCGGAGCACATCCTCACCGCCCTTGGCTATCGTCACGGGCCGATTTTCTATTGGACCAAGAAGTCGCAACCACACTCCTTCCAACAGTCTCGCAAGTACGATTCCTGGAACGACAATAATCTTGTGCCGTTTGGGGTTAGCGGATTTGGCTACATGAGCAAGTGCCAATTCTATAATGAAGTCGATTTGGATCGGTATCTGACTAGAGTTGAAGCGGGCGATAAACCGATTTGGAAAGGTGTCCCACTGTCAGAGGACGATCTGATGCGCAGGACAGTAATGTTTGCGTTGCGAAGCAGCGGAGTGTTGTTGTCCCGCTTCGCACGGGAGTTTGGGGTGCCCTTCGAAACATACTTTTGCCGCGAGCTTGAAACCTTGAAGGAGGCCGGCCTAGTATTCATCTCTAACGACGGCGTACTTTCCCTGACTTCCGCCGGCATTATCAATTCAGGCGCTGTGTCTCTGCTGTTTTTCTCGGACCAGGTGCTTGAGCGGGTAGCCTACAACGATAGCAGGATAACGGATAAGAAGACCGACCTCTTGGAAAAGCACGATTACTCGCCAGCGGGACGGTACGGCTCAAGTGCGGAAATGCAAGCTGTTTTCGGTGAAGGCGAGGGCACTCGTCAATGACCTTTACCTCGTCCTTTTCCATCCCAGATCAACCCGCCCATCAGGCGCGGGGGATATTTTCTCACCTGGTGGACAGCATCGATCGCAGCCAGGCAAAACGCCCGCTTGGGATTGTCAGCGATTTCGTCGCCGACCAACTCCCGCACCATATTGCGCAGATCAAAGGGAGTGAACGGCCAGATGAAGTGGTTAAGGCGGTTGGGCAGAGCATCAACGGGATGATACGGGGAACAGACTGTGAGGCGCAGCTAATAAATCTGCCCCAGTCCGACTTCGGAGTGGCTAAGACAGACATTCAGTATCTCGTCAATTGTGCTTATCAGATGTCCGCGTTTGCCGGCCTCAATCCCGTCGATGCGGAGGCGACGGTGGGAGAGCCGTTGATGCGTATTGCACAATTAAGTCGTCAGCGGCAGCCTAGCATTGATGTCCTCTCCTATGAAGACATGATCCTCACCAACCCGGTGGAGAGCGATCCTCGCGTATATTGCCTCGGTTCAGCTGGGGTCGAGGAGCGCGATTTTTGCCTCGGCCATCAACTTATTGAGGGCGACTTACAGTTGGCAATAGACGCTCTGCTTGAGTTGCGAGACACGGTCGGGGCGGATGCACGCAAGTGTCTATTGCTGTGCATGAAGTCGCTGGAGTCGGCGATTTATGTTCTGGAACGCTTTTATGAACATATGTCTCCCGATCTTTTCGGACAATTTCGCATGTTCTACGGAAAGAACCCTTACAAGGATAGGCTTGGCCCAAGCGGCCGGTTCTCTGCCCGCATCGTGGCGGTCTCGGTTCTACTGATCGGCGAAGAGCTTTTGCGCCAGAAGCCGCAGTTCTACAAGGATGTATATCGGTTGTCGGAATATTATCCTCAAAAATGCATTGACGACGTATTTCGCTGGTTATCGCCAGACAAGGAGAGCGCGAGAACCCAGCCAAGCTGGCTTGAAAGGAAAGCGCCCTTCCCTAAGCTTGCAACGGTCTCGTCCATCGTGGAGCGCCAGGGCAGCGAAATCCGAGAGCTGCACGCGTCCTGTATTTGTGCGCTGGATCGGTTTACCCGGATGCATCGTAGTACGGCCCTGAAATATACGGTAGGGCCGGGTCGCACAATTGTTGGAGTTGATATGTCGGAAAGTGTTGAGGCTGTGTTGTCGCAGCGGCTGTTAACGGGAGCGCACGAAAGCTAGCGGCGGCATTTTCCTCGGTCAAGCATATCTCCGACATCAGGCGAAAATGGTCAATGTCTCAAGACGAAGTGGTCTTTCGCCGATTCGAGGTAGGGGATGCTGAAGATGTATGGCAGTTGCATCGAAGCGCATCCGACGCTGTTGGTGTACATGGGCCGGAAGGGGCATGGGAGGATGATTTACGCAATGTCGGCGACGTATATCTAGCCTCAGGCGGAGATTTTGTAGTTGCGCATATTGGCGGCCAACTCGTTGCTATGGGTGGACTGAAACCTGCCGAAGATGATGTTGCAGAGCTGAAGCGGATGCGGGTCGATCCTGCCTTTCAACGACGAGGGCTTGGAAGGAGGATACTTAGTGAATTGGAACTGCGCGCCGTTGCCCTAGGTTTCAAGTGCATAATGCTCGACACAACAACCATCCAAGTCGGGGCTCAAAGGATTTATGAGACGTCTGGCTATAGTCGCCGCGGTGAGGGGATGTTGCATGGGTATGCCGTGATTTTCTACGAGAAGCGGCTCGCCAGCCAGGGGTCAGAACAAGAGCTGCTCAAAATAGTACGCTAAGGTCGAACGAAGCGTGAACTGAGTTTGCTTGTGTCGCGTGATTTCCGGGGCGCGACGTCTGATCCCAGTGGATAACCGTAGCAGCAGGATTGCTGCTGTTTCCACATCCAGTCCGCTCGGCAACATTCATCGGCAGTTGGTGTTGTATGCGGAGTTGAGCAGTGGCCAGGCGCAAGATTCTCAAAGCTCAGGATCGTCAGGAGCTTTTCGATATTCCGGCTGATGAGGACAGCCTGATCCGACACTATTCATTGTCCGCCGCTGATCGCCTCGAAATTGGCCTGCGCAGGCGCGAGCACAATAAGCTCGGCTTCGCTGTTCAGCTTTGCGTGATGCGACATCCAGGTCGGGTGCTGGCGGCAGGCGAAATTCCGCCCCGCGCGATGCTGAAATATGTCGCCGACCAGATCGGCGCCGATCCCACTGTGTTCACAACCTATGCCCGCCGGGAAGAGACGCGTCGCGATCACATTGCGCGCCTGATGATCTGTCTCGGCGTCAGAAGCGCGACAGCTCAGGATCGTCGCGCCGCGCTGTTGTCGGCAATAGAGGCGGCCGCGATGTCCGACAGCGGCGCTTCGATTGTGAATGCCATCGTTGCAACGCTGCGAGAACGCGGAACACTGTTGCCCGCGGCGGAGATCATCGAGCGAATGGGGCTGGCGGCCCGTGCCATAGCTCGCCGCCACGCGGAGGGGGCGCTTATCGAAGGTCTGGCACCTGAGAAGCTGCAGGCGCTCGACAAGCTGCTCGAGGTTGATGCGGCGATCGGTCAGACCCGCTTCCATTGGTTGCGGTCTGCGCCGGAAGCGCCCGCGGCTTCAAAAAATCTGGTAGGACTGACCGAACGGATTGCATTCCTGCGCACGCTCGGAATCGATCCCGGTTTGCGGGCGCGCGTGGCTTCCGGGCGGTGGGACCAGATGGTTCGTGAGGGCAATGCCACGCCGGCGTGGCTGGCCAACGACTTCAATGCGAGCCGTCGTCACGCCCTGATCGTCGCGCAGATCATCAAGCTCGGCGAGAAGCTAACCGATGACGCCGTGACGATGTTCATCAAGCTGATCGGGCGGCTGTTTTCCCAGGCGCATAGCCGCAAGAAACGGCGTCACATGGACCATCGGACAGACACCTCCAAGGCCCTGCGTCTGTTCCTCGATACGATATCGGCGCTGCAGTCGGCCAACGATCGGTCAGGACGCACTTGAGGTGGTCGACCAGAAGGTCGGTTGGCACAGGCTGCTTCGGATGAAGCCGGAGCTTGCAGCAATGGTCGAGGAAAATGAGGCATCCCCACTGGTCCTGGCGGCCGAGCAGTATAGTGGCGTCCTCAAATACGCGACGGCGTTCCTGGCGACCTTTACGTTTCGTTCAGCGCGCCGCCACGACTCCTTGCTCACAGCCATTGCGATGCTCCAAAGGCTTCATTCGTAGGGACGGCGTGCACTGCCCGAGCGTGTTCCGACCAGCCATCTCAGTCCAACCGATCGGAAACTGATCTTTGGGCAGCAGAAGCCTGATCGCCGCCTCTACGAGATCGCCACTCTCGCTGCATTGCGCGAGCGCCTTCGCTCGGCGGATATATGGATAGAGGGCAGCCGCTCGTTCCGCCCGATCGACGAGCACCTCATGCCGCGATCGACGTTCACCACGATGAAGGAGGAGGATCGGCTTGGCCTTGGTGTGGGCAGCGACGGCGCCGCCTGGCTGAACGAAGTAAAGCAGGTGCTGGACTTCAATTTGAAGCGCCTGGCCTATCGCGCTCGCGCAGGTAAGCTCGATGGTGTTCGTCTCGAAGCGGGAACGCTGATCGTGACGCCGACTGTCGGCGACGTTCCTGCGGCAGCCGAAGAACTGAACGCAGAGATCAGCGAGATGTATCCGCTGGTCGAAGTTCCTGACCTGCTGAGGGAAGTGCATGAGTGGACGGGCTTTGCCGATCACTTCACACATGTCCGCACAGGCGACGCCCCACGAAATGTCTCTGCCATGCTGGCCGGCATCCTGGCCGATGCAACCAATCTCGGTCCGAAGCGGATGGCCGGCGCTTCCAAGGGCATCAGCGCCCATCAGATTGGCTGGATGCGCACCTTCCATGCCCGATCAGAAACCTATCGCGGCGCTCAGGCCTGCATCACCGACGCACACGGCGGGCACCCGCATTCCCGTCTGTGGGGCAACGGAACGACTGCGTCGTCCGACGGACAGTTCTTCCGTGCGAGCGACCGAGCAGCAAAACGCGGCGACGTCAATCTGCACTATGGCAGCGAACCGAGATCGAAATTCTACAGCCACCTGTCGGACCTGCCCATCAGCCCCACGGAAAGCGAAGCGGCCTATGTGCTCGACGGACTATTCGACCAGGAAACGATCCTGGACATCCAGGAGCATTTTACGGACACCGGTGGCGCGAGCGATCACGTCTTCGGCCTGTTCGCCCTTGTCGGCAAACGCTTCGCGCCTCGGCTACGCAACCTCACAGATCGAAAGTTTCACAATTCGAGAAGGGCGATGCCTACCCGGCGCTGACGAGCCACATCGGCGCACCGATCAACGCGCGTTGATTCTTGATCATTGGGACGACCTGCTGCATCTGGCCGCATCGATCGCGACGCGCGCCGTCGTCCCCTCGACGATCCTGAAGAAGCTCTCGGCGTCTCCGAAGGAAAGCCAGTTGGCCAAGCGCTGCGGGAACTCGGCCGGATCGAGCGATCACTGTTCATGATCGAATGGTATTCGAGCCCGGCCTTGCGCCGGCGGTGCCAAGCCGGCCTCAACAAGGGCGAAGCAGCGCACAAACTGAAGCGCGCGGTGTTCTTCCATGAGCGCGGCGAAATCCGTGACCGCTCATTCGAGAGCCAAGCATTCCGCGCTTCCGGTCTCAATCTCGTCGTCAGCGCCATCGTCCATTGGAACACCGTCTATCTTGACCGCGCAACCACACACCTGCGCATGGCGGGTCGGACTATCCCGGATGACCTGCTCAAACACGTCTCGCCGCTCAGTTGGGAACACATCAACCTCACAGGCATCTACACCTGGGATTCTGAACTCAAGATGCCCGAAGGCTTCAGATCGCTTCGCTTGCCAGCACCAATCCGACGGGCGGCATGATGTTCATATTTCGTTTGGCCTTAGCGTACGATTCTGAACAGCTCTTGTTCTGACCCCATCTAAGCGACTGGTGGGACAGCACGGCGTGCCCGCTGGAATATCCAATGGAGGCATGTCGTTCGGCAGCGTACGTTCACACTAGAGGGTCTGCCTCGGGTGAACCGACCGGCGAGCAGTCGTTAGACAACAGCGCCGCTCCCCGCTTCCCACCAGGCTGCAAAACGCCGCCGCGCCACCGAGCTTCGGCGCGTTTTTCGGTTCTCGATAGTGATACCGCGGCCAAGCCAATGAAGGACTTCCTGACGAACCCGAATATGGCCCAGATCGTCGATGCAACCAGACGGAAGCAGATTTTGATCTGAGATATTGAGAATACCCCTCGCAACATGGTCTTTTGGTAGGAGGTCGAGCAATCGGTTGGCCAGGAAACGGTCGCGACGGGCAAGCAACACGCAACCCAGTAACAAGAGTGGCAGGCTGCTATCGGAATGAGCGATCTTGTCGAAGGTGGCGCCCGCTACCTCAATATCTGCGTGTGCAGCAACCAGCACGGACTTTGACGCTGCGATAGGGGCTGGTTGACGTAAAAGGTCGGCTAGCCCGACGGACGAAACGATGTCTGGCTCAACAAATGGGCAGCCAGCCAAGGCATCAATGGCGTCCACATTCCGCCAGTCAAACGGACGTGTCTCCGAGACTGCCCAAAGTGCTCGCCGCGCCCCAGCAGTTCCTTTGTTTGAAACGACTGTAAACGCTCGGACTCTTAAGAGACGGTCGGCGCTCGTTGAGCCAATATCGATCAGTTGGGTGCAAGCATCATCGTCGAGCTGATCGTAACTTCCGATCGCATCGATTGCCTCTCGTGCAATCGGATAAGACGGTGGTTCATCATGAAATGGTTCCGTGTTGGACCAGCTGTCGCGACAAATCTTGAGTAGAGCATCGTAATGTTTGGGATGTTGGCGCTCTAAGAGAAGCCCTACCAAGGCACGCCTGACGCGGCTTCCCTTGTCATCGATCAGCGCGAGAAGAGACGGGCCGAAGGGCGTTGACTCACGCGCACTGAGTGTCTCTAGGGCGAGTTGGCGCGCATCAGCAACGCGCTGGTCCAGGGCAAGTCGGACGAGGTCCCACTTCTCAGCATGGACGGCCAGCGAAACAGCATCAACGGCGTCAGCCGGCGTAATTGATAGCTCAAGGGCTCTCTTGAGCGCTATGTCGGGTGGTTCGCCGCTTGCTAACTCTAATACGCGCAATTTGGATGAGCAGGGCCGGCGAGGCTGACTGGATAGTATCGGACAATAGCGCCAGCGCCGCACCGGTCGCAGGTTCCCATAGTTCGCCCTCTCTCTTCAGCAATCCGAAAATTCCCCGCTCGGCGAAAGGCAGCTGCGCCTTCACGTGATCGGCGATGGTACTGTCCTTCGCGACGTTCCATAGGTCGAAGGTGATGAGGACGCGCTATTGCACCGTCAAACTTGGAATCGACAGAATCTCCGAAATCGATTCGGATGCGGCATTTGCAAGGCAAAAGCCAAGCGCGCTTCGCACCTCAGCATCTTCGTCTTGGGCAAGGATTCGCTCGGTGAGTTGCCGTAAGAAACGATTGTCCCACCGCGCTGCCGCCAGTCGCCAAGCTCGAGCTTCCCAGCCAAAGTGAGTCCCGCGTTGGACCACTGCTTCGACTTCATCTAGCGGGGCCGAACCAAGCGATGCGTGGATTGCATCACACCAATAGGGAAGCAAATCCTTTATCAGAGCGTGACGGGAAAGCGTTTCCCAATTGCCATCGGCACGGATCTTATCAACATAGGCCGTGACCATCTCCTCGGGACCAAGATGACCATCTCCCGGATCAGAGTACCAATCTTCGGCCGCAGCATCGAGCTCGCCGTTTTGAATTCTTTCCGAAAGGGCATCGAGTTCGGCTCGCTGTTCGGGTCCGACCCTTAGAGTTGCAAAAGCCGCTGCAAGCACTTTTTCATACCGAGGAAGGTCGACCAAGGAGGCAGCCGCAATGGTCGAAGCATTGTGATAGTAGCCTCCGCTTGCCACTTTCATTGCAGCATCGAGAAAGGCATCCGTCAGGTTTCCGCCAAGTTCAGAAATTCGGGTCGCAAAGTCCGCACCATAATTGTCATTTGTCTGCGCCAGAACCGTTCGTACGAACCGGGCGCATATGGCATGGCTGTACGGATTGTCGCGGGTTCTGTCGCAAACTTTTCGGAAAGGTCATTTGCTGCATGACGCTTGCTCTTTTTTCCGGGAGTTTGTCATGTTCAAAGGCCGCCATTTTGATCGATCCGTGATCCTACTGTGAGTTCGCTGGTATCTTGCCTACAATCTCAGCCTGCGCGATCTGGAAGAGATGATGGCCGAGCGCGGCATTCACGTCGACCATTCCACTGTCCACCGCTGGGTCGTGCATTTTTCGCCTCTGCTGCTTGAACGCTTCAACCGGAGAAAACGTCCGGTCACCGGCAAGTGGCACGTTGATGAAACTTATGTCCGGGTGCGCGGTCGCTGGATGTATCTCTACCGCGCCGTCGACAGCGTGGGCGATACGGTCGAATTCTTTTTCAGCGAAAACCGTGACCTGCCCGCGGCCAAACGCTTCTTACGGCCCTGCAGCGCCATGGCAGGCCGGAACGTATCGCCATCGACGGCAGCCAGACCAATCACGAGGCCATCCAATCTTGCGATCTTGAAAATCGCCTGCGGGATCGATCGCGACGAGCACTGAAGCCGATCAGAATCCGCAAGAGCCAGTATTTAAACAACCGCGTCGAACAGGATCATAGGCGGATCAAAGTGCCGCGTCCGGCCCATGCTCGGCTTCAGTCAACGACAACCGCCGAAATTATCCTCTCGGGCATCGAGATGGTTCATATGATGCGCAAGCGACAGGCGAGGTTTGCCTACGATCCGACGCCCTCCATTGCCAAGCAGTCCGAAATCCTCGCCCCATGAGCGACGCGTGACGCTCAACCTGCCCTTGCGACCTCAGCTGGAGTTTGCGACGGAACCTCAAGCCGTGCCCGACGCTTTTTGCCGCTGAGTGCGTCAAGCTCCTCAATCGTCGCCGGCTCACCGATATCGTCCCGAAAAACCGTCACGTCGATGTCTTCCGAGAAACGACTGATCAGACCGAACCCCTTGGACAAGGACGTGCCTCCCTTGAAAAGCAGGCGGGGGCCTCCGGCTTGAAGATCATGGAACAGGCATCCAGCGCCCAGCAGACCCAGAAATCCTTCTCGATATTCTGCGATGTCGTGCCGAGGCGTAGCGCAGTCGTATCGAAGGCGCTCAACATCGCGTCCGATCCGGCTGCAAGAACCTCATCAAAAGCCGGGTTCATGTCTTCGTCGCGCGGGTTAGACCGCTCTTGTCGGTTTGCGGCTTGCGGGTGGAGACGGGCTTGCTCCTCGAGCGGATGCCGACAGCACGATGCCGATCATCGCCATGATTATCGTCGGCATCATCATCAGCAGCAGCACCGGCAGCGCGAACATCGGCGACATGCCGACGATGATCGCCGACGTCGCCGTCGACAAGCGGCTTGAGAAACACCCACATCCATGTCGGTAGCGCCGTCATCCCGGCAGTTAGATCGGTCTTGAGGGGCGGCCCGGCGGTTGGATCGTCGAAAAGCTTGGCAAGCTTGCGCTTGACCCGTTCACTCTCACCTTCACGGCCCAAGAGATCGCGCAGCCAATGAAGCGCTTGAACGACCCGCATCGCTGGTCGCCCTGCCCAGAACAACTTGCTGGCGGCCGTCGGATGAAAGTTGATCGTCACATTGCCGAGCTTGATCGGCCGCCGCCGCGCGTCGGTATGGACCACGATTTTGGCCGGCACGGCGTCGGTCATGCCCAGGTCGTTCGCAGCGGTCATGCCGTCGACAAGCATCCGGGTTTGGTCACGGCGCCCGACGGCGTCGATGACTGAGCGCGGATCGGGCGGGTTGGGTTTCTGGGTAAGCTTATTGAAGCCAGGTTGATCGTAAAGCCCGCGATCGATCCGCCTGAGGGTTTCGGCCTTCGTCAGCCGCTGCAACGCCTTATCAACAGCGTCCCGCGAGGCGAGATCGACGAAATCGCTAGGCGTCCATACCTTGCGCGGCGCATGCGCGCGGATGCGCTCTAGCATTGCTGCTTTTAGATCAGGTGAGTCGCTGTTCATGTCCGAAAAGTGTAGGTCTTTTTCGGACAAAGGACAAGGTGGTGACGTCCGAAAAAGATATACAAATTTCGGACATCGCTGCGACATGACCAGTCGCGACCATGGCGTACCGTCTCAAGGACGCAGTGCCCAAGTAATACTTGGGACTGGCGCCCGATCAATGACGGCGTCGTAGACACGATCGCTCACGCGATAGGCCTTGCGCACGGCACCCTCCAACGTCCGCTCGGCTTCCGTGATTATGTGCCAGCGCGAATCGACGGCGCCTTTGGCCTTCCGATGGGCCGCGCGAACAAGATCCAATTGTGACGCCACAAGAGGGCCGAAGGCTTCAGAAGCCCGGCGAGTGAATTGCGCCTCCGACATCAACCAAAACTGGTCAAATCGAGCAAGCCTTGCATCGGGCTTGGCCGCAGCGAGATCTTGGCCGGCCTCTCGTATCGCCCGCCGCAAGAACTCCCATTCGCTCTGCAGCGCCAGCGCCGCTTCGGCGATGGTCCCTGCGGTGGCCTTGCTCATCCGTGGCACCGGAATGCTCGCGAGATCCAGCTTGCTGACCTTCGGAAATTTGTCGCCGAACAGCCGATTGGCAAAGCGCTCGTAGGTTGCCGAAACGAAGCGGCTATTGAGCAGACCAAGCAGCGTGGGAAGGCCGATTCTCCTTGCATTGTAAATAGCGAAGAGCGTGTTGAGATAAAGTACCGGGTTCGTCGGCACATCAAGGGAGGCGGACATACCCTGCCAGAAGATCTGTTGAACCAAGATGCGCGGTTTGGCGTAGTGGTTTAAGTCCCGCTTGTCGCGGAGCAGGTCGGAATACTTGAGCCACTGAGTTGTGCTTGGCTCGACGAAATACCGTTGCACATCGTTCGCGTCGACATAGGGATACCAGTCGCTACCTTCGCGTGTCCTACTGTGGAATCCACGCCGTGTGATGAATTCCTTCGGCACCTTGGTATGATGGTAGACTTGGATGCCAACGGTAACGTCAGCGACCGAATCTAATCGCTGGCAGCGGGCTGCGATTAGGTCCAGTTCATCGGCGATACGTGGCGGATAGATTACTTCGAAGCGATGGTTCGGCTGCCGAGCCTGGAACCCCTCCGTCGCCTCATGCGCAATGGACCAGTCACGTTCGGCGAGCTGCTTAAGCTTGGAACTCTCTGAACGACCGCGCGCCAAGGCGTTAATCTGCATTGCGGTTTCGCTGGCGGAAGCCACGTTTGCGAGCGGCTCGCTCCGCTTCCTCGCCACGAGCAGCACGGTGTCGTGGTTGACGTCGCTAAATATCTTCCAGGTGTTAGTGACCTCCAGAATTTCGAAGTGTCGCAGCATCCAAGCTCGCAATGATCTGTAGCCGTCGACGGTGAGCCAGGAGTTCGGAACGATGAAGGCCAGAATCCCATCTCGCCTAAGCATTTCCCACGCTCTGATGATGAACAGCGCGTAGGAGTCCCGTTCTTCGCCGCTGTCGGGAAAACGCTCGTCCAACATCTCCGCCGACCAGCCCTCGAGCTCGGCACCCCAAGGCGGATTACCGATGACGACGTCATAGGTCTCAACGTCATCCCCACGAAGCGAATCTCCGACGGTGATTGAAGTGTCGAGTGTCTCGAGCTTTTCACCGCGGCGCGCGGTCCGAAGCCATATGCTCAACCGCGAGATTTCCACCGACTCGGGTAGCAAATCGCGGCCAAAGAGATTCTGGCGTAGGATCTGGCGATCGAGGTCTAGGAGGGACCTCTGTCGCCGCGAGCCGCGCAGTTCGGCCAGTGCGCGGTTTGTCTTCTCGAACTCATCATGCAATTGGCTCAAGGCCTCTACGAGGAATGCGCCGGAACCGCATGCCGGATCCATCACCTTCAGCGCGCCGAGCTTCTCGGCATAGTTGATAAGCTGGAGGGTCTGCCGGCGACGTGCCGCCCCACGTCCCGTGCCGATCCGAGAATTGGTGGCGGTACTGATTTCCGCTTCTTTCTGCAGTATTTCGAAGGTGAGGGACAGCGCGCGCTCCATGAGGTACGAGGTGATCTCACGAGGCGTGTAATAGACTCCTCCAATCTGCTGACTGGTTACATCCATTTCTCCGAAGCCGCGAACGCGGGCGGGTCCACTAGAGATATCCTTGAGGCTTTGCTCGAAGATCGCGCCCAGTGCCTGTTCATTGAGATCCTCGGCAAAATCGTAGACTTCGAACCCGAAGATCCCGACAATCTCTAAGCTTTGGCGTCGCCCGCGCCCTACTCTGAATCGGGTCTCGAAGAAAGCGTTGGGAATTTCCACCGCATCGAAATATGGGTCATGGGCGAAGAGGCCGCCGTTGAAGGCATTGAGCGCGATGCCGTCGATACCGCCGCCTATGTTTAATGCCGAGAAGATCGTCCGGTACTCGCGCCAGTACGCGCCCTGGCGGCCGTTGGCACGCGCCCTCTGGACGAGCTGCCGTAAGGTATTTCTCGGGACGAGTTCGGCCGGATGGTCTTCGCAGAACGCCATGAACAGCACACGGTTCAGGAGCTTGTGGGTCTTGCCATAGAGCTGTGTCGCCGTCATGCCTGCCGACGCGGATTGACCCCGAAGGCAGTCGATGAGCTTCTGCTGGACTGCCTTATAGAGACCGTAGAACCCTTCGGTCAGATCCCGGCCCGCCGAGATAGATTCCCGGAACGCATGGTCTGCGACAGGCTCGCGACCGCGCGCTAGCAAGCCCTCGGGTCGAAGCAGGACGTAGAACTCAAAAAGCTGCTCTAGATCGCGGAGCGATTCTAGGGCCCAAGAATGGTAGGCTCCAGTGTAGCCGTTCTTGTACAGGCGTATCTCGCGGAGGTTAGTGACCAGCACCCATTCCACCCCGGGCTTCTTTGTCGCGTAGCGGAAACCCTGCTCGACCGGCGTTTCGCGACTCGGCCGACCCATCTGTGGCTGATCGAGGTCTGTCTTGGCGTTCTTGATCTCCCCGACCGCGCCCCATTCCTCGATGCCGGCGGTCAGATCGAAACGGCCGAGGACGAAATCGGGCGTATCACGACCGCTTGATCGTTTCGGAACCATCGTAGCCTCTACGGCCTTGCCTGCTTGGAGGTAGCCGAGCACAGTGCCGAAAATCTCGCTGTTGAAGGTCTGCTCGGCAGAGCTTTCGCTAAGACGATTCAGCACCCCCCGGTCCAACTGATCGATCCAATGACCCATCGCGGCCACGGCAGAGGCCGGAACCTCCAGGCCGCGCTTCCTCTCACCTCTAAGTACGTTGCGCAGTACCCGAGCGTTGAACAGTGGTTGAGCCTTGGACATGAATTCTTTGATCCTAGGAAGCGATGCCAGTCGAAGGCGATTCGCGTCGATGTACTCTGAGGGAGGTTTACCTTTACGGAGCGTGGAAGTCGCGGGTGGTGAAACGGTCGCTATGTCTACGTCGCACCGAGAGCGGCAGTGTCGGGGGGAAGGTTCCTATGCGTTTAGCATTCGCAGCGCCATCTTTGGTAAACCCACGTCTGCTACAGGTCTATACCTTCACGGGGCATGGGCATGACCGATGATGGACCAATCGACTAACGCGGGCACATGGCAGGCCACTCGCCTCCTGGTTCTCAAACGCGATGACTACCGCTGCGTGGCCTGCTCGACACCCGTGAAGTCCGCCGAGGCTGATGTTCACCATCTCCTGCCGCGGTCAATGGGCGGAAGTGACGAACTCTCGAACCTCGTCACCCTCTGCAATGGGTGCCACGCATCTCATCATCCAAATCTTGCAGGCGGACTAGCACGCAGGGTTATCGAAAGATGGGCGGTCAGGCTGGCCACATGGCTGGATACTGACGGTCAGAATTCGGAAGCGGTCGCGAATTTCGGCCCGGCTCTCCGTCTCTTCGGATTGGATCGGTTCCGCCAAGGGCAACTGCCGATCGTTCTGGCTGCCCTGTCAGGCAAATCCGTTCTCGTCGTCAGCCCAACCGGATCCGGCAAGACGCTGTGCTTCCAACTTCCTGCGGTTCTCCGTCGCGGTCTCACCATGGTTGTCAGTCCGCTGAAGACCCTGATGGCGGAGCAGGTATCGGACCTACTCGCCAAAAAGATTCCGGCCACCTTCATCAATAGCGATCTAAATGCAGAAGAGAAGCAAACGCGGTTTTCGTTACTCGGCCAATCCGCGATCAAATTGCTGTATCTCGCACCCGAGCGGTTTTTCGTCCGCAGCGAGGAAGAACGACAGCGCCTCAAGCAAACGAAGCCAACATTCCTGGTCGTCGACGAAGCCCATTGCGTCGACCAATGGGGTCGCGATTTCCGAACTGAATACGGCCGCCTACGTGAGGTCAGGGAGAAATTGGGATCGCCACCCGTGCTCGCATTTACTGCGACGGCAGGGAGGAAGATGCAGGAACGCATTCTAGCTTCGCTTGGTGTTGACGATGCCGTAGTTTTCGTTCGGGACGTAGACCGTCCCAATATCGCGCTGGCCCGTTGGAGGTGTGCGACCGAACAGAGGGCAACCGAAATCGCTACTCTGCTCAGACTGCCTCAGCTCCGCGGCCAGAAGGCGATGGTCTTCGTGCCGTCGGTAGCAGTCGGCGAGCAGATGCAGCAGGCGCTACGCGATGGCGGGCTTGATATCCCCTTGTACCATTCGAAGCTGGGAACCTCTTGGGATCGTCAGGAACTTGTGAAAAGGTTCCTCGGGCAGAGCAGGCCGTCAGTCGACCAGATCATATGCACGAACGCGTTTGGGATGGGTCTTGATGTCCCGAACGTCCGCTTGGTCATCCACTGGCAGCAGTCGGCCTCTGTCGAGGATCAGCTGCAAGAATTCGGCCGTGCCGGCCGGGACGGAAGGCCGTCTGTGGCTGTCATGTTCCACAATGGCTCAAGTGTAAACCGCGACGTTTCGCGTCTTCGATTCATGGCCGAGAAAACAGTCGCATCGACTGACGTCTTGAGTCTCAATCGCGAACACATGCTTGAAGAACGCTTCCGCCAGATCGACCAGGTGAACGAGATGATGAGGTCGCAGAGCTGCATGAGAGAGACGATCTCGACCTACTTCCAAGGTCCGAAATCCAGGGAACGTCCGAGTCTGTCGGTCAGAATTCTCGACGGGGTATTCGGGAGCCGCTCGCCCGCAATGCGATTTCGAGCTTGCTGTGATCATTGCGACCGGGCTGAAATCAAAAGGCGCGGCGTGAGCGGATACGTTGCCGGGGTTCTCAGCTAGCGATCTATGCGCCTTAGCCGATCTCCATCGTCTACTGATTTGTCAGCCGCCCGAATGATGCCTTTGGCAACCGGACGCTGCCCGATCCAGCTCACGGGCATCTTTGCCAAGGCCACCTTCTCCGGGCCGTTGAAGATGACCTCACCCTTGAGGCTGCCGAAATCGATATCGAAAAACAGCAGGTGATCCGCACGCGTGTCCACATGCCGAAAGACCGGTCCGCGTCCCGTACCGGTTGCCTTCACCTGAACGGATCGCCCGTCAGCTGCATGGCCGTCGATTCCTGTTCCGTTTCCAGGCACGAGCGTGACGCCGAAGAGTTCGGCGGCAATGGCCTCGCCGATATCGCCCACCAGATTGCCATCCAATGTGAAATTCAGGCCAGCACTTTTGTAGTGCTCCCGCAGTTTGTTCCGCGCCGCCACCAATTCGGCGACCACAGGAGGAAGTCTGAAATCGTTTGGCACCCGATAACCCTTCAACTATATGCTGCCCAACGTCGATCTATGCCCGTGCCAGTAGCGTGTACGAAAAAATGTACTCGCCGGAGACAGGTACCTTCACGGGATCGCCGTTTGCGGTTTTTTCCGGTCTTGCACCGACCGCGGTCTTGATTGCTGCCCCGAGGCTACGATTGATGCGAGCTTTGATCGGGTTCCCCTTCTCGTTGCCGGGGCGGCCGCCGATCGCCGTCCGGTACTTCCTGTCCATATCCTCGTCGTTCTTGAGATGCTGGAAAACCTTCAGCGTCACGCTCGGGTCAAATCCATCCTCCGCCTTGAATTTTCTAGCCAGGCTGATCATCCTATCCTTGATTTCCAGCTCCGCTCGCATCCTCTCTGCTTCCTTCGGATTCTGTTCACCGATCACGTCCATGAGATGCCTTGCCAATACTCCAGCCGCATAATCGGCTTCCTCCTGACCTTCTCGCGCTGCCTTTGCCGCCAACGCAGACTTCAGCGGTTCTGTGAGCCTCAGGGTCATCTGCACCAATTTTTCAGCCATGAACTATTCTCCAGTGAGCGAGTTAATCGGACGAGCGCATCTTTATATGTTATTTGAAGGCGCTGTCAATATAAAGATGCGCTCGGCAGCGCGGCTTTCGGGATTCTGAGACGATGTTTGCTTGCAAAGCTGGTTCCCAGATGATTTCTTGTCCGGAATCCACCTAGATCGATCGGGACTGATGCAAAAGTCGCCCCTTGACCCTCAAGTTGCCGACGTCGCGCCGGAGTCCCCGGTGCTGACCGGATACGACGAGCAGCACATGGTTACGTATCTGCGTCTGCTGGACGCCCGCGACGGACGATGCCGACTGGCGGGAGGTGTCGCGCATCGTGCTGCACATCAATCCCGACCAGGAACCGAAGCGGGCGCGCAGAGCGTGGGAGACGCATTTGGCGCGTGCCCGCTGGATGACCACATCCGGTTATCGCTACCTGCTGCAAGGCGGCGCGCGGCACTGACCACGGGTTCGGGACCTACAAACTTCGTGGCGGCAGTTTTGACGCATCCCCCGGCGTGCCACCGGCGGCACGCTCCAAGTCGACCATTTTCTTAACCAGGGCCAGCAGATCGCGCTTGGTGCCGTGCGGCAGAGACACGACCTGTTGGGCGAGTTCCATGGTGTCGCGCGCTTCCTCCGGCGTGCGGCCCCATAGATGCGGGGCAGCGCTGAACAGCATCTCCATCGGCATGAACCCGAGGATTTCGCACAGGTGGATCATGCGCGTGACGTGCATTTTTGAGAATGCGCGCTCATAGCGGCCATAAACCTGCATCGAAAGGCCAAGCAAGGGCGCGAGCTCTGCGCGGGTCAGATCCTTGTCCTCACGCGCCTTGCGGATGAAGGCGGAAATTCTTTCATCAATCTCGCCGAGGGTTTTGATGCCTTCGAACCCTGGGTGGCGGAAAACAGGTTTATCGATCTCGGGATCGATCGTCTCAACCAATTCCATTTTGTTTTTATAGACGTCCATATCCTTAGCCACGTCCTCTCCCTTCTTGCCTTTTTCCAGTCGCGGACAGGGCGACGATCTCAATCAAACATTTGAAAACGGGATTGCCCCAAGGGCGCCCCGGCACGCTCTTGCACAGCGATTTTCCAGAAGCGGGGAGTGAGGGTAGCGCTTTTGGCTACTCCCAATAAGCAACCATCACGGCCGTGCTGCGCTCGCTGAGCATGGTTCTTTCCAGCGGAAGCCTGCATTCATAACGCCCTTGAGCTGGCGCGGGGACAGGCACTGCCCACTGAGAGAAAATCAGTTGGCCTTGGCTGCAACCATTCGCCAAGCACCCGGCTTTCCCTCGAACACAGCTTCGACAAGTTTTTCCCCATCGACCCACCCCAGATGCGCCAGGAGTTCGAGAGCGGATTCCATAAGCCCGTTCAATGGGGAAGCGGCATTTGAGCCTTCACCCAAGTCGAAGCCTTGGCGACCGACCCACGGTGCGGCGTAGATGCCAATACGAATACTGATCGTCATCCCGAGCAGGAGGCTTCAACCGCCCATGGATCAATAGCCATTGTCTCGGAGGAACTGGTCGATGGCTGCCTTTATGATCACCGTCATCTTGATGTCGTTGTCGAAGGCGGCCTTTTGCAGTCGCAGCTTCGTGTCGTAGTCCAGAGGGCAATTGACGTAGTGCTTGGCTTCCCGCGCGTGCGCCCGCTTCAGGTCGCGCAGGTGATAGCGTCCCTCCTCCTGAGCCAGGGCACGCTTGATCGCCTTGCTCTTGCGCTCCCCAGGCTTTGGACGTGGCTGGCTTCGGCCGTCGCGGTGCGATCGGAAAGTCAGAGACGGACAGTTTGCCTGGTTTAGACATTTCCCACCTTTTCCCGGTTTGCCGCGAGATGGCCATCGAGCTCGGCCACAAGCGCCGCGACCTCCGCGCGACCCTTCATCACCGGGTCGGTCAGCTCGAGCATCTGCAAGTGCCGAGGCCGTTGCGGATTTCGCGGTAGCAATTGCGTTCGGTGAGCTCGGTTTCCATCAATGTCGATTCATAGCCATTGTCGCGAAGATTGGCGATGAACGGACGGATCAGCCTGTAAGCCTCGAGAACACGGCCCGGCAGGGCGATGCGCGTCACCACGTTCACGTGGGGAATCGTGCGCCCCTCCCGGTCGCCAATATCCGCTGTGATGGTGGCGGCTTCGCCGGCCGCCTTGATTTCATCCTGGTTCGGCTGGATTGGCGTCAGTACCAGGTCGGAGTTGCGGATAATCGTATCGCGGATGACGCTGTCGACGCCGGGTGAGTCCATCAGGATTACGTCATAGACGCCGTCTTGTTCGGCAAGCACGGTTTCAATGCTTCGCTGGGTTGCCGCGCTGTGCAGCTCGATGTTGGCCGGAAGATTCTCCTTGGCCTCACATCGATTCCATCATTCGGCGAGGTTCTGGCGCGGATCGGCATCGATCAGAAGAACCTTCTTTCCATGAATAGCGTACTCGCCGGCAACGAGGATAATGACCGCCGTCTTCCCCGGCGCCGCCTTTTCCGCTGATCGCGCAAATTCTTCGAGGCATGTTCGATTCCTCTTTTGCCGTCTCCCAAGACTTCAAATCGGGAGGCCGTCGCCACGCTCATGGCTACTCTTGGAGCAATAGCATTTCCAAACGAAGCGAATGCTTGCTTTCGCATGGCATTTTTACACCATGCGATCACACTCACTATCCTAGCGTGTGATACTTTAATCACATCGTGCTTTCACGTCGTAACGTCGTGGCATGTGAACACATCGTGTGAACAAGTCGTGTGAAATGGGATCAACCGCGCACTGCCGTTTGAGCCATCGTAGAAGTCTCCACAGTCGCCCAACTTCGCTTGTTGACCGATGAAGTCGGCACCGGACTTCCCGCTCTTTTTTGTTGTGAACCCTGGAGCCGCGCGAAGCCGTCTGTGACGCTCGCACGCAGTCCGCCAGGGCGAAGAGCGGAGCTTCCCCTTGCGGACGAGTACGAGGGGCACAAAGGCCGACAAAGCGGTCCTGGAGGTGAACCCTGGAGAGCGTTTTAGCGTTTGAAAGGGCAGGGACGGAGGCTCTGACATCGTTTCGATGTGGACGAGCGAAATGTGGGCCGTTCGAAGATTTCTCCCACTAAGTGGTTATTTCACGTGTATTGACGATCGAGGAACAAGCCCTCGATGCCTGCCGCAAGCGCCAGTCAGAGGGGGCCCAAGGCCATGGACGACGCGAAATTCGAGGTCCGGCTCGAGCCGAACCGGAAGGGTCGAATGGTGCATGCCCGCGTCAGCGCGGACGAATATGCAGCAATCGAGAAGGCCGCGAACGCGGCCGACATGACGGTTTCCGGGTTCTTCCGGTCGCTCATCATCGAGGGAGCGGGCGCTCGGCCATTCCTTACCGAGGAAGACCGCCTCGTGATGGCATTGCTGCTGCGCGCGATCGGCGTGAACCTCAATCAGGTCGCGCGGGCGCTCAACAGCGGCAAAGGCGTTCATCCGAGTGATGTCGACATCAATCTCGGGAACGTGCAGCGCGTCCAAGCGGCCGTTATGACGGAGTTGCGATCGCTGGCGAAGCGCGCCGGCCATAAGCGGCGAGGGGATGGGTAAGGGGTGGAAATCTTCTTCGGCGCCTTCACGAGCGAATGGGAGCAGCGCCGCGCGGCGTTGCTGCATGAGCTATCGCTTGGGCCAAAACGCCGTTCGTCGGCCGAAGACGAAATGAAGCGTCTATTGAAACCGATGGCCGCGCTGGGCGGTGGCGGTGGTGCTGGTGGCGGCGGTGGCAGCCAGCCGAAAATGCGGCGGACGGCCACCAAGTCGATCTTCGTGGCCGAGACGCGGGCAGCAGCGGTGTCCCGTCCAATAGAAGTTCGGCTAGCGGCGGTGGCCCAGGGCAGCCAGCCCACGGTTGTCAAAATGGCATCCTACGGCGCCGGCGCGAGGGTAGGGGCGATGCTGAATTATGTGTCGCGCGGCGGCGAGCTCGCCGCGAGAACGAGAACGGCGAGCGCATCAGCAGCCGCGAGGATCTAGCGCGGTTGCGGGGAGACTGGAATCATCTATTCCAGAACCGAGTGGAGAGCCGCGATATCGGCAGCTTCACCGTAGAGATTGCGACTGCGGCGGTTTGGTCAGACGAGGCGATGCATGAGCTGGTCAGGAACAGTTTGACGAGCACGTTCGGCGATCGACGCTATGCTTACGCTGTCACGCACCAGGCCGACGGCGCTCTGACGGTTCAAGGAGCGGTCGTTCTCAGAAGCGGGCAGGGGGAGCGGCTGACTGGCGACGACAAGGCCGCCAGCGTCATTCAGGTGCGATATGACGTGAGTGCGGCCGCGCAGGATGTGGCTGCACGGTTCTCGTTCCATGGCTACGGCAACGGTGTCGAGTATGGCGCCAGCAAATTGCGAAGCCTGGTTGAATGCCATGACGGCGACATTCGCGACGACCGCGGCCAAGTCATCGGTGACGAAAAACATGCTGGCGACGTGGTGCAAAAGGAATGGCGCGGTGATCTGCACAGCCGCAAAGGCCGCGACGTGATGCACCTGATCATGTCGGCCCGGGCCGGTACGAATGTCGGGGCGTTTGAAAACGCTGCACGCGACTTCCTCGCCGAGCAGTTCGCCGGCCATCGCTACGTGTTTGCCATGCATGATCCGGCCAACGATCCGAAGGAAGAAGGGGATGGAGGCAAGCGGCCACATGTCCATGCGCACGCGATCATCACCATGCGATCGGAATCGGGTGATCGGATCGAGACGACCCCGCAGGTGTTTCGGGAATGGCGGGCCACAATGGCGCAGATGGCCCGGGCGCAGGGAATAGCGATGGAGATGACCGATCGTCGCGAGTTCGCCAGTCCGCCCGCCTTTACCCGCAATCAGGTGAGGCCGGTGAGCAGGGAAGGGCGGACCGAGCACGTCGGGACCAGCGAGGCGGCACAGGGACGGTACGACGCCAAGCGGAGCGGACGGCGCAGTCTGGCGAAGGCCGAAAGAAGCCGGGAGTATGCCATAAAGGCGACGCAGAGTTGGCAGAAAATAGCGCTGGCCAGCGGCGATCGGCGCGTTGCCGCCTATGCAGAACAGCAGCGGGATCATTTGACTGCGTTTACCAGAGCAGCGACCCGAAGGGTGACGAGGGGTTTGGCAAGTTATTTGCTATCATCATCTGTTTCGTTTTCTTCCTAGGTGCACTGCAGGTTGCTTATGAAACGTTGTCTGGCTGGTACCAAATCTTCGTGCAGTGGGGCAGCGAAATGCTGGCCTTTTTGGCCGGCTTTTGGCCGTTCTGATAGTTGCGGGCCTTCCTCACTCAAGCTCTGCGCGGGGCAGGCCAAAGAAGTCAAGAGATGAGATGCTGCCGGCCGTGAAGGGGTTCCAGATCGATCTCGACGACAAGGACGGCCTGAACGTCAAGGCTATGCGCGAAGATCATCAATATGGCGTCAAAGTGAAGACGACAGCGTTTCGCGGGAGAACCCGAATCCCCGTTCAAGTCGAGATCAGCTTTGGCGATGATGTTGCTCCGGCGGCGCAAGACTCCATGGCCTTCTCCGCTTTAGCGTCGACAGAGGGCGAGTTGGAATTGCCGCGAGTGCTCGTCGTCCAATGCTATTCCCACCACCACATCGCGATGCTAAATCCGTCCTTGACGTCGTCTAAGTTGCCGGAACCTACAAAGCTCGTCCCTTTCCAAAGATCGAAATGACCGGTGGCGTCCGAGAAGGCTTTGTGATAGACGAGCATGCCTTTCTTTGGCGGGATCTGAATAACGGTTCCAGGCTCTTTGCTCATGCCCCACGTGAATTGGCCGAACTGCTCGGTGACGTAATCCCACATCGTCCTAACTTTGATGATTATGTTTCTGCCATCGCCGGCTATGGCTTCCTTGTACTTTTTGGGGATTGAGTAACCCGCAGCGTGAAAGGCGACTGACAAGCGTATTGCGCACGTATTTTGATAATTTGGATGGTCGACCAGCTCGGGCCACTGGCCACCAAGATCCGCGTAGAGCTCGGTTTTCGGCTTCGTCGGATAGTATTGCTCGAGATTGTCGAAGATAGTCATTCTGCTTCCCCATGTGATCACGGCTTTATGCTTAGCGAGGCTTTCGCGAGGAGATGATCCGGCGCGCATTACTCTGGTATAGCAAACTCCTCGCGCGATTCCGGCAACTGCCCGCCGCCGGTGCGATCGACCTTGACCAGGTAACCGAAGGGCGTTGCCGCCGGCGGCGCCTGCGACGTGACGAACGGCCACAGGAACAAGGCGCGCCGCCGCACGTGCCCGGCCGCGAGATCGTTCAGCAGATCGGGAAAGTCGATCTTCTGCGGCAGCGGTGCGGTCGCAAATAGTGCGGTCCCGACGGCGGGGCCGCCGCGCTGCAGCGTCGCCAGACCGTAGGACGATGCCGGCGGCGGCAACACGGGCTCGGCGACGATGCCGATGTCTACCGCGATCGAATGCGCTTTGTTGTCCGTGCCGGTTCCCGTCACCGTCAGCGTGAGGCGATCGCCCGGCAACAGCTGCGCCGGCTGGTCGTTCAGCGCGACCTTCTCGAGCGTGTCTTGCTTCTCTCGCGTCTCGCGCAGGCTCGCTAGCGCGACCGCATAGGCCTTGCGGCCGAGAACCTTGTAGCGAATTCCCGTCGCGCCTGTGGCGACGATGGCGAGGTCGCGCGCCGCGCTTCCGGCGGCCGGCACGACCTGTATGCCGAGCGTCCATTGACGGTCGCTCGGCGCCTCCGGCTCGGCGTTCGGTTTGCGTTCGCGCTTCCAGAACGCCAGATGGATTGTCGCGCCGGTGTCGTATTCGGCCCGGTCGGTCGCCAGCACGTGCGGGATGTTGTCGATGCCGAGCGCGTTGCTCCTCGCGGGGCTGCCGAGCTCGCGATCATAGGCCGGATCGCCGAACGCGAGCGTGAACGGCATGATCGGCAGCCAGCGCCGCCGCGCCGGGACATGCGGCAGCTCGAACTCCAGCACGTTCGGCGGTCCGGGGATCAGTTCCTCGTGGGCGCCGCCCGCCGTGTTGTCGGCTGCCAGAGTCAGGTCGCCTGCAGGATTGGGTCCCGGTACCGCTTCGGTCGGGTCGGCCGGCACGCCGCAGCGGATCGAGAAGCGGATCGGTGTATCGGCCGACGCATCGCGCAATGCGACCGTGATCTTCGTACGTGCCGTCTCGCGCAAGACGGGCTCGTTCACGCCGAAGTCGAGCATCACGCGCCTGGCCTTGTCGTCGGTGCTCGGTTGGTCGTTGTCGTCGACCGACTGCCAGCGCACCTGCCCGAATCGCACGACCGCGTTCCCGACCTGGAGCGTCGCGTGCGGCAGGTGCTCCATTGTGGTGCCGGGCGCGCGCGGCAGCAGGCCGATACGCGCAAGCGCGACCCGCGCCGGGATGTCGCCCGGGACCGTCGCGATCAGGCGAAGCCCGCCGTTCCATCCGGACGAGAGCCAGCCGAGCGCGGGCGCGCCGACGGTCAGCGTCACGCTGCGCGGATTCCGCCTGGGACTTGGATCCGGCACAAGGTCGAAGCGTGCGACAACCGCCGGGCCCTCGATCAGCTTGAGCAGCTTCAGCAGGCCATCCGGATGGCGCTCGTCGCCGGCAATGAAGGTCTGCCGCCGCACCTCGAGTTCCTGATCGGGTGGCAGCATCGAAGAGCGCGGCGCGCGTAGCTGCCGCGCGATCAGCGGGCCGCGCGCGGCGGGACGTCCAAACCGTGCAAAATCCGGATCGAACGGCCTGTCCTGCCAGGTCAGCAGGATGCCTTCGTGCTGCGTCATCATTGCGCCGGGCCGCTGCCCGGTAGTCGTGACCTCGACCTGTCCGGGAAGCAGCGGCGCGAGCCGCGACTGGTCGGCCGCCGGTGTCTGGCTCGCTGCCGGGATGCGGGTTTCGCCGAAGGCCCGCGCCAGCGCCTCGATTGTCGGGGCGCGCGCCCGCGGCGGCGCCAGCACGGCGAGCCGGTCGGGCGGCGAGCGCAGGTTTTTCGCGGCGCGCCGCCGGAATGCGGCGCGCTGCCCCATTGCGATGAAGGCCGCGCTCATGACTTCCTCGCGCGTGCGCTCACCGTCGGGTGTCTTCGCGTCGAGGCTCCACGCCCGCGCCGGCCAGGACAGGCTGCGCGCGCGGCCGGCCCAGGCGCGATCGGTGTTGCGTCGGACCTCCTCGTCGCCGAGCCGCGCATGCATCTGCGCAAGCTCGCCGCTGCGCGCCGCGTCCGGCCAGCCCAGCGCTGGTGAGGCATAGATCGTCGTCGCATGGTCGCGCAGCGCAATCGACGGCTGCCCGACCAGGCCTGGTGCCGCTGCCTTGGCGAAGGTCCAGTCGACATGCGGGAAGGGCGCCGTCGCATCGACGATCGTGCTCCGCTCGGCCTCCGCATCGGCAGCCGGCCGCTTGTCGTGGATCGTCAGATAGCTCGTGTCGACGCGCGCCAGCATCACGACTCGCGGCGCGGCGCTGAGGCTGAAGGCACGCAGCGCGGCCTCGACGCGCTCCGCGCCGTGCACGTCGAGCGCGTTGCTCCACGGATCCGCAAGGGCCGTCGCGAGCGCTTCCGGAAGCATCTCGGCGGCGACCAGACGCTCGTCCGCCACCAGCAGCGTCACGGCAGGTGCCGGTGTGTCCCTCGGCAGGGTACTGACCGGCCACGCGCTAACGGTGAACCGCGTCTCCCGATGCGGCACGTCCTGACTCGGCGCGACGCATCGCACGGTCTGTCCGAACCGGCGGGCGTCGGCTGCGGCGGCGAACGCCTCGGCGACCGTGCGCAGGGCCAGCAGCGTACGCGGGAACAGCGGGCCGGCGAGCGGATTTTTCGGTAAGCTCGTGCTGTCCAGGAACGCCTGGTCGACCGCCATGGTGGCGGTGCGCGCGCCAGCCGCGCCGGTGATCGCCGCAAAGCGCGCCTCGATCAGGCTCTGCGTTCCGTCCTGGGCCGAAAACGTCATGGGCGGCACGCCGTCGAGCCGGCGCGGCGCTCCCGCGGCGGCGTCATGTGCGGCGATCTTGTAACTGCGTGTTGCGCTGTCGATCTGCGGGCAGTCGTCCAGCGGATCGATCCCCGGCGCTCCGTTTGCCTGCGCCCAGGGCAGAATCCATTGCGGCACGAAGGAGACGCCGATCTCCGCCTGGCCACTACGGCCGACCGCCAGCATTCCGGTCGCAACTTCCGTCACGCATGAGCCGGTCAGGACCAGCGTAGACGGAATTGGGTCCGGCGGCGGGGGATTGCCCGGCGCAACCTCGGCGGGCTCAGGATAGGCCTGATTGATCGCGTCAAGAATGGCACCGACCGGAAAGCCCGCATTGGCGAGCGCACGCCGCACCACGCCGGCGATCCGGACATTGGGCTCGGTGCCGCGGTAGCGCGCCATGAATGCGTAACGGGCTGCAGCCTTGGGCGGCTTGAATTCCTCCCAGGCCTCGCGCACGAGCGCATGCATGTCGATCACGCACATCTCGTCGATCGAGGTCCACTTGAGCGGTGTCGCCGCGGGGCTGCCCGGCCAAGCCTGTCCGGTGGCCGGCGCCAGGCTGTGCTCCACCACCGCGCGGAAGCGCCACGGCTCGGCGAGCATGATCGTGCCGTCGCCCGGCGTCTTCACCAGCAGGTTCAGTGGCAGCTCGTGCGCGCAGAGCCGCGGCTCCGCCTCGTGCACCAGATCGAGCGCTGGCGCTCCGCCGATCGTCGCTGCCGGATCCATGATTAGCGAGGTGGTCCACTCCGCCTTGCGGTCGGGGTGCGGATCGAAGCGCGCCTTGCCGACCGCCGCATGTCCGACAGGCCATTTGATCGTGCTTTTCTTCAGCGCGCCGAAATCGGCATCGAGCCGCAGCGACGAGCGCCAGGTCGGCGTGCCCTCCGAACGTCCGACGTGGCGGTGGCGGATCGCCGTGATGCGCTGCGTGGTGCCCGCTTGTGCAGCGTCGAACGCAAACTCCGCGAAGGCCGAGCCAAGCTTCGCGCTCGGCCATGCGGTGACGGCGCCCGACGCGGTGCGCTTGAATACGAACGCGATCGCGCCGCGCATACGTCCGGGCGGCAGCAGAAAGCCGCGGAACAGCTCGGCGCTTCCGATCGTGTCGTCCAGACTGATACGCACCACGCCGGCGTCGTGATCGATGTCCTCGGTGGCCGGTACCGCGACCGACTTGAGCCCGAGCCAATGGACGTCTCGTGCGCCGTAGTCGCGCTGGAATGCGAGCGGGCTGCCGGCGTCGTTAGCGCGCAGCGGCGCGCGCAGTTGCGCGCTGGTCAATGTCAGCACGGGCGCGCCGTTCTTCGGCCACTTCAGTTCGACTCGTTTGAGTTGCAGCGGGCTGTCGCCCGGATCGCCCGAGCAGCTCGCGACGATCGCGTCGGCCTGGAAGTCCGCATCGCGCAGGTCGAACACGCAGGCCTGCCCGAACAGCCGCACCGTCAGGCTGGCGGAAGCGATGTCGACCTCGCCGTTCTGCTCCCTGAGCCCGAGACTCAGCGTGATCGGCACGCGCGACACCGGCACGACCTGCGCCTCTGCGCGGAACACCAGCGCTGCGGTCGATGCCGGGAACGGGTCCTGCGGCGAGGCGCCGACCTTCACCTGGGCAATCGAGCGGAATCCGAACGGCAGCGTCCCGTTCAAGTCGTCGAAGCGCAGCACGATCAGGTTGCCCGACGCATAGACGTCCTCGGCGCCGAACACCATCTGTTGTTGCTGCGCGGGCAAAGGCTCAGTTCCGGCAAGCCCAACGGAGGCGAGCACTTCCAGCAGTGCCGGCGTGCCGTCCAGCTTCATCTCGAATGCGAGGAGCCGCAGTGGTCGCGCAACCAGCGGACCGGCCAGCGGAATCTCGAAGCGGCCGAGCTCGCCGGCGGTCACTGCCGGGTAGAAGCGCCATTCGTACAGCGTCTTCGCGAGCCGGTCGCGGTCGAGTCCTTCGGGATCGGGGCCGGGGGCGGTCTCTACCCCGCCGGAGCGATCGAACACCAGCCTGGCGCCTTCCTTCACCGGAAGATCGCGGAACCAAAACTTAAGCGCGTTCTTTCCGATGACGAGCGAGATCGGCTCGTGCCGGGTGGCGAGCGAGAGACGCTGATCGTCCGGTGCCTTGCGGATGGAAACGTCGCGCGCCGTCATGGTGGCCGAGAACGGCTCGGGGTCGAGCGCGAGCGAGAGCCCGCGCGCGTCGTGTAACTGTTTAGGCTCGGCCCCGTTCGACGGCCGAGGCGCGGCCTTGAACGAGGATGATGCGAACCCGTCGATCTTGATCGTAACGCCGGTGCCCGTCGTGGTCAGCTCGTCGCCCGGACCGATGCGGAAGTCGGCGGTGAGGCCGCCGAGCGCCTTGCCACTAGCATACCAGTCGTCTATGCCGCCGAGACGGAAGGCGCCGAGATTGGCGTGCTGGTCCGGCCGCGTGAGCGCGAAGGCGAAGGCCTGCGGCGTCCAGACATACGGCTCGACCAAGCCGCGCACCAGCCCCGTGGTGGTGGTCTGCGCCGACGCATGCCAGACCCGAATCTCCTTACTGCCGCCGACGATCTTCTCCTGCAGCACCACGCGATCGGCCTGCGTGCGCGCCCGCGCGATGCGACGTGCATTCTCGAACCAGGTGTCGGACAGCCGGCGCGGGTCAAGCGCGGTCGGGGGCGCCTCGGGCGCCGCAACGTCCTGCTTCCTGGCGGGTGCGACCTTCGACTCGGGCGCCTTCGCGTTTGCGAACAGCTCGTCGAGGAGCGGCAGGTCGAAGCGCAGCGAAACCAGCAGGTTCGCGTCCGACGAAAGCGTCGTAGCATTCGGCCCGAGCGTGAACTCGATCCCCGGCAGCGTGAGCGCCGCGACGGCGACGCCGGCCTGCTCGCGCGGCGATGACGGCGAGGCCCCTTCGGCCGCCAGTTCGACCGGCCACGGCCAGCGCCAGGTTCCGTCGCCATGCGCGGTCGTGCCCGACGGCAGCGTGACGTCGGGCAGGCGCCCGCCTTCAGCGAAAACCAGTGAGAGCTTGCCGGTGCGCGCCACCTGCGTCGGCACCAGCTCACGCGTGGCCGACGGATGCGTCGCGCTCTCCGCCGTGCGTGTCATCGCAACCGCAGACACCAGCGCGAGCTGGTCGTGCGGCCGCCACACCAGCAACGGTCCCGCGTCGCGTCTGGCCGCCACCGGAAGCGGGAACTTGACGGCACCGAGCACGCCGGCCGCGATGGTGTCGACTTCGATGGTCCAGCCGGTGGTGTCGCGGCCGCCGAACACGACCGGAATGCTGTGCATGGAAGCCGGGCCGGCATCGCGCGGCGGCAGGACCTCGACCGGCGACGGGCTTGCCTCGCCGGCCCACAACAGGCCGTCGAGCGTGCCGAAGCAATCCGCGGCGGTCAGTGCGATGGTGCGCGCGGTGTCGGCGGCGAGCGGCTTCGTCCACGTAATGGTGATCGTGATGTGGCTCGATGCGACGACCAGCAGGCCGGGAAGGTTGGTGCCGTCCGGTGCCGGATCTCCCGGTTGCACGCCGGATTTGAGCGGCACATCGACGCGCATGAAGCCTGCGAAGGCGGACGGGCCGGTCGCGGCGCGCTTGGCCTTGGGAGCGCCCGGTTTCGGCCTGTCCATCAGCGGGATCTGCGCCCAGCCGCGATCGAGCGCCACGAACGCATAGGGCGGCCATGTCTGCCGCGGGATCGCGCCGGAAGCACCCCAGAGGTCGGAGAGCCGCTCGGCCAGCGCGTCCATCGCCGCCGTGCCGACGAACTCCTGTAGCGTGATGGCGTCCGGATTGCCGAACGGCCTTGCCGCCTGCAGTGGATCGCTCCACGACAGCGTCACCGTCGGTCCCGTGGCCAGCGCCACCGGCCCGTCCGAGGCCGACTCGACCATGAGTGCGAACGGCTCGGCCGGGCTGCGCGCCGCGAGCCGGGCGACATGCCGCATCACTTCGGCAACGCCGGGCTCGCCGCCGCCCGGGTCCGCGCGCGTAAGCACCTTGATACCGACGCCGTCCTCGCGCAGCACGACCTCCGGAATGATTCCCGGCGCGCCACAGCTGTACTGTTTGTTCGCCTTGTCATAGGCGAGCGGCCATGAGAGTGGCGGAATACTGCCCGTGTCGACCTGCAGCACGATGTTGCCGCCGCGCGCCGCAAGATCGCGCGTCATCCACGCAAGGCCGGTCGACAATGCTCGCAAGCTGTCGGTCGAGCCCCCGACCAGATCGAGTCGCATGTCGGTGCGGTTGGCGCGGCGTATCGCGACCAGCCGCAGGCGCAGGTCGAGCGGGGTATTGAGATCGATGCCGAACGGGTCCGGGACCCGGGCGTCGAATTCGACGCCCTCCGGGACCAGCTCGAATGCGATGGCGCGTGCCTTCTTGCCCGGACTGCCGAAGGATTCGAGGGTCGCGATCGTGTCGATTTGCAGGTTGCCGAAGATCAGGACCCGCTGTTCGGCGAGCGGCGTCCAGTCCATCGACAGGCGCTTGGTGAGGGCCGCCGATCCGTGCTGCTTCGGATTAGCGTAGCCCACTCGCATTGTGCCGCTGGTCGCGCGCAGCGTCGGCGCGACTAGCTGGAAGTGGCCGTCCGCGTCTTTCTCGAAAGGCTCCTCCGGCCAGGCGCCGCGCGGCGCGACGCGCAGTTCGGAATAGCGCGGCTCCTTGTCATCGCCGGTCAGCTGGACCGGTTCGAAGCCGGCCGACAGGATCTCGATCGCCGCCGCGTCGTCTCCGCCGCCGAACCGCACCGTCGTCGTCGCGGCAGCCAAGAGCAGCGGTTGATGCAACGGCACGGTGGTCTTCGCGTTCTTCGATACCTCGCCGATGATCGTGGCGTGGATCGGATCCGCGGTCTGCGTCAGCAGCCGGATCGAGTGATTGCGCACCACAGGGTCGTCGCCCATCGCTTTGAACGGGTGTCCGAGGTTGACGCGCGCTTCCCAGACCCGCTCGTCGGCGCTGAAGTCGGGGCCTTCAAGTGCGATGCGACGGAAGGGTGTCATTGACATCGTTTCGCTTCCCCGGCGGACCTAACGATCGCATCCTCGGCGGGATCGGCGCTTCCGCGGAAGACCTTCAAACCGGGCGTGCGTCCGGGACCAAAGACTTGTCCGCTCATCGCGCGATCCGCGAACGCCACGAGTGCGTCGCGGTCTCCCGTATGGGTCACGGCTGTCATGATCGCCGTGATGATCTTTTCGCGTTCCTCGTCGGTCGGCGGCATGCGCAGCAGTAGCGACATCGCGCGCCACGTCACCGGATTGTTCGCCGCCAGCCTCGCGAGCGCATTGATCACGGTGGCGTCGACCAGCGCGTTGCAAGGGAAATGTACCAGCACGTTCTCGCCGCCGTCTTCGAGCGCGGCGAGATCAGCAATCGTCGCCGCCGTAAAGGGCGTTGCCTCCACCGCCTCGATCAAGGCGACGATCTGCGGCCGGTTGGCCACCGGGTCGGCATGGATTGCGACGCGCGCAATCGCGTCGATACAGGCGGGCAGCATCCGCGCACCGTTCTGGTCTTTGACGAGGCCGAGCGCCAGCGCCGGGGCGGCCAGACTCTCGGGAAGGGGGCTCGCGAAAGGCGGGAAATCATGGAACCGATTGTCCGTCGCGTGCTCCTTGCGAGCCGCGGAGAGCCGGCGCATCTCGACGCGGATCGGCTCGCGCACGCCGGCGTCGAAATCCGCCTGACTGTACCCGACGGCGGTGTTGTTTGTCTGCAGTTGCCGCAGCGCTTCGCGTTGCGCGATGCCGGCGTCGGGAGGCCCGCGCCAATCCCCGGTCGCCGTGTGGGCGATCTTCACCGCCGTCGGTCGTCCTTGCGGCAGCCGTGGTAGGCCCCAGGCGAACGCATTGACCGTCAGGCTGGTCGGTGGCGGCGTATTGCCGTCGGTGTCGACCCAGACCTGCAAGAAATCCAGGATCGCCTTGCCGGTGGTGTTGGGCGCATAGGGGGTGTAGGCGTCGCGCCACACCTTCACGTCGGCTTTGAATTGCGCGAAGGCGGCCGCATTGGTGTTCGACACCGGCGTCACCGTCACGGTCGCGGCGGTCTGAGGCACGAGCTCCTGCCAAGGGGCACCTGCCGCAAAGGCCTGCGGTTGCAGTTCGATCAGCTCAAGCGGATTGTGCGTGGTCCCGCCGATCGCAACCGGCTCCACGCGCGGCGCGAAGGCTTCCGTGGCGAGCTCTTCGTGTTGCTGCAGCCTGGCCGAGATCGCGGCCTGCCACCACACTGCGGCGCGCTCGTCGCAGCGATGCAGCTCGTCGCGCTTGGCCGATCCCGTCGCGAACAGCGGTCCGATGACGTTGATGCGATGGCCTGAGGCGGTGGCGCTCCCCTCGGTGCGCTGCTCGCCGATCACGTCAAGCTCCGCTGAGGCCGACGCGAGGCCGGCGCCGTCGATGGTCAAGACCCTTATCTCGTAACGGGCGAACGGATCGGGGAGCGTGAACACCTCTGGTATCGCTTCCTGCGACAGCCAGATGGGACGCGTGTCCACGGGCATGCCGTCGACCAGCCGCACCAGCGGGACATGGAACGACACATAGATGCCATGATCGACACCGTCGCGGCGCTGCACCGACCAGCGTGGAACGGGTGTCTTTTCGCCGAACAGATCCTGCTTCCACGGCAGATGCAGGTCGTAGTGTCCCTCCTCGACGGTGGCGATCACCGGGTCGGATACCACCACGCCGGCCGACGCGAAAGCCGCCGCGTGGATGCGGAAGAAGAACGGCAGCGCCTCGGTCCGCAACGCCAGCATGCCGCGCCAGCCGTCGGTGTAGCGGCCGTCAGGATGCGCCGCGAGCCCGCCGAACTTGTCGTCGCTGGCGATCAGGCCGGCGGGTTCGGGCCCCTGCGCGAGTGCGCCGAAGCCGTCCGCGGTGTTGATGTCGGACTTGAGATCCTGTGCCCAGCGCTGCATCGGGAATTCGCGCCAGAAGCCGACCGCCGTGGTTTCGAACGACAACGCGCCTTCGACTGTTACATTGGCTTCCGACAGGAGCTCTTCGGTGTGCCGCTTGTAGATGAACTCGATCACGCGCCGCGACTTCTTCGGATCGTTCACGCCGGGTGGTAGGATTTCGATCCGCTTTGCGTCCACCAGCACCGGCGGCGCAAGCGGCTCGGTGCGCGGGATCACGATGTCGAACAGACGCCGGCTCCAGCTTTCCTCGAAACGGCTCTGCTTATCCTCGATGCCCGCGAGCGAGTGGCTCCATGCGCCGAACAACTGCGGCACGCGCGGACTGGCCTCGTCATCGGCGCCGCGCATTGCATCGACGAAGCTCTCGTAGCGGCCGAACGGCTTAATTGCATAGCGCTTCAGCCGGCGCTTGCGGTCGTCATGGGTCAACAGCACCTCCATGGACCCATCGTCCTGCAAACCGACACGCCACGGATCGGGCCGCGTGACCTCGGCGAGCGAGAAATGGACATCGCGCGGCGGCCGCGTTGCGGGCGCGTGCTCGATGAAGCGGCGCGTCCAGTCCGGGATGCGGGCGATCAGAGCGATTTCTTCCGCCCCGCCGGTCGGCCAGCCCTCGGGCCAGTGCCGCCGCGCATAGTGGCGCAGCGCCGCGTTGGCGCCGCGGATTCCGGCATGCACGCGAGCCAAAGCGACGTAGCGCTCGGCCGCCATGTCGCCGAAGCGCCCAAACGGCTCCAGCCCGGAAACGGCCATCGGGTCGGTGATTTCCGCGACCGTCCCGCCACCGGCCCAAGCCTCGCCGAAGACTGCGAAAGCATTGCCCTGCGCCACGGTGGCCCGCACCAGCGCGACGACCTCTCCGTCCTTTGCCCCCGCGACGTCCAAGCTCACGCTCCATTGCTGGCCGGACGAGCCGGTCAGCGCGTGGTTCAGGTCCTGCTGCCCCGAGTTGCCGTCGAAGTTCGACAGCGTCATCGACGGCGGCTTGGCGAGCCGCGTCGTGAGGTCGAGGACATCTGCGACCGCGATGGTTGCGGGACCGATCTTCTTCATATCGATCTCGAGCCCGGGTGCGTTGCCGCTCTTGCGGATCGTCAGATAGGCGACCGGTTTGTCGATCGCGGTCTGATCGCCGTGGTAGCGGGCCCAGCGGTCTGGCAGGGGCCGCAGCGCGATCTGCGTCAGCGCGAGCGCGTCGCGCTTGAGCAGTTCCTCCACGTCGTCCCGGGTGGTGCCGGGTGTGCCGCCATCGAACGAGGTGAGCCGCATCGTGCCGCCCGCGCGCGTCACGACCTCGACGAACGGCGCGCCCAGGGCGAGCGCGTCGTACCAGGCGAGCGCCTGCGTCATCGCTTTTTGCAGCTGCGCGAGCGCGTCGGCCGGAGCGAGGTAATCGCGCGTCTCGGTGTCGTACAGTCGCAGCCCGATGGCGAGCCCGAGCGTGCGCAGGATTCCCCAGCCATAGGGATCGCGCTCGGCGGGCGTTTCGTCGAGCCAGTCTGCGATATCGGTCGCGCCGACCTTCGGGGTCGGCTCGAGCACCGGCTCGTAGCGTCGATAGGTCGAGGGTTCGCGATCTTCGGTGATCGACCTGATGTCGACCGGGAATCTTGCCTGGACGGGCGGCACGGTGACCGGCGGTGTGCCGCTGGCCGGCAGGTCGCAACTTAGCAGGAGGCCGACATTGGCGTAATTGCCGGGACTCTTGGCGAGGTCCTGCACAAGATCCTTCCGTGCGCGCGCGGAAAAACGGGTGACCAGCCGTGCCATAGCGGCTTGGAGGCCTTCCTTCTTCTCCTGAGCGGTCCGCATCGCGGGAGAAAACGTGAAACGCAGCCTGTCGGGGAACGACGTCGCGACGCCCGAACGGAAGCCGAGCACGCCCGGCGCGAGCGCCATCGGCCAAGGGTCGAGTCGAAATTCGATCGCGACGCATTGCTTGAGAGTCTGCGCCGTCAGCTGCGTGTCGAACGTGGCCTGGTCGTACTTGAGCGGCGGGAACGCGGCCGGCGGCATCGCATCATAGCGCGCCAGGTCGATCGCGTCGGCCAGCACCGGGTGCAGCGCCGGATCGAGGTCTACCGACCACTCGGCGCTGGCGAGCACGATGGCGGGCGCTCCGCCGGTGCCGCTCCGGCGCGCCGTAATGGTGACACGCGCGTCACGGAACTCCTGCGGACGATCCTGATGATGCTGGCCGGCTTGCGCCGGGTCCCAAGTCAGCTGCTGCAGCAGCGTGCGTAGCCGTCGCGCGGTCCAACCGTCATTGTCGAGGAACGGACCGGGCGCGGGCGGCGTCGTGCCCTGGCGCCGCAGCACCGCATAGGATCGCTCCCCGACCTTGAGACTTGCGATGAAATCGGTGGGGCGGCCGTTCGAGAGCAACTCGGTAAGCACCGTCTCGTCGACATTAATCGAGAGCGCGCGCCGCAACGTTTGCGCGGGCCACGTCAGGTAGGATTCAGCGGGCGAGTACCAGGCAGCCCGGCGCCCGGCGCTCTTGGTCTGCAGCCGGCGCGTCTCGCTCGGATAATGCGCCTCGACCTTGGCGAAATCCGCGATCTCGGGCGGGTCGAGCCGCGCCATTGCGGCTGGAAGCGCCTGCACGCGCGCCACATGGCGCGCCGGCAGCCGCGTGAACAACAGGGCGACGGTATCGTTGTTCGCGAAAGGCGCGGTCCCGCTCGCGTCGGTGCAGACCAGCACGAGCTTGCGATAGCCTGTCGCCGTGATCGCCGCGGTCAGGTCGAAGGCGAGCCAGCGCGACGGATCGCTCGCCTTTACCAGCCGCACCTGTCCCTTCACGCGCTCGGATGATTCGTTCAGCAGGTCGAGCAGGGATGTCCGGTTGGCGCCCGACTTGTCGCGCAGATCAGCGAAGATCGCGGTCGCCTGCGACTGCACCGTGCGATTGAGTCGCAAGGTCCCGTTTCCCGGATCGGCGTCGTCCGCCGCCGTGCTGAACTTGTAAGTAATGCTTACCGCCGCGGCAGCCGTCGTTGCGCCCTCAACCTCGCCGGCCGCATCGGTCTCGAACAGGTCGAACCCGCCGAACAGGCGGGCGAGCCGCCGCGCGCTGTTCTTTCCCGCATGCGTGTCGTCGGCGGCCGGACGTCCGTTCCAGCGCACCCGCGTGGCGACGCGCCGTTCGCCGTCGCGCAAAAGCACGAGGCCCGGATCATTGGCCGTTGGTGCCAGCAGCCTCCTGAGCAATCCCGATTCGGTCGGATGCCAGACCAGCACGCGTCCGGACTCGCCTCCGAGGTCGTCGAACAGCAGCGGCGCGGCGTCGATCGCCACCGGATGCTCGAACACCTCGACCGGCGTCGCGATCGGCGGCAGGTTCGCTGCCGGCGCGTTGGCCGGGCGGGAGTCGATCAGCATGGTGATGTCGACCGGGCACCAGGGCGCGGGCGCCTCGGCCTTCGGATCGTGTTTCGGCCGGATCGCAAAGCGGACGCCGAGCGCGCCGTCGCGCGCCCGATCGTCGCCCGACACGTCCACGCCGATCGTGCGCAAGAACTTGTCGAGATCGCTTGCGCTGTTCGAGCCGACCTGCTTCAGGCCATAGCCGTCCGCGTGTGCCAGCGGCCGCGGATCTTCGAATGACGGGATCTGGTTCGGCGTGTTGTTCGACTTGTTCTTCGGCAGCGCGAACTCAAAATCCTCGTCGGCGACCTGCTTCCCGGCGAAATCGCCGGCCGACGGTCGTGCCATCGCGTCGCTCACGGCGTCGCTGCCGTAGAGTCCTGTCGGGACGGTGCGCTCCTTGCGCACCCGCACGATGTAGGTCCGCTTGTCCTCGATGTTGCCGCGCTCCGCCGCCTGCTCGCCCTTCGCTGGCGGCAGATCCAGCCCGTCGTCGAGGCCGAGCGCCATGGCGGGCCGGGCGGCGCGCGCGTCGATGCTGCGGATCTGGCCGTCCTCGCCGCGGTATTCGATATGCAGCACCGCACGGCGGACGCCGTCGCGCGGATGGCACCGCGGCCCGACGTCGAGTTGCAGCGGCGTCGGCGCGCCCTCGGTCCCGGCCGTATCCACCGGCACGACGATGTAGCGGACGCTGGCGACCGCGTCGCCCGGCTTGCCAGCGCCCGGCACGATCGCGGCGCGCAGTCCTTCTGGCAGGTCGGTTAGGTCGTCGACATATTGCGCATTCGGGCGGAGGAAGCGCCACACGAACTCTCCGCTCTCGGGATCGCGCACCAGCCGTATAGGCGCCGCAGCCTTCACCGTCACGCGCCGCGGCGGCACCGCGGCCATCACGCCGTCCGCGCCCATCAGGATGCGCTCGATACGATAGTGCTTGAGATCGAACTCCGGATCGTTCCAGACGCCGGTCGAAGGACCGAAGGCCGGCTCCAGATCCCAATCCAGCCGGATGCCGGTACGCGTTGCCTCGACCACCGGCTCGGCCAGCTTCGGGCCCCGCTCGCGGAACATGCGCTCCGGCGCGTTGAAGAGATGGACCGAGTGCTCGATCGGGCCGATCGTCGCGTTCGCTGCATCCAGTTTGAATCGTGCCGCGCGCGGCGCATCCTTGTCCTTCGCCGGCGGGTCGAACAGCATGTCGATCTGGGCTCGCGTCACCACGAAGGCGACGCCGAGCGACCGCACATCAAGGCCGGTCGCGGCGGCTTCGGACTGCCAGGCGGCAGTGCCGCCAATCGCGAGCTTGCCGGCCGACTCGCCCAGCGACGCAATAACCGCGGAACGGCGCTCCTCGACGTCGTTGGCGGCCCGCTCCTCGGCCTTCAGCGCGAGTTGGTCGCGACCCGCCTCGGCGAGAACCTGCGCGGCGGCCTCGCGCGCTTCAGGCAGTCGCTCGGGATCCACCTGGATGGGCCGGGCAACCGGCTCGTGCAGATCCGCCACGGTATCCCCGGTGCGCACGAAGCATTGCCCAAGGAACTGGCCGAGCGACAGCGTGTCTTTTCCGGACTGGAATGCCGTCCGGCCGACATCGTAAGTGATTTCGATCGCGGTGTTGTCGCCGAACACGACGTCGCGCGTGGCATTGCCGGCGTTGTTCTTGCGCGGCTCGAGCTTAGTGACCGTGACGGTGCCGGTCAGCGAGCCTTTCCGGATCAGCAGGGATGGAGCAACCGCGCCGTTCGCGTCGAATGCCGATGG
Organism: Mesorhizobium sp. M0522; assembly: GCF_040321085.1. Lineage (NCBI taxonomy): Bacteria > Pseudomonadati > Pseudomonadota > Alphaproteobacteria > Hyphomicrobiales > Phyllobacteriaceae > Mesorhizobium > Mesorhizobium sp. M0522. The sequence goes on from NZ_JAMYQW010000010.1 coordinate 110,557, forward strand.
CGGCGCATAGAAGGTTCCGAGCGGCCCCGTCTCGCTCGTATTCGGCAGATCGACTCCGGGGTCGGAATGATCGCGCGGCACGAAGATCATGACGAACCGCTCGCCGGTGCGGGCGCCCGCATCGCCGGCCACTGGGAACAGCATCGCCCAATAGCCGCTTGGCTGAAGGTTGCGGCCGGTCGGCGTCACGGCGACCGACGTCGGTACCTCCGACACAGCGTCGTGCTTGTCGAGCGCGTGGTCCACCACCTGGTCGGCATCGCGCGACGCCGGGCCGCGCGGTTGCTCCGGCGCCGGCGGCGCGACACCTTGCTCGGCGTCGGGCGTTGCCACCGTGAGGCCGAGCGCGAGGAAGCGCTCGACCCGGCTGCGCGCGGTGCTGAGCGCGCCCTCGTTGAACCCGACTCCGACGCCGAGACGGATCGAGCGGCCGAACGCGCCGACTCCGACCGACGCTGCGGCACGTCCGCCGATCGCCCGCGGCGACACCGCAACTTCGAGCGCAATCGAGAGGGTGAGCGAGAGCGAGAAGCCGATCTCGAGATGGATGTCGGTGAACCCGACCGAGAATTCGAGCCAGACCCGGACCTGCAGCGAGATCGAGACGTCGAACGCAAGCGATCCGTAGAACAGCGTATCGTTGAAGCGCTTGATCGACAGATAGGCGATGAATTTCGCGTCGATCGAGAAGTCAGCGCGCGCGATCACCGACGCGCCGAAGGAGCGCCCGCCGACCATGCCGCCAATCTGCGCGAATCCCTTGGCGCGGAACGCGATGCCGTAGAGGATCGACAGGTCCTCGACGCGATTGACCAGCCCGCCCTGGCAGACGATCTGGAACATGCTGCCGCGCTCGAAGGTGAAGCCGAGTTCGTAGGGCCAGCCGAACTCTTGGTGGAACAGGCCCGGGCGGATATAGGTGGTGGCCGACCAGCGCACCGCCTTCATCGCCATCACCAGCGGCGCCGGCAGTTCGGGATGCTTGCCGTCGACATCGCCGGTGCCGTCGGCGATCATCCGCGCCAGGAACTCCTTGCGCGGCACCGACAGATAGACGTAACCGCGCAAGGTCGGGTTGGTGCGCCAGGCATCCGCCGTCGCACTCGAATCGTGCCAGTCCGCATAGTTGCGCGCGATCCACACGCGCGCGTTCATGAAGAAGGTGAGATCGCTGCGCAGTGCCGCGACGATGTCGAACAGCACGGGATTGGGAAGGTCTTTTTCCGCGGCGGCATTGTACTCGCTCTCGCCTGAGGCGCTGGAGATGCTGATCAGCCCGCGTAGCGCAAGCGTGAGGCGGTTGCCCGCAGCTTCCGGCTCCCAGGCCCTCACAGTGGCAAGCTCGCCCTGGTATTTCGAGATGTCGTCGAGGACTTGGATCAGCTCCTTCACGTTGCGTACCTGATCGGCGCGATTGAACGCCGCCAGTGTGAAGCGGTACCCGAAGCCGAAGCCGACCTCGCGCAGATAGATCGGTCCGAGCGGCGTCGGGATCTCGATCGAGAGCTCCCCGGCCTCGCCGTATACGAAGAACGCCTGCCGCAACTCGCCACCGCGCTTCTGCAGCTCAAGGAAACCCATCGACGCCGCCATCTGGCCCCAGCCCTTGATGGTCAGCTTGCCCGACGCGAGGAAGCCGTGCGCGGTGACGTCGGCCGGTAGCGCGCCGGGCTTGTACAGGCTCGGCAGCTGATCATCGACTGCGATCGCGGTGCCCTCGATCGAGGCCGCACCGCCGAAACGCACCCCGACGGTGAGCCCGTCGAAGCGCACCTGCGGCAGGGTCGCACCGTCCTTCGGCGGCGCGATCCAGAGCTTGTGGAAATCGAACCGCGGGCTGACCATGTCGCCCGCCTCGACAAAATTGACCTGGCCCGAGACCGACATCGCGGGCTTGCCGCCGAAGGCCGGCGAGGCTGGGTGAAAGCCGATGCCGCGCAGCTCGAAGGTGAACAGGTTGAAGAAATTGATCCGCTTCTTCGGCTCGACCGCGACCTGGAACTCGATCGCGCGCAGCAGCATTGAGGAATCGCGCGCGAGCGGCGCCTTGTCGAGCGTGATGGTTAGGCTGCCAAAGTTCTTCAGCAGGCCGTCGGTGAACTCGCCCGGGCGCGGCTTGAATTCTGCCGATCCGGTGAGCGTGAAATAGAAGTGATATCCGGCGCCCTCGGACGAGAAGTCTTGGAACTGCAGGCCGACCGCTGAGAGCGTCAGCTTGCATCGCGTGCCGTGGCAGACGATCGGATCGTTCGACTTGTCAAGTGTAGCCTCGGCGCTTTGCACGATCAGCGCGCCGTCCTTGCCGCGCCCCATCGAGATCGTGATAGTGGCGTTCGCCTCGCCGACGAGCTCGGGCGGCAACTGTCCCGCGCCCTTGATGGAGAAGGCCTGAATCTGACTGCGCTTGATCGACAGGCCGCCGCTGTCGAAGCGGAACGGCATGTCGACGCCGGCGAGCTGCACCGGGTTGTCGGGGTCGGTCTTGGCATTCAGATCTAGCCCGCCGCGCGAGAGCCCGAGCTCGTCGACTTTGAACACGATGCCGCGGCCGCCGCTTGCGACCCTGCCGTAGGCGAGGTCGAGCCGCGCGCTGCCGGCAAGCGCAAGGCGCACGTCGCCCTTGGAGAAATCCAGCTTGTAGAAGCCGTATTCGGCCGGCAGCACGTCGCCGGGCTTGTGCGTCATGGGAAGAATCTCGCCCGACAGACCGAATATGTTGAAGTGGCGCTTGGCGCTCTTGCCCTTAATCTCGATCGTCTCCGGACCGGAGAAGCGAAAATCGAGGGTCTTAAGATTCAGCTCGAGCGTGAGCGGGAATTCGACCTTCGTCTCCCCGATGCGCAGCTCGGCATCGAGCGGCAGCCCGACCACGCCGTGGGCGCCTTTCTTCGGAGTCCCCGGCTTGACCGAGACGTACTGGTCGAGAGTTTTCAGGAAACTCGGATCGTTTCCCGTGGACGACTGCAGGAACGGCAGCAGCCGGTCGACCGTACCGGGCGCGATCTTCGCGTCGATATCCAGCTGCGACCAGTTGATCGGCTCATAGCTGACCGGTCCGCTGACACCGGCAATGCTGACCGCGTTGGTGACCAGCGGCGTGACGTTCGCGACCATCCTTTCGAAGAATGTCGGCTTGCCGGCGCGGAATCGGAAGATCACGATCGGATCGCCCGTGGCGAGCTTCGCCGAAATCTGGATCAGCCGCTCCGCGAGGCGCTTGCCCTCCGCGTCGGTATCGGCAACCGACTCGATGCCGGAATCGCGCGACAGCCACAGGTCGGTTCCGAGCGTGAAGGGAGCACCGGCCTGGCCCTGCAGCGCGATCAGCGCGACACTCGGCGGCCCGTCCAAGTCGATCACGAGGGAAGGGCGCCAGTCGAGCGGCACGCTGGCGTCCAGAGCCGCCAAGTCGCTGGTGAACGCCGCGTTCGGAGCTGCCGTCCAGGCGGGCGAGACCACGATCTGGCGCAGCGCGAAGCTGCGCGAATCGAGCCGGACTTCGATCGCAATATGCGGGTCGCCGGCGGGAAGCTGGCGGAGCGCGTTGCACAGCCAGCGCACGGCCTCCTCGAGCGCCTTGACGACCGCCTCCGCGACGCCGAGCAGCGCGTCGAGTGCGCCGCCGCCTTGACGCGCCAGCCACCGCACCGCGGCGCCGGTCATCGCACCGATGCGCTCGAGCACCGCGAGCAGGCCGGTGTCCGGCACGCCGGGCTTCGGTAGAGGGATCGCGCCAATCAGCCGGATCAGGCCCTCGGCGGCATCGGCCGCTTCGTGCGCCACAAGCATAACGAGCGCGACCGGATAGGGCTCAACGATATCGAGCCGAGTCAGCTTGCCGGATGACGCGCCGGTGGTTGAGTTGTAGCTCTGCTGAAAGGTCGCCCCGAGCGCCAGCAGCAGCGCGGGATCGCTCTTCGCCCGGATCAGTACCCGCGGCAGGTCGAGGGTGGCAGTGACGTTCGCGCCGGCGGCCTGCGGAAGATGGATGTCGGCGCTGATGTCGATCTTCAGCTCGCCGGGATCCAGCTCGATCGTGAACGGCAGGGCCTCCGGCCGTTCGATGATCTTTCCCCGCAGCGGAATCGTCTGCGTGGCGGCCTTTATCTTGCCGGCGAGTGAAAAATTGCCGCCGCTCGACAGCGCGACATTGAAGTTCTTGATGTCGGCGATCTTTATCTGGGTCGGATTGCCGTTCGAATCTCTGGTGTCGCAAACGAGCTCGCCCGTCCCGTTCTGCGTCGTCGTGATCGCCAACCGCTTCTGCGCATCGATCGCGAATGCGATCGCCGGTTCGGCGCTCCATTCGACGTGAAGCGGCTGATCGAGCTCGCCGGCTTTCGGGATCGGAAGGTCGAAACGTAGCAGCGTGGAGAGGCGATTGACGTCCAGCGTGACCCAGTTGAGCGACGGCCAGTTGATCCTCGGCCAGCGGAAGTCCAAGGCGGGAATCTTGGCGGCTGACGGAGCCTCGAGCGACAGCGACGGGACTGCATTGATCACCCCCCCGCGCGTCACCACGACTTCGAGTAGCATCGCGGCGGTGCAAGTGTGCCCGTCGAGCTGCACCGTGCCCTTGGCGTTGAGCCGCGCCGTCAGCACCGCAGCATCGTCCGCCGGCTTTGGCTGCAGCGTCGGATCGAGCAGCAGTAGATCGATCGCGAGTTGCGCGGTCGCGCTGGCGCCGGCAAAGCCGACGCCGTCAATCGCCAGGAAGGCACCGGCCGCTACATTCACATTGATCGAACGGTTTGCCAGCTCCTCGCGCATCCGGTCGCGCAATCGCTCCAGCGCGACGGCGAGATCGGCCTTCGCAGCGTCTCGCAGCGCCTTGATCTCGGCCTGGATTTCATTCCAGGTCTTCAGTCGCCCGCCGGTGACCAATTGATCGGGCAGGTCGAACGCAACCTTGAACTCGCCTTGGCCCAGCACTGTAGCGTTGCTGCGGGCCGTGACTATGAGGGCGTCTACCGTCGAGCCAGTTGATCTTCGCGCCGCAAGATCGACTGCGTAATCCGAGCCCGTGGCTGAATATAATTGAATGACGTTCACCATGCCCCCTCGGTCTGGCTCGCCAATAACTTATTTTTTGCCAGTAGATCACATTCCGGCTGCCCTTGCTACAGTAAAGTGGAAGTTGTAAGCCTAAGATGATTTTAAGAACGAAAATATGCGCAGCGTGGCCGTGGCGAAGTTCGCGCTACGGGTTTCGGTTCGGTGAAGCCTGCGGCTAGGGGGGGTGATGGCTGATACGGATGTGCTCGCGGTCGTGTGGGGCGAGACCAATAGGGTCACGTCCAAGGACGGCTCCAATGCAACCTTGGCGCGGCTGGAGGCGGTCGTAGCCAAGCTCGCAGCGCTGGCGAAGAAGCGTGGCTTCGATAGCAACTTAAGCAAGCTTCCGCCCCCCCGCGTCGGGTCACAACAAGCGCTGCGCTATCAGAAAATGATGGTGACCGTCGAAGCAGTAGAGGGAGGCACGTGGAGCGGTGCGGCGCTGCCGGCGCGTGCGGCTATATGGGAGATCACCATCAATGGCAGTCCGCGTCTTGACCAACCGCTGCCAAAGGCAGTTAGTTGGATTACTGATCAAGATGTCGCGAGCGGGGGTGATTTCGTGGTCGGCGATGGCTCCGACGGGCGCTTGTATCGCCTGTTCGAGACCGAGAAAGCTGCCTCTGACCACCAATTGCCATTCGCCTCGGCGGTCACCGGGAGCGGTATGCCGAAGCCGGAGGCCGCGAATCCGTTCAGAAAAATCGCATGGGCGATCGGCATCACTGCGGCCGTTGTGTTTGTGCTGGGTGGCGCGTTGTCGGTCTGGACCGGCCGGTCGCTGAGCGATGCGCGCAACCTTCTCGTCACCACCAACCCCACCTACCAATACGAGCTACTTACGGCAGTGACTGAGTTCTGCGCTGTCGACTACAAAGCATTTCCGGACGGCGCCCAATCAGCTGTCTGTGGCAAGCTCTTGGAAGGTAACGAACTTCCGTCCAAAAACAGCGAAGAGCGCTATGATTTTTCTCAGGCCGTATCGGTTCTCGCTGACGCGAAGTCCTGCCCGGCAGCTCCGAGCAAGGACGGATGCAACACGATTTGGCGTGCGGCGATTGTCGTCGGGCAGAAGCACAGCTGGAAGGCGGGCCTGTTCCAGTTTCTGAACGATACTTCGGCTTCCCTGAGTGGAGTGACTTCAGCCGCAGGATCGGCTTCTGTGCTCGTCTCGTTCTTGATGTTGGTCTGCGGCATCGCAGGGTTGACGGTCGCGCTTGGCCTGGGGACCAAGCAACGCGTTGCCGGCGTCTGGATCGACACTCGCAACCGGGTATCGCTAGCACGAGCACAGGTCACGCTTTGGACCGCTGTAGCGCTCGCAGGCTACACCACATTCGCACTATTCAATGTTGGTTTTGCCGGGATTGCCGGAGCGGCTGCAGCGTCGGCGGGCGGCGGTGCGCTGGGGATTTCAACCTTCGGAGCGTTTCCAGCGATACCTGCTTCGGTCGCCGCCGCGCTCGGAATAGCGGCAGTTTCGCCAATGCTATCAGCGCTTATTCTACCCACCAAGGATGCGACCGGCAACAAGGTGGACCTTGCGATCCGGGGCAGCGATGGGGATTTGAGAAGGCGCGGAGCCCCATTTTTCGGCGCTGAATCAGAAGGCTTGGAGAAACGCGCGTCGCCGCGGCTCGCTTCCATCGCAGACATCTTCATGGGGGAAGAGATTGCCAACGCCGACACCGTGGACGTGTCGCGCCTGCAAAACGTTGTCATAACAACAACGCTGGTGCTCGGGTTCTTCTCCATCCTGGTGGCGATGACCACAGTCGGCGCAGACCAATTGATTGGAGCGAAGGCAGTGATCTTCACGAGTTTGCCGGAGCTTGGCGCGACGTTCACTGCTCTGTTGGTTGCGAGCCATACTACGTATTTGATCTCGAAGGCGCATGATGCCCAACCCCTCAATCCATTGGATCAACAAGTCGATTCGTGAGCGAACCGACCAATATCAGCATGCGCATTACCTGAGCTCAGGTATGCTTGCGGTCGGGACGTGGCCATCGTCCATGCGCGGAATATGCCTCTGGCACGATCCCGTGATCGTTAGCACTCATTGGCACTACGATAATTTCCATGCGGCGAACCGCTTTCCGGCCGCACAGGCACGGACGTGGGTTGCACCCGTGCAGAGGTTTGGTCCAGGTCCACAGTCGGCAGTGGGGAGCGCCATCGCAACCACTGGTACGCGGACGGTTTGGGACGGTAGCGGAATTCTGCAGGCGGGCAAGATTGAACTTGAGCGATGCATGAGACCGGCCGGCGATCAGAACAGAACCGGCATAGCGACGATCTGGGTTTGGGTCGCCGGCACCGATCCGCTCTTGTTGTCCGAGGATGCCGATTATTGTGACATTCCTTCGCTCGCGTCGGGCAAGGCAGTTGCCGGCATCGTCGTGCCGCATCATGGCGGGCGTGCGCCAGGTACGCCGCCAGAGAGGCCAGGGACGGGCTCGCCACGCTTGGCGCTCTCTAACGGCCATAAGAACAACTACACACGCCCGCTGCAAAACTCGTTGCGCGGCCTAACGATCTCCAGGTGGGGATCGGCCATCCTTCCACAGGTATCGACGAGCGAGCACCGAAGATCGCACCGGGGTCGGCGGTACCGGCCTTCGGCATCCACATGAGTTGGAGCGGCAACACAGAATCTCCTCGCAGTTGCGGGTGCGGCTGCACAATCGATCCGAGAAAATAGGTCGTCAATCACGAGAGGGGCAGAGCATGAAGTGCGTAGTGTTCGTGCCGGGGATCATGGGCTCGATCCTGGCGCTACCCGATGGCGAGGAAGTCTGGCCTCCAACGCCACTCGAGGTCACGTTCGGCTACAAGCGCAAACAGAAACTGCTGAGAGATGACCTCGTCGTCGGCGACATCGTCCGCAGGGTCTCCTGTTTCGACATCTACAAGCCACTAGTCGATACATTCGCGGCCATCGGCTTCAAGGAGAGCGGGCCGGGCGACCGCCTTCATGTCGTCCCCTATGACTGGAGGCGAGATCTTGAAACTCTTGCCGATCAGTTGGCCGACCGGCTCGACACACTGCCAGCCGGCACAACGTCCATCACCATCGTTGCCCACAGCATGGGCGGACTGATCAGCCGACTGATGCTCGAGGCCGGCAAATTCGATGCAAAACCTTGGTTTGGGAAGATCAGAACGTTCGTGACGTTGGCGACGCCGCATCTCGGCGCACCGCTCGCCCTGGCACGGATACTCGGTCTCGACAGCGCCATGGGCGTGAGCACGGCCGACTTTCGCGACATCGCGGCAGACCCGCGCTATCCGTCCGGCTACCAGCTTCTTCCCGCACCAGGCGAAGCGGCCTGCTGGGACATCAAGGCAGGCGGCACGCTGGGCGACCTCGATATATATGACCCAGCTGTCGCCACCAGCCTTGGAATGAATCCGGCGTTGGTCGCCCGTGCCGCCTGGGTTCACGAGACGCTCAGGAATGGGAAGGAGCCCCAGCATATCCGCTATTTCTATTTCGCCGGAACCGGCCATAAGACCGCGACCCGCATAAACGTCGGCACGAGCTCCAGACAGGTGACCCGTTCCGAAGACGCCGGCGACGGCACCGTACCCTTGTGGAGTGCGCTTCCGGTTTCGGCGCAGAAGCAGCTCGTCGTCGGCGAGCATGCCGGGTTCTTCACGGAAACTACCTTCAAGGCCGTGTTCTTCCGCCTCTTCGGCAAGAACTTTCCGACTCCGCCCGTCGGCGTGAAGGGAACAGAGACCGCAACACTTTCCGTACAGTCTCTGACCATCCGAAAGAAGGATGAGATCGAACTCGTGATCGCACCGTTGGCACCGGTCGACACCGTCAAGGGGAAGGTGGTGCTGGAAAGCACGGACGGACCCAACCAACCTCATAGCCGCCGGCGAGGCCCTGAAGGTCAGCTACTCCGGCCCGCCAATCCCTTCGCTGAAGCTGCGCCTGCCGCCGCTCGGCAAGCCGGGCTTCTACCGGGCGCGCTTCGTGGGCAAGCCTTCCGGCGAGAGACCAGTGCAGTTCGCGGTGACCGACAAATAGGGAGACAACGCTGTGGCAAAGAAGAAGACGGTTCCCGACACCAACGTCGTCAAGCTGAAATATATGGACGCCGAGCCCGGCCGTGCGCCCAAGGGCGCGAAAACCCGGATGCAGGGCTGGGAGTATACGGCGACAGAGCCTCTGCTCAACGGGCCGGTGTCACGGCGCGTGGCGGTGATCGACCTCGATCCCGACACCGGCGCGGTGATGCCCGGTGCGCGCTTCGTGCCGCCGAAGGGTCGGACGCAGGGACTGTATAAGGTCAAGGACGAACTGGACTTCGAGGCGGCCGACTTCATTCAGGTCAGCGTGTTCACGGCGGTCATGAAGATGATGTCGATCTTCGAGGCGCAGGATGTACTCGGCCGCAAGCTCAGCTGGGCCTTCGACGGCGAGCAGTTGCTCGTCGTACCACGCGCCGGGAAGATGCCAAATGCCTTCTACCATCGCGATTCACGCAGCCTGCAGTTCTTCTTCGTCGACGACCCCAACCCCAAGAAGCCCGGCAAATTCGTCTACACTTGCCTGTCGCCGGACGTCGTCGCGCACGAAACGACGCACGCGATCCTCGACGGCATTGCACCCGATCTTTACAATGCGACGTCTCCGCAATCGCTCGCCATGCACGAGGCGATCGCCGACCTGGGAGCGGTGATGCTCGCGGTGCGCACGGATCGGCTGCTGCGCCAGGTGATGATCGACACTGGCGGCGACCTCCGGAAAGCCGAAGCCTTCAACGAGATCGCCCGGCAGTTCGGTGAGGCCTTATACGGCGAGGGGCGACCGCTGCGTGACCTCAACAACAAGGCGTCGATGCTTAAGCCCGGCGACCTCGATTTAAATGAGCCGCACGACCTCAGCACCGTTCTCACCGGCGCGCTCTACGCCCTGCTTCTCGCCGAATACGAGCAAATCAGGCAGGAGGATTTTCAAGACAAGTTCGCGAAGGAGAAGCAGAAGCGAAAGCAGGCAAGCCTGCCGGCGCCGACGAAGGAGGAGAAGGACAAGATCCACTTTTCCGTTTCAGGTTTCGCTTTGTTCAAGGCAACTGAGAAGTTCAAACGCATCGCGTTCCGTGCGTTGGACTATCTGCCGCCGGGAGAGATCTCCTTCGCCGACTATGGTCGCGCCATGGTAGCTGCCGACACCTATTCGAACCCGGAGGACTCCGAACCGCGTGACTTCATCAAAGCGGAATTTTTGCGACGGGGCATGGTCGAGGACGCCGGAACGCTCGATCCTGTCGATCCAGGCCTCGACTTGCCCGCCGACCTCGATCTCGAGCAATTGGCACGCAGCGACTGGGCGGCCTACCAGTTTGCGGAAAAATGGCGCGAGAAGCTATTGATCCCGGTCAACATCCCGTTCGAGGTGAGGCCGCGGCTCGACGTCAGCCGCAAGACTTGGCGCAAGAACGGCCAGCCGGCTTTGATGCGGGCGCTCCTGTTCAAGGTTGCCTGGCAGTCAACCCAGGAGTTCCAGATTGGCGATTTCTTCAACGAGATTGCTGTCACGCGCGGCACGACGGTAGCGGTCGACTGGGAGACGCGCAAGGTGCGCACGTTGCTGTCGACCAGCCCCGATCATCCCTCGCAGCGCGACGCGTCGACCTCCCGCAATGACATCATGCGGAAGGCATTCCTTGCCTCTAACATCGCCGATGGTGTCCTCGAGTTCGGCTCGCCAAACTTCCAGGTCCAGAGCGGCACGCTGCGCATTCGAGCGATGGGCCAGATGCTGCATATGATGGGGCACTGAGATGGCGGAGAAATTCAGGATCAGAATCTACAATGTGCTGTTTGGCGACGCCATACTGCTGACCATTCCTGAGGTCGACGACGCCGGCCAAGAGGTCACGGTCAATGTGCTGATTGATGTCGGCAATGCGCTCGCTGGAACGGCGGGTCGCGACGAAGTTTTCAAGCCAGTGCTTGAAAACATCAGGGACGAACTCAGCGGCAACCCAATCGATCTCTACATCATGACGCATGAGCACATGGACCATGTGCAAGGGCTTCTCCATGGCGCCAGGAGGCTCGGTATAGAATTCAAGGCGAGGCACCTCTGGATGACCGCCTCGTCGGAAGGCGAGGCCTATTACAACCGCTTCCCAACTGCGAAGCGGAAGAAACTCGCTGCACTCGCGGCCTATGATAGCGTCGCCGCGTTTCTCGCAAAGAGCGCTGTACCAGTGCCGCTCGGGATCCAGGCTCTGCTCGACATCAACAATCCGCGATCCACAAAAGATTGCGTCAAGCATATCAGCGAGCTCGGCCTTGACGGCGTCAAGCCTCTGTATGTGCATCGCACCTCCAACGTCTCGACCCATCACCCATTCCGCCGCACCAAGGTCCGGCTACTCGCCCCAGAAGAGGACACCTCGATCTATTACGGCGCCCTGCCGCCTCGAACGCTTGGTGCCCTCTTCGAGGGCGCTGCACCCCTGTCGCTCGACGCCAAAGCCATCACGCCTCCGGCGGGTGTCTCCGCAGGAGACTTCTTCGATCTGATCGAGTTTCGCTCCAGTGGGATGGCCGCCAATCTGCGCACGATCGACAAGGCCGCCAACAATTCGAGCGTAGCCATCGAGCTCGAATGGAACGGTTGGCGGCTCCTCTTCCCCGGCGACGCGGAAGAGAAGAGCTGGGAGATGATGGATCGGGAAAACGAATTGAAGCCGGTGCATTTCCTGAAGATCAGCCATCACGGCAGCAAGAACGGCTCGCCGCGACATCAACTTGACAAGGTGCTGCCCGAGCAGGCGCCGGGCGGTCGCCCCCGCTTCGCCGTCGTGTCAACACGCGAGGGCGCCTACTCCGGTGTACCCGACACCGACACGCTGACTCTGGTGGCGGGACGAGCAAAGCTTGAGGATACGCGCACGCTGAATGAGGGTGGCTGGATCGATGTAGCATTTCCCGATGACGGCGGGGTCCCGGAATCGCACCCAGGCCCATAACGTGGCTTTTGGTCAGGAGGTGCAAATGCTCCGATCATTGCCAGCCGGCCTCGGCTGAGTGGGGTGAGGGCCATGTGCGCTTTGCCGCGAAGGATCACGAATTGCTGATCCCTCGGCGGTCGCGCAAATCACATGGCAGGCTTCTTCAGCCTCCCGCGGCAGAACGCGGCCGTTGCTCTGGCTGTTGCCCGTCGCTGCGCGGAAGTATTCTTCACTTCCAGGCATTTGCCCATCTGATGCGCGAGCGGGTTGATCGAATGGGAACGGCAGATCCCATGGGGAGTGGATCGTGGCCCGCACTCTGGCAGAGTGGGCCATCGCAACTCGCTCTTTGGAGGCCCTTTCATGCATCTTTCGACCACCGATCAATCCGAGCTACAAGCCGCTGTCCGCGTGGATCTTGGCGCAATCTTCGTCTCGCTGGAGCTGTCCAGATCGACCTGGCTAGTCACCTCGATTGTACCGGGCAGCGAGAAGATGTCACGCCACATGGTCGCCGGCGGTGACAGTGCCGGGCTGCTCGTCTGCCTCACCGGGCTGCGCAGCAAGGCCGAGGCGCGCACGGGCACGCTTTATCCGTTGGTGGTGATCCAGGAGGCGGGGCTGGACGGCTTCTGGGTCGACCGGGTGCTGAACCGCGAGGACTGGATCGAAAGTCACATCGTCGATGCGGCATCGATCGCAGTGTCGCGCCGCCACCGTCGCGCCAAGACGGATCGGCTTGATGGCGAGGCGCTGATCCGCGCCCTGCTGGCGGTCAAGCGGGGTGAGCCGCGCGTCTGCTCGATGGTCCGGGTGCCGACGCCCGAGAATGAGGATCGCCGCCGGACCAACCGCGAGCGCTGGTCGCCGAACGGGTCGAGCACGTCAACCGCATCAAAGGCCTGCTCTTCAGCCAGGGCATCCGCGACTACGAGCCTTTGCGCCGCGACCGGCGCGATCGCCTGGAAGAACTGCGGACCGGCGACGGCCGCGCCCTTCCGGCCCGCATGAAGGCCCAGATCGGCCGCGAACTTGACCGTCTCGAATTGCTGCTCGGCCAGATCAAGGCGGTGGAGGCCGAGCGCGACGCGCTGCTCGCCGCGACGGCGGTGGACGCCTCGACGCCGGCGGCGATGTTGCTCAAGCTGAAGGGCATCGGGCCGGAATTCGCGACGATCCTCCACGCCGAAGGGCTGTTCCGGCATTTCAACAACCGCAGGCAGGTGGCCGCCTACGCGGGACTGGCACCTTCCCCATGGAAGAGCGGCACGATCGATCACGAACAAGGCGTGTCGAAGGCAGGCAATCCGCGGCTGCGAACGACGATGGTCGAGCTTGCCTGGCTGTGGCTGCGCCATCAGCCGGCCTCGGGCCTGGCCCGCTGGTTCAGCGAACGGGTGGCGCGCAACGGCGGCCGCCTCAAGAAGGCGATGATCGTCGCGCTCGCCCGCAAGCTGCTGGTGGCGCTGTGGAAATACGCGACCGCCGGCGTCATCATCCAGGGAGCGCTCATGAAAACCGCATGACCGCTTCCACCACCCTTTTCCTCCATTCCGCAAAGGCCTGATCAGCCTTTCGGATCCAGGTGGGCGAACCGAAAATATGCATGGCCTCAACAGCCGATCGGCAGAATGGTTTCGTCTTCCTGAGCCTGCGCCCGCCGCAAGCGGGATATTGGTGCTGCCGCCAGGAGCGGCGACCGCATGTGAGGTGGATGAGGCCCGGCGACCGGGCCGCGTCACGTGATCGGGCTCAGACCTTGGACCGAAACTGCGAAGGAGGAAAATCACACTTGACCATGTAATCCCCATGTGAGGTCTATTTGGGAGGAGACCGGATACGATCCAGCCGTTCTGTTCTGCGAGTAATTCTGTATCGAAGCTTCCGCCCGGGGGCACCTGTTGTCTGCAGATTCGGCCGTGAACGCGCACGAACATCACGCGACGTGTGCCAGAACCGTGGCATGTAAGGGATCATCATCGTGACCTCCAACACACTCGGCGCTGACGACCCCGACCCGTGGAACGAAAGGACGCGGGTAAGTCTGGTCGCCTCCTTCGCAAATTGATGTTCTCAGAGACCGGCGGCTGTTTAGGCCGCATCACGGTACGGCCGCGGCAAGATCGACGTTTAAACCAAAGGGAACTGCACCAAATCTGCGTCAGAATCCCTTTCGGACGCGGATCACTCCTCGGAGGCCTTATTCCACGCCGAAAATACACTTTTCGGGGAAATGCTTGCCAAGACCTTTTGTTAAAGCTTTACTTCCTCAAGGGGGAAAATTGAATGCCCGCCATCGAGAAGGAAAGCCACGCACAGCCAAGCCAGTTTGATATGATGCGATTGATCATCGCCTGGCTTTTCACGGCGGTGTTTGTGTACGGATGCGTTGCCCACCCGAACCGTCCCAACTCCAGCGGAAAGGCGGGCTTGCAGGTCGCATCCATTGTCGATCTGCCGCTGGAACTGGCATATTGGCCGCTGTTCGCCGTCCTCGGCGGCCTTCTCTGCCTCGCAGCCTGGCAGAGTCAGCGCAACAGAGGCACTTGTCTCGGGATCATTTTCGGCAGCCTAGCGGAAATTGTGCTCTATCGACGCATCGCGGCCGAATACCATGTGCCGGTAATGCTGCTTGGCGCTGCCCTTTTTACCGCGCTTGCCATCGCACACAGCCGTCTGGCGCCGAAACCCGCGGCGGCCCCTTTAGCTGTGGCCGTAGCCGCCGCCGACGGATTTGACGCGCTCCTTCCAGACAGGCCCGCCGCGCCGAACAGTTCTCGTACTCTGGAGGAAAGACCGCGCAGCGGACTAGTCGCCTTTTTCGTGACTGCAACGATCCTGCTCTTCCTTGACATCCTTATTTGGCCAACATGGCTGAGATAGTCGGCAAGGCAGGGCCAGGGGGCTCGAAGACACCTTCCGGATTGCATCGGGTCGATGCCGTTTTCGTCTTGGCCTTAGTCGCACGCTTGCGGTCGCGCGGTGTTCTCGTGTCGCCCAATGACGGGGTGGCCTGTCTGACGCTGCTGCGTCAAAAGACGGGCTGGACAGACGATGAGATCGGTACGGTTCTTTCGCCCGTGCTTGTACGCCGGCCGAATGAAATCCGGATTCTGAAAGACATTCTGGGCGATCTTCTGCGTGACCATACGGGGGAGCACAGGCTCGCCCCCATCCAAGAAAAAGACATGCCCGATCCCCCAAGGCGGAAGCGGTCCAAGAGGTCGCCGGAACCAGAGACATGGTGGACGAGCATCTCCAATCGCACGGGCGCCGCGACAGGCAGGGGACTGCTTGCGCTCGATGCGCTGTGGCAGCGGCGGCCGCGTCCCGGGCCGCGGCTGCTAAGGACAGCGGCATTCGCCGGTCTGGCCGTGGTCGTACTTTTGGTTGTCCGATATTTCTTCCGATACGTCCCTCCCATCACTCCTCCCGGCGCACCGGACGATCCTGTGGTTTTTGCCATCATCGATGCGATGGATGCAGTGCTCTCTGCCGTGTCGCTGACCGGGCTCGCCCTGCTTGCTTGGCGCGCCATCATGCTGCGCCGCCCGCCAGAGCCGCACAATGAAGGAGTACACAATCAGGAAGATTGGGAGTCGAAGTCGCCAAAGCCCGACGGCACGATGTTCCGCATCGGCTCGCTAGGCGGCGCGCCTCCCACCTTCCTTCCCACCGGCATTGGCATCGAAATTGCCGAGATGCTGAGCTACCGGCTTGGCGATCCCGATCCGCGGCGCATCGACGTGCGCCGTACGATCGCGGCGCATACGCGTGGCGGCGACTCGGCACTGTTCGTTCCCGAACGCAGGCGCGAACTGCCGAAAATCCTGCTGCTCGCCGACCGCAATGCCGACGGGATGCATTGGAACACACTGGCGGACGAGTTCGAGAAGGTGTTGCATGCGCGCGGGGTCGCCGTTGAGAGCATCGCCTTTCCTGGCACTTTCTTCGCTGCCAGAAGCGGAATGCGGATGCCCCGACCCGAAGCGCTCAACGTTGAAGGCCTGGTGGCGCAGCCGGGATGGACGGTGACGATCGTCTTCTCCGAGGTGCACCGGCTCGGGCGCAGCGATATCCTGTTCTTTCGTCGGCTGGCCGAGAACGGTCCGCTGATCTTCCTCGATCTGCGCGACCGCCGCCTATGGGACCATCGCCATGCCTCCCTCCAGGAGGCCGGGGTGACACTGGTTGAAGCGACTGCAGACGGGCTGCGGGATGCGGTGGCACGGGTCTTTGCGCCCGACCGAGTCCGTGCGGCCGAAGCGGTTCCGGCAGATGATGCCTGGAGCGGAAGTGTGTCAGGTCCAGATGCGCTCGATGCGCTCGGCGAAGACGCCCAACAGTGGGCGAGCGACTGCGCACTGGTCGAGCCCATTTCCTTTTCGCTGGCAGAGAGGCTGCGCGTCCGATATCGGGACCTGTGCACGCCGCATCCCTCGCTCGCCTTCTCGCGTCTCGCCGCGCTGACCGGAACATGGACCGGCCCTGGAGGCCTGAATTTCGAGGCGCCAATGCGGAGGCGTCTGCTCAGCCTTTTTGCGTGTCGCGACGACACCGACCGCAGCAAGACCATAGCCATCATCGACGCGGCGTTTGCGGAAGTGGCGCCTATAAGCGGCGAGTCGGCAAAAGTGGTGCACTCCTATGCCAGAAATCTGGTGCACGTCTTCGCCGACGACCTCGATGCTGCGGTCGAGGAGATCGTTAGGATCGAGGCCAGCGGGCTGCTTTATCAGTCGCCGATCCGCGACTTCCTGGAGCGTTTGCGGTCGCCGCAGGATGCGGACAAAAGCCAGCAGAGCTTAATCAGGCTGCCTTACGAGCCGCGCAGCGCCGCCGTCAGGCGGCGTCTGTCCTCGATGGCGGCAGAGCGCGGCCAGCCTCTGTCCTTGCAGCCGCAGTCAGCGCGTGGCGATAGCTATCTGCGGAGCGGATCCGAGATTTCGCCGGCGCGCTGGTCGCTCGGCCTGCCGGCTTCGCGCACGCGACTGGCGAGCGGTGACGGTTCGGCCCTTCCCATACGCGGACATTCGTCCTGGGGTACCTTCTTTTTTGGCGGACGCCACGTGCTGCTAGCGGGCGTGACGGATCAGTTGATGGTGTTCGACACGCTTCTCGGCAGGGTCACCCCAGTTGAGCTGCCAACTCCTTCCTCCGAGATCGGCGCAATCGCGTCGGCCTGGAACGCGCCGATCGCTGTGATCAGTGCAGACGGCAAATGTCATGTGCTCAGGCTCGATGTAGAATCGGCTTCGCTTCCCGCGACCCTAAAGCCAGCACCTCTGAATACTGAAGCCAGTCATCGCCTCGAATCGCAGTCGGGCTTCGGCCGCGCGATCCTTGCCGTCGACCCAAGCGGACGCGTTGCCTTCGTTGGCGAGTCCGGCCGGACGGAACTGCTGCGTTGTCCGATCGACGGCGGCGAACGCCCATCCATATGGAGATTCCCAGCCCCGATCATGGCCCTGACGACGGCCGACAACTCGGTCCTTGTCGGACTTGGAAATGGCAATGTCCACCGGGTGTCTGTCGAGGACGTCGAGAACAGCTTTAATGACGAACCGTCGTTCGTGATAGCCGGCTCACCGGCCGCCATCACCGTGACCCGTGTTCTCGGCATCGGGCCCGATGGCGCGGCCGCGCCAAAAGAGCTACTGATCGCAGCTACGGAGGAAGGAATGCTCGGCTGCTATGACCGCGAGCGTCAGCTCTCCGGCATTCGTTACCGCGACCCCGTGCGCCGTGTTGTGGCGTTTCCGGACCGGAAGGCGGTGGCGATAGCGGGTGCCGCCAGCAGTGCGCCGCCGCAGATCACCGGGCTTTCCGTCGCGGTGCTGGGCCACGAAGGCTCCTTCGATATCGTCGGCATGCCGATTTTCGCTGCCGCGCAGAGCGAAGGAATGGAAGCAGCCTTTACCACCATGTCCTTGCTCAATCGACCGGTGCTGGCGGCGGACCCGCTCAGGCGCGCGCTAGCCGTCGCCGGACAAAGCAGCCGCGTAGCCATATTGGTCGACAGGGCGGAGAGCGGCCCTCGGATCGAGATCAGGCCGCTCGACTACACGCTTCCGCTGCCGGCCGCTGCAACGGAATTCGAGGCGGCCGCGCTCGTATCTGACATTGACACCGATGGCGCCGCGCCAGGGCAAGTCAATCTTGCAGAGAATGACACCACGAAGCGCGATGCCAGCGAAACGCACTCGTTGGAGGAGTCCTCCGCCAGCAGGCGGTCGGGAGAGGCCGAGGTGGCGTCATGACCTCCCCCCATCTGTATCGGCTTTACTTGAGGCCCGCTAGCGGCACCAAGCTGACGATCGAAGTCAGCAAGGACAGGATAGCCTGGCGCGACACAGGCCTATCTATAGACACGATTCAAGGTGGCGACGCGACCGCGACAATCGGCGCCTTGCTGCAGAATTTCATTCAATTGGATTCCGCCACCGACATCGAGCCCCTGCTGCCCTACAGGAAGCAGATGGCGATCGGGCGGCAACTCAACATCGCCTTGTTCGGCCCGGAAGCGCCGCCTTTCGTCCATTCGCACCTGCACCTCGTGCCGGTGCTCAAGGAGGACATGACCGATTCCGCCGAGGATTTCTTCGACCTTTTCCTGCGCCTGCCATGGGCCTTGCTGACCGAGGAGGACGATGCGGGAGCAGCCTTCCTGGCCTTGCGCCGCATCAACCCGTCCGCCATCACCATAGATGCGGCGCCCAAGAGGGACGGCACGCCCCGCTTTTCCGAAGTGAAGCTGCCACCTTGGCCAAAAGTCCTGATCATATGTCCGCTACTCTCCGAAACACCGACAAACGGCAGGACGCACCTGGCTGACCTTGAAGCTGTCTTTAAACCCCACTACAAGCCCCCCAACTACGAGGCGGCCAACCGTTCGAACCGGCTGAAGACGGTTCACACCTATTCGGATTTCGTGCGGTGCCTTGGCGATGATGCCGAGGGTTTCATTCCGCACATCGTCTACTACTACGGACACGCCAAGGCGGAAGAGAACAACACACTTTTCGAATTCGATCCCGAACCCGATGGTACGGACGGTGTCCATCCATTGGAGGACCTTATCGATCCGCTGAAGAGCATCCACGAGCGGACTAATTTCCCTCCCATTATTTGGATCAACGCTTGCCAAGGCGGTGCGGCGAAGCGTAACAACGCCGTGCGCAGGCTGGCGCCGTTCGCATCCGTTGTGATCGCCACGCGCCAGGTGGCTGTGATCCAGGACAGCATGGCACTCGGACTGCTCGCCCTGCCGATGATCGCGATCGACGGAATGGCCCCCCCGGTCGCGCTTTCAAGGGCCATTTCGCAGATGGCCAAGAGTCGACCGCAGGACGCGGTGATGGCGGCCCGGTGGGCAACGACCATCCTTGCGGTGCAGTACGATATGTGGTCAGCACTTGGCACGGAAGACCGCAACATAATCGACCCCGAATCCGTCGGCGACGCTCCGATGCGACTCGACCGCTCCGTTCCGCTTGGCCAAATCGAGCGCTATTTCAATGATGCTCTTCAGAGATCGACGGACGCTCCTCATGCGATTCTCTGGCATGGGCTGCCGGAGGATGGCACCGAAGTGTTCGCGCAGCGCTTCGTCGATTTCGTTTCCGAGCGTTTCGCTAACTGGTCGGCCGTGAACTATCCAGTCGAGCTGCAACTGTCCGCCTTGCCCAAGAATGATACGGAAATCCATTTCCGCGACTGCATATACCGAGCATTGAACAAAGCGGATGAGGCGTCGGACCTTGGCATTGTGTTCGATGTGAGCGTCAAGGCCGCGATTGACAAACTAAGCGACGGACAGCCGACGTTGTTGACGTTCACTCATGGCCCGTTCAACATCTCTCATGTCGAGGCGCTAAGGGCCTATCTGGGCTTCTGGCAAAGCCTGTTTACGAATCTCGACCTCGATCCGGAAAAGACGCGAATCGTTCTCGGCCTGCGCTTTGTCCGCGAAGAGGCGGCAAGCACGCTAGTGGCACAGAGCGGTAGCTTCGAACAGGTCCTACTGGACGAGGTGCCGAGCGACGAACTCAGTCAACACATTGAGCGCTTCTGCCAGATCTACGGCTTTGATGCAAAAACGATAGACAAAACGACGGTTGAGCTGACGCGTAACCATGGAAAACGATTCCGGCCCCTCCATCTGGCGCTCGAACGGAAGTTCCGCCTCAGCGTGTGGAAGGATCGTCTGGACAAAGCAGGAGACCAGCCATGAACGATTTCGACTTGATCGGTCCGCTCAGCCTCAAAGCCAGGGAAATCGAACAGCAACAAGAAGAGCCGACCCGTAGCGTAGCGCGCGACGAGCACAGGCAAAGCGCTGCGCGTGCGCTGCTTTTGCGCTCGCAACGCAACGCACCTTTCGTCAAGCGCCATCAACAGTTCGCGGCGAGCTATGTTGCTTCCGCCGAGCTGATAACGGCGGCAAATGTCGCCTTGACACTCGGACGTCCACTTTTGCTTACAGGCGAGCCGGGCAGCGGCAAGACGCTTGCGGCCTACTGGCTAGCGCATGTGCTCGATCTTGGCTCGGTGCTCGTCTTTAACGTCAAATCGGAATCGCGCGCGCAGGACCTACTTTATTCCTTCGATGCCGTTTCGTGGTTTCGCGAGTCTCAAGTGGCGGCGTTAAAAAACCAAGGCGAAAACGTCCCAAAGTGCAGGCATATTGAGGCGGGCGTATTGGGGACGGCATTCGGCTGGTATGCGCAGCCCGATCAGGTCCGCGTGGCGCTCATTGACGAGATCGACAAGGCGCCGCGCGATTTTCCAAACGATCTGTTGCACGAACTCGACCAGATGAGCTTCATTATAGCCGAGGATGATAAGCACGAAGTCACCTGTCCCGCTGACAAGCGGCCGATTGTGGTCATCACCTCGAATCAGGAGCGCCGGCTGCCGGATCCATTCCTGCGGCGCTGTGTACTGCACGAAATCAAGCTGACCAATACTGCGGTAGCCGAGATTCTGCGTTCGCGCCTTGGCGAACTGCGCGACTTTTCGGCGGAGCGCGCGAGCACCGAACCGCTATTCCGCGGCGATGCGGAAGAACGGGTGGTCAAGGCAGCACTGCCTGTATGGACCGCACTCAAGACGACGCCCGGTCTGTCGCGCACCTATACGGTGGATGAATTCTGGCGGTGGCTGGCGATCGCGATCCTCAACGTCGACGATGCCGGAATCCTGAATGTCGCCAATGCGCTCGCCGATCGCAAGCTGGAATCTCCGGCGCTGCGCACACTGACGCTTCTGCCAGAGAGGGACCGTATACTCGTACAAGAAAAGCTCGAGGCGAACTCCCCACCCCCGCCACTCGTGGCCGGCCGTCCGCAGTCGAAATGATCTCAATTGGAGCATCAGGCAAGCGGCAGATAATGTTCGCGGAACCATGGCGGCAACTGACACTCACAGACTGGTTTTTCGTGTTCTGCGGCTGGCTCACCGCCGCATGGGCCTTCTACATCTGCATCGACACCTTCAGCGGGACCAACGCAACTGGCTTCGACTTCCTGCCCGTGGCCGCGGGGGTTCCGACTGTGCTGGCCGGATGGCGCGCAGCCAAGATGCACAGCATGATAACCGCCGCCCTGGAAGGCTTGCTCAAGGGTGCTGGCCTCGACCTCAGCGGCGATATGGCTGCATTCGAAGCGGCGCTGAAACGGCGCGTCAAGTTGTGGTCGCTGGCGACCGGCACGGCGATCGCCGGATGTTTTGGTGCCTACCTCGGCTGGGCGCTCTACAAGTTCGGAACGGCCGGGCTGTTTTTTTTGCTCGCCGTCGTCTGTGTTGCCGTCGGTTTCCAGATAGGTCGAATGCTTGGTTCGCTGCTCGGCTACGGACAGATCCTAACCGTAATGCGCGACACTGGAATCGCCATCGGCAGTATCGACACGGAGCAAGCGCGGCGCGCGATCGCACGTATCGAGGAACTTCTGTCCTACACCTTCTGGCTGACCGCTGGAATGTGTCATTGGTTTGCGCTGTGGTTTGTGTTCTGGTTCCTGGGGTTCGATGACTATCGGACCGCCCACTCCGGACTTTTTATTGCGTTTTGGATGGTGTCCTACGCCCTCTACCTGTTTGCCGCCCGCTCACCGATCTTGGCATTTCGCGCGCGGCTTACCGAATTGCAAGGCGGTCCCGAAGGACAGGCCGCCCGCCAGCGCCAGCTTGCCGAAGCACGCGAAGATCTCGCACGTCTGGGTTTAACCGCGGACGGCAGTCGCCACTCCGAACGGCACGAGCTTGAGATTTTGGTGCATGAATTTGAGGCGCGCAATGTACCACCGCAACTGCCGCGGGGATGGCACCTCAACGTCCTTGCAGCCTGGATCGCGCTATTGCTTGCTGGCAGCATTGCGGGAACGCTTTTTGGGATCGGTTCCGACACAACACCAGTCGGACAGGAATCGGCTATGTAAGCCGGCCTTGGGAATGGTGGCACGAGCCCAAAGGAGGACAGTTCGATGTTCCGGATTCATATGCTGCCCGCCGCCGACGGCGACTGCTTTCTGATCGAGACCGGCACCTCTCCCCACAGAATTTTGATAGACGGGGGACGCAAGGCGACCGCAACTGCCTTGCTACCTTATCTACAGTCGGCGCTCCCGCGTCGGAAGGGGCCGCTCCTCAACCTGATGGTGCTCACACATATCGACGGTGATCACATCGGCGGCCTGCTGGAGCTGATGCCGCGGATGGCTGACACCGATATCGGTGAAATTTGGTTCAACGGCCTCCGTCATGCACGCATCGCCCGGGGCGATCCGCCTCCGCCGCTTGCCCGGCCCGCCTGGTCGCGAAAGCAGCCGTTGCCGGTGCTTACCTTCAGACAAGCAAACGAATTCGATCAGGCGGTGGCGACGCGCGGCTGGCCCTGGAACGCGTCCTTTGCCGATACTGTCGCCGCTGTCGCCGCCGAAGGCGCGCTTCCCGTCATACCACTTCCGGACGGTGGCAAGATCACGCTGCTTGGCCCACCACGCGCCAAGCTCGGCGCCTTCGCAAATGAGTGGGAATTCTGGTATCGCAAGCTTTCGCGACAACACGAGACGCTTGGCATCAGCAAGTCGCCGGAGGTAGCGATCGATAAGCTGCCAGCCCTTGCGGCGGCGCGCGACGTTTCCGACACGGCTGGGCCGAATGGCACCAGCATCACCTTTATCATCGAGTACAGCGAAAAGCGGGCTCTGTTTTGCGCCGACGCGCACCCCGACGATGTTGCAAACGCCCTGATACGCTATGGCGGGCCGCAGAGACAACGCTTCGACGCGATCAAGGTCGCGCATCACGGCAGCGCCGCGAACAACACGTCGAAGCTCGTCGAACGGCTCGAAAGTCCTTTGTGGCTCGTTTCTACGAACGGATCAGGCCACGGCCATCCCAACGCGGAGGCGATGGCGCGCATCGTGCTAGCGCGGGCGTCCGAGGAGAGGCGCATTCTATTCAATTACGCCAGCAAGTTCAGTCAGGCATGGGCCGATCCGAAAATCCAGCAAGCCTGTCAGTACAAGGCGGAATTGCCGGCGCCTGGACAAATTGCAACCGTGGTCGATCTCCTATGAGGAATGGTCTCGGCAGGACTTCGCCTCGCGGGCGGCCCGCAATGCGCCAATCGGACTCGCCGTTCAAGTCGCAGCGATGCCGCTGATCGATCCCGTTGCGTTCAATATCGGACCACTGGCGGTTCGGTGGTATGGGCTGCTGTTTGCATCAGGCATCGCCCTCGCCTGGCTCTTGATGCGCGTCCTGGCGCGCTCGGCATACTCAGCGATCAGCGCGAGACATATTGACGCTGTGATGTTCTGGATCACTATAGGGATTACCGCTGGTGGGCGCGCGGGCGATCTAGTGTTCTACGAATTTGGCAAGCTAAAAGCTGATCCGGGATCGTTTTTCGATTTCAGGCAAGGTGGTATGGCGTTCTTCGGCGGCCTGATCGGCGTCGCGGTAGCTCTGATCCTGTACACCCGCTGGCATCGTTTGCCACTGCTTCAACTCGCAGACATCACTGCAGCGGCAACGCCTTCGGGCCTATGCCTAGGGCGGATCGGCAATTTTCTGAATGGGGAGTTGTATGGACCGGAAACCGGGCTGCCATGGGGTCTGGCATTCACGCACGATGGATATCCGCGGCATCCGACACAACTTTATGAGGCCGGGCTTGAAGGGGTGCTGCTTTTCGTTCTGCTTTATCCGGCTGCTTGCTGGGGCCATGCGCTGGCCTATCCAGGCCGTACTGTTGGCCTATTCATGAGCCTCTACGCCCTATTTCGCGTTGGGGTCGAGGTCCTCCGCATCGAATACGACCCCTTACGCTCGGCAGGATATCCGCTATCGATGTCTCAACTGCTATGCATACCGATGCTCATGATCGGTATTGCGCTGATATGGCAATCGAGATCTAGGTAACGCTTCCGCCGCCTTTGGTACTCCCGTGGTGTCACCCGCCCGATAGGCGACCACGTCCGCAACTATGCCAATTCGATGTTACAACTAGAATATGAGGTCTGAGCACAAGTACTGCACTACCTCGCTTCGCACTTAAACCTATTCTACAACCCAGCGGCCGACGTTACGAGAGTCCGCTATTTCCGCGGTTCAGGAGATAAGTTCGCCTATTGGCCTATACAAACCACGGTGCGCGTCCCGACGAACAACCGGGAGAACCTCTAAAGAGCCGTCGAACCGGAAGGGAGCGTTACGGCCCGGGGCGCGACTGCGGCGCGGCGGTCCCACTTGCCGGGAACGTCACGTCGAACCACCGCTTCGCTCAGCGAACCTGCGAGCCGAAGCACAAAACACGCAATTCGCGGCTCTTTAAGCTTGAGCTTCCGCGGCCTCCAGGCCGAGTTCGACGGGATCGGGGACCGTCGTTGCGAAAATATCGAGATAGTTTCGCCGTTTCGCGGGCGATGCTTGGCAGAGCTTTTCGACTTTCTGAGAAACCGTCTCCTTGAGGCGTTCAGCGCTAGGTTTCAGGCTTTCTCCGGCGATCTTAATCCGGGCATCGATAGCCGCTACGTCCGGTTTCGCCTCCGCTTCGTTTCCAGATCCGGCACTCGACGCCGCTTTAACGCGTTTCGGTTCCGGCAGGCTGGCTTTGCGATTCACGGTGCGAGATGCGGGCTCCTTTGTTGCCAGCGCCGCTCTCGCGGTCGCAGCGACAGTCGGCATCGCCTCAGCGTCGTTAACTGGTAGTGACATTCTCATTTTCGAATCAGCCATCCCGGTAGTCGGGGCACCGGCATCTTCCGCTGGGTGGCCTGCTCGGGTGTAATCGTCGGTCAAAGCCGGAACCGGCTGTACCGGGAGGTATTCGATCGGTGGCACGTCCGGAGTGTGCGCCTGAGAAAATGCTTCCGCGGACTCGAACGGCTGTGTCTCGAAAAAGCGCAGCTTGTCGCCGAGGATCGGGCGTTGGCCTTCAACAAGCAGTACCATCTTGCTCCCCGGCATCTGCCGGATTTCCTGCGGCATCATCAGGTCACGTTCGCGAATCTGTTCGACCCTCGTGCGCCTCGGCAGACCAAGCAGTTCAATCGTGCGCGATTCCGACTGGTAGCGGATGGTCCGCTTGCCGAGCGCACGGGATGCATAGTCGGCGGTCGCCTGATCATTGGCGCCTAGAATGAGCTGATAACCACAATTGCCGAGCAGCGAATGCCGGGAGGTTTCGCCGTAAATCTCGTCGAGATTCTTCAAGTCCTGGATGATGATGGCGAGCTTGATGTTATACCCTGCCACATAGGGCAGCTTGGTCATGATCTCGTCCATCTTCTTCAACTGCCGAAATTCGTCGAGCAGGAAGTAGATCGGCAGTGCGTTCGGATCGTGCTCGAGGGTAAGAATGTCCATTGTCTGTTGCACGAACAGCGTCAGGAGCGGCTTGAGCAGCGTGATATCGGTGATGTTGGGCGCAAGGTAGACGGAGATCGGCCGACGCTTCATCGCACGGAGATCCATGTCAGTGACGTTCGTCGCGGCGACGACACGCTCGTTCTTGAATGGCCGCATCGCCTTCTGAATATCGAGCAAGGCCGAAGCGGCGGCGCGCTCGGAAAGCGCCAGATAAGCGTTGAAGCTTTCCAATGTGAATTTGGACAGGAACGGCTCTTTTGCCTTGATCAATTTCATCAAGGCCTGCAGGTCGACGCCGCTGTTGAAGAACGAGTTGACCTCCCCGAGATTGCGCCGGCCGTTATAAAATGGGCTTTCCAGCACATAGCTGATAGCGCCTGCCATGACCTGTTGAGCGGTCGCCTGCCACACCGAGTTTTCGGATTCGGTGTTTTCGGGAACGAGAATGCTCGCCGTGTTCTGGATATCGGTCGTGCGATTTCCACGTTCCTGGCGAATGAAGTCGAGAGGGTTGTAGCGGTTCGTCCGCTCCGCGCCTGGCGCGAAAAGGAAGACCTGGCTGCCGTTGCGCCGGCGATAGCCGGCCGTCGCCTTGAAAACCTCTGCCTTGAGGTCGGTGACAATCATCGACCCTTCATGCATGAGAGCATTGGGAATGACATAGCCGGCGCCTTTGCCCGATCGTGTCGGCCCAATGATCAGATGGTGGCGATCGTCCTTGGTGCGCAGGATTTTGCGGCCGATGCGGCCGAAGATATGACCGGACTTGCGAAACCACTTGCCGCGGCGCAGAGCAGCGATGTCCTGAAAGGCCGCGTCACCGAGCGGGCTGGTTTGCGTCCGAAGGCCGACGTAAGCGACGAGGCCGCCGGCGAGAAGCGCGGGTACAGCCGAGCCGATCGCGACCTTCTGCAGGGTTGGATTACTCGCAAAATGCCAAAATTGCTGGATCGGAACGAACGGATTCGCCGTGATCGTCGTCTCGAGGATGCGGCCGTCTTTGTAGAAGAGCTGCAAGCCGAGGCCATAGCCGAGCATCCAGACGGCGAATGCAACGCAGAGGCAGAAGATCAGGAAGACGGCCCGGTATCCCTTGCTCATGATTCGTGCCGCGCGAAAAATATCTCTGAAACGCCGCGCTTGCCGCCCTCACGGCGCAATTGGATGACGATCGGGATCACCATCTGGATATAGGACATGAGATCCTGCTTGGTGAAACCGGCCGACATACCGGCCTGCTGCATCATCATTGCCAATTGCTCATAGGCCCCTAGAGGCGTGTCGGCATGGACCGTCGACATCGAGCCCGGATGGCCGGTGTTGATGGCGCGCAGGAAGGAAAATGCTTCCGCGCCGCGAATCTCACCAACGAACAGCCGATCCGGCCGCATGCGCAGCGACGCCTCGAGCAAGTGCTGGATCGTCACGTCGGCGGTACCCTGGTCGCCTTTCGACGCGATGAGGTGCAGCTTGTTCGTCTGCGGAGGAAAGAGTTTTCTGGTATCTTCGAGCGTCAGAATGCGTTCGTTCAGGTCAACGCTCTTCAGGCACGCATTGAGAAATGTGGTCTTGCCAGACGATGTGCCGCCACTTATGAGGATCGAAACACGTTTGATGATCGCGGTGTGGATGAACTCGTAGATGGCATTCGAGCGGAGATAGCCGATCAGCTCGCGATCGGTGTCGCTTAGTCCTCCCACGGCCACCGAGACCTTTTGAAGCGAACCGTTGTCGCGATATTCTTCCAGCGTGAAATTGTTCACGACCTGCTTGCGGATGGAGATGGCCCCGCCTTCCGGAGCGGCAGGCGGAAGAACGACCTGGATGCGCTCGCCGGTTGGTAAGGCCGCGCTCAGAATCGGCCTATTCCGGCTGATGAACTGCTCAGTTGCGCCGGCAACGCGCTCGCCGATGTTCTGGATTTCATCGGCCGTCAGAGCATCGACCTTGCGAAACTCCATATGATCGGCCCCAAGCCGTTCGACATAGACGTGACACGGCTTGTTGATCGAGATTTCGACGACAGCCGGGTCATCCAGGAAATCCTTTATCGGTGCGAGCGCACGATTGAGAAAATAGTAGGGGTCTCGCGGCCCGAAATTATTTGAAGCCACGTTCACGCTTGATTTCCTTCATGGCTTCAGCCACCGGATCATCGTACATGGCCGAGAAATCGAGATCCTGGCGAACGTAAACGAAGATTCTCTCCCCCTGGCTGACACTGATCGTCGGAGGAATGCGAAGGTTTTCGGAGAGGGCCTGATTTGCCATGTCCGAAAAGGTTTGCGCGATGGTGTCACGCGCGAGCTCTTCGCCGCGCTTGGCATCATCCTTTTCGTCGCCGAAGGCTTCGTTGCTGCCGTAGCCGGTCAGATAGCTTGCCCCGGCGCCGACGATCGAAAGCAAGATGGCGGATCCAAATCTTTCGCGCCACTTGTTATCGACAATGCCGGTGACGCCAGATCGGCCGAGACTATCCGTGCCGATCGAATTCAGGCGCACCGAAACGCCATCGTCGCGGATGAGGCGCGTCCAAATGACGAAGATGCGCTTTTGGCCCCTTACGACATCGGACTGATATTCGCCGATCAGCCGGGTTCCCGTTGGGATCAACACGCGCCTTCCGTCGAAGGAATAAACGTCCTGCGAGGTGATGGCGCGGATCTGTCCTGGCAAGTCACTGACGATTGCCGTTTCGAGGATGCCTGGGATCAATGTTCCTTCCGGGATCATGGCGTCGATGCGCTTGATCTGGCGAGCTGTCGCCGATCTGTCGGCCAAGCTCGATGCCGCCGCCAGATATTTGCTATTGCGGTCCTCGCTGGCGACACTCAGGCCTTCTTCGTCGCCGGCCAGCGTGCCACCTTCGGCTGCCGAGCCCTTGTTGTCGAATACGACCATGGCCGACTTGTAGCGCTCCGGAAATTCTTCCGGCGGCGGTTCGGCGGCTTCGGGTGGCGGCGGAGCGGCAACTACAGGTGCCGGAGGTGGCGGCACGTTGAACGCTGTCGTGTCCGGCTTTTCTTCAGCGGGAGGCGGTGGTGGCGGCAACGATATGATCGTGTTGTCAGGAGGAGCGGGCGGCTTCTCGACTTCACGAACAAAGGACGGGGAACGGAACGTGGTAGTCCTGAATTCCTCGTCACCATCCAGCACGTCACGAGGCCTTTCCTGTGCACCGGCGAGAACGAAATAGGCCGCGACGGCACCCCCAAGCAGGAGTGCCGCGCCGCCCAAGACCTGGTTGCGTTTCGCATTCTTGCTGCTGACATCCGTTTCGTCGGCCGAGAGCATCGCTTCCAGTTCGGGGGTCCGCTTTATCAGTTGCTGCTCCTTCTGCGATTGGATGCTACGCGATCGGCAGATGGACCGAGGATATCGGGATCCGGAGCGCCAAAATCAGGCTTTCTCAGATTGAAAATGCACGTCCACTGGTTTCCGTCACGCAGCGTGTACTGGGTCGCCACGCCATCAACGACCAGATATTCCCCTTCCTTGCGGTAGTTGCGGAGCGTTTCCGAGAAATCGGAATTCACAGCGAATATTGCGGGCGTGCGCCCGCTGAATTTGAAGAACGTCTTCTTCCCGTCGTCAAAAATCATAGACGGCTTGAGCGACGGATCGCCGGAAAAAGAATAGTCGATATTGACGTTTGCCTTGTCGATGTTCGAGACATTGGGGTGAGAGGCGCGATACTCGGCCTCTTTCCTCAGTGCGGCGTTCAGGTCATTTTCCGGGTAGACGAACCTAACCCCACAGACCTTCTTGCCGGCATCCGGCGCGAAATCGTGCAGTTCGATGAAATAGATCCTCTTGGTGGTGACGATGTTCATGTTTGTTGCCACGTTTTTCGCGATGGGTGTCGCTTGGCAGTTAACCGTAAGAATGCAGTCGTTTCGGTCAGGATTGGCACTTAATTTGAGAACCTGGAAGTTCGGATTCTCAAATTAAATGCCATCGCATTATCGTGAAGGCCGTGCTTCCTTTGAATTTCACACGCACCTTCGGCAAATGCGATGCCGGCAAGTTGCTGGCGTTGATTCTCATATTAAGTGCCAATGGCCGGGCTCGATTATCAAATTAAGTGTAGATTCTCAAATTAAGTGTATGGCTAACCTGCTGAAATCATTGACAAGCCATTCTCATAACTAACTGCCAAGCGACAGCTACCGACGGGTTTTTCCGGGCAGAAATTGAAGACAAGCCTGCAGCGTGCCGTCATCAACGCAGTGGTCGACCGGCCTCACGCCGTCCAGGCCCCGCAGAGGTTGTCGCAGCCAAAGTTCTGCGAGGTCTCGCGTTTGAAATTTGCCCGTGCTGCAGCGCGAAGGGAGCGATCGCGCCGATCGTCTAGCCGACTCCTTTCGCGCAGATGGTCCTTCCATCGGTCGATGGCATCAATCGCTTTCCATAAGTCCGTTTGAGATCGCCTCGCCATTGCCGCCGGAGAAGCTCCGCTCCAGGCGTCCTGCCCAATCGACATCCATTCTTTGGCGGCGCTACTGCCATGGCGGCCTCAACGGATCTCAGAAGACTCGTCACCCGGTCCAACGCTTCGCGCTCAGCCTTCTCGGCTGCCTCCCTCGATCGCCGTTCTTCTCCGGCGCGGTGTGATTCTGCCGGCCACATCCCGGGCATATGCACCTGCAGGCGAGGCCCGACACGGCATCGTCGATATGGACTGGTTCGCCGGTGTCCATGGACTCCGCAACCGTCCGCTTTCCCTCGGACGTGCAGGACATAAGTTCGAAAAGGGTGGGAACACGCACTCCTCTTACACCCTCGGAGGCATTGTCGCGGCGTCGATCCGACGATGGATCAGCAATACCAGGGAAAGCAGATCCTCGGCGTCGTCCTTCGACATTGCCCAGTTCACCTTGGCTTCATGAGCCGCCGGATTGCGAAACATCCCGAACGTGCCCTTCAAAAGGTTCGAGAAACCCTTCTGTTCGTCCTGCTCGCTCTTGGTCCGAAGCGCGTTGATCGCGAGCATGGGTGGGCTCCCGCTGAAGGCGCGATCGACCAACGCTGCGCCGTCATCCAAGAGGCCGGTACGCTTTCTGACCTTATCGGCGACGCTCTTCACCGCCTCAAGCACGGCATGGAAGTAATTGTCATGCAGCAGCTCTTCCTTGCAGAACGAGAGCACGTCTGGATGGACTCCGCGCGAGAGCAAGTCCGCCCGCAGCTCTCTCGCCCTGCGCTCCGCTTCAGCGAGGGTCCCGGCCTTTGTGGCAGATTCGAGTTTTCCAGTCGCATCCACCGACATTCCGACGAAAGCGAGCGCGCGATTGAGACTCGCCCGCATCGGCTCGAAACATGCGGCCTCGCGCGCAAATCGCGTCGGCTTCATCGCCTTTCTGATGAAGGCAAGAATGCGGGTTCTTTCTTTGCTCCGGTTTTGCTCATGAGCAAATGCATTGTAGAGGCGATGCCGGTTCGTCATCGCCGGATCGGTATCGGTGATGTTGCAAGTCTGGAGAAGGAATCCGATTTCGGTTCCAGTCAGCCCCTCCGACTTGTCGGCAAGGGCATCGGCTATCGCCTGGAGCTGATCCTGAGTGAAATGCACGACTCCCCCCCTATTGGTGCCTTACGCCACATACCTCCGCGCCTCGAAGTCGACACTGGCCGATCGGGCGTCTTGGAGAAACCGACTGCATGAGAATCATGCGGTCGACGGCAGCAGGCGAGGTCCGAATCATGCCCGGCTTCTGCCGGGCACGATCTCAAATTCCTGTTTTGTTCGCAATCGCACCCTCGGCCGGGCTATGCACTGTCAAGCAACAGTTGCATCATCACGACACCGGAATGCGCGCTATTTGGCGCGTGAGCTTTTGCACGCTAAGGACTTCTCTGATCTGGTATAGCGCTTTTTGGACGGGGACTGGCTTTGCAAACGATCCGCAAGATCCTGCTGCGGTCAACGCAAGCAGGCCCTCACGATGGCATCCGCCAAGCCACCGGGTCCGCCTATTGCTACACCTACCGTGAGCTCCCGAGGCAGGCCACACCAGAACAGATATCAAACTATTGCGCCGTTACGCGCCGGCTGTTCGCTCCGATCGCAAAGGCGTTCGGAGCCCAGGACAACAGCCTTTGGGTGCTTCGCCATTATCTGGCGCTCAAATTCGTCACCGCGGCATCCTTGTTGGCCGGATCAGCCCAATACGCCTTTGAACGAAATCTTCTGATCGGCGTACCGTATTTCAACTACTACGCGGTTCTTAACGCTTGCAGGGCCTATCTCCTGACGTCCCCCCATGTGAAATGGGACGAGCATAAAACAGTCGAGATGACACACGAAAACATTCTGAACCGAACCGCCGAGTACATGCGCGCCCTGGATCCGGCGCGCCGGCTTGTGTGGCGTGAGCGCCTTGCCGCGCTCAGAGACCATCGGGAGTTGTTTTCCTATCGGTTCCCTCTCTCAGGCCCGGATCTGATAGGGCGCGAGGTGCTGGATCCGGGCCCAGTTACGGAACTGGCCTGCCTGATCGCCGAACTCGCCTCCATCAATAGCGAATGCTTCCAGGCTTCTCTGGAAAAACACGCTTCCGACGAGCTGGACGTTCCACCTATTCCTGACCACACTTGGTCTTCTGTTTACGAGCTTGCCGGTTCTGCGGCCGCCGATCCGCTCGACCGCGAGCGATTTGGCAAATTCGTGCGCGGCTGGAAGACCGTATCAACCTTGGAGGTGATGGCCTACGACGGCCTGATGGAAGACATATACGGGTCTTGGACCGACGCTGACCCGATCAGGGAGGATGCCTTTGATCCAGACGACTACAGCCGGTTACTGCTAGTGCTGTAGTTTCCTGCAATCGAGGGCTTTAACGCTGCACGAACCTATGCTGTGCCGCAACCTAACGAGACATATCGCGTTCGCGTTCCCTTGATCGTTCATCGTATTGCTGCTTTGCCAGCGTTGCTATGCCGCCAGCTAGCTCCGCTGCCGCTCGTTGGTCCATAATATCACTATTCGATATCATCTCGGGGATCCCTGGATGGTCATAACCATATAGCCTACGCAGTTTCGCCTCGAGCTCAGCGGCGCGTATCCGCCCATTTGTTTCGCTCCGGAATCCGAAGGCCATTCTTGTCTGGCTTGGTGTATCCATCATTCAGACGATGTACCGTTCCAAACTTTGGCAGACCGTTTACTTCACGCATGATCGTCTCTCGCGGTATTGCTTTCGGCAGCGCCAAGGTCGCACGTCATACGTTCTTCCAAAAATCAAGACGTGTTAAATCTGTAAAAACAGGGATGCAGCTCCGTCTGCTGCGAGGATTGCAGGTAGCCCGCCGCCCAACACGAAGGGTGAGGCCGCGGTGCGAGAAACAGGCATCCCGTTTAGCTTGGGCATGCCTACGCGCTACAAACCGATCCTGAGGATGCTATTGATCGCGGACGCTCAATATGTCCGCCGTTGGACCCAGGCGATCTCGCCGCTCGTCAGATAAACCACCGCTCCGCGTTTGGCGCCTGTCGCAGAAAGATAATCACGCAGCTGCTGCGCATGGGCTTCGCGCACCGCCGGCGAGGGATTCACATCGGACTTCCAGTCGATCGCAGCGTCGACACTGTCTTCGATGATCACCAAGGCGTCGGCCCGACCGGCGATAAGGCCAACCTCGTCATGGCTCCAGATTGCGATTTCGGGCACGAGATTGGGTCGCAGTTCGGCAATCTGCGGCAGTGCGACGCCGCGAAGCGCCGTGGCTCCCATCTCTTTGGGGTCGGGCCGAGCCTCGTCGTCGACGACGTCGGCCATCAGCTGATCGAGCAGATCGCGAGCGCGGGACACGCTTGAGCCGAGTTCGACCGCAAGCTCGCCAGTGAGAAACTCTTCCATCAGCTTGTGAAGGATGACACCGCGGCGCGCTCCGGCGCCGACGACGTCAAGATGTTCGGCGTAAGTCTCCGAGCTTACGACTCCATCGAGATGATCGCCGAGCCGATCGGCGTCATGCTCGCTGGGCCGGCGCCAGACAATTGGCGGTGTGCTTTCCTCGACAGACTGCTGCTCGGCGGCAAAAATGTCGGAAGACTGTTCGTTCGGCCGAGAGGCCCGTCCCGACGTTTCCCGCGGCGCGAAGGATGAAAGGTCTAGTTCGGGAATGTCTTGCTGACGGAGATCTATGGAGCTGAACCACGAATCTTTGGACGCCTGAGGGATGTGCGGCAGGATCAGCAGATCCCGTGCCCGCGTGCAGGCCACATACCAGATCCGCTCTCGTTGATTGGCATCCTCCAGGCTTTCCGCGGCACGCGCTGCAGCCAGCTCCGGCGGCGCGACGCCGCCGAGCATCCAGTGCAGGCTGTTATCGGATTGCCGATGCACGAACTGATCCGGTCGATAGAGTTCGGTCGTGGAATTGACTGGAATGACGACCGGCCACTCCAGGCCCTTGGCGCTGTGAATGGTGACGATCTCGATGGCATCCTCGGCGGCGTCGATGCGTCCTTCCTGCGCCCGTGCCTTGCGCTCCCAATCCGACTGGAGATCGCGGATGAATGCGCGCAGGCCAGCGACGGAGTAGCCGCGGGCTCTCTCGATCAGGGCGTCCAGGTTGGCGAGCGCGCGGGCACTTCGGTTGCGATGTCGCGCCGCCATGATCACGCGAACGTTCAGGCGTTCGATGGCTTCGGCAAGAATCAGGCTCGGCGTCACAATCGACGCCCGCCGGCGAAGCTGTTGCAGCTCTACAAGAACATCACTGGCAAGCGCGTGCTGCACCAGTTCGGGGTCCGTCCGCACGGTGAAAAAGCTTTGGCCTTCTTCCCTGGCGGCAAGGGTCGCGGTGATATCGAGCAGTTCTTGGTCGCTCAAGCCGACCAACGGTCCGCGCATCAGCGCGCCAAAGGCTAAGGTGTCAGACGAATCCGCGAGGACCCGCAGCAAAGCCAGAATGTCTTGCGTCTCCTGCCGTCGCATCAGTGTCTGCCCGGCTTGCGAGGATACCGCGAGCCCGCGCTGCTCGAGCGCCCGTTCATAGCGCCACAGTTCCGTGTGTCCCGGCGAAAGCAGCGCGATGTCGCCGGCCTGGAGCGGCGTGCATGTCTTGTCGGCGCGTTGTATCGGCACGTTGCCGATCAGCACGGCGCAGATGTCGGCAACCCGCTCGGCCTCGGCCTCCCGAAACATTTCCGCGTAGATGCGGCCCTCGGTCGCCACCTCGACGGTGAAGCGCGCCACGCAGGGAAGCGGATGCGACGTCTCGAGCAGTGTCGGCGCCAGCGCGACGTATCGGGGCTGCGAGGGCTTGGCAAAGACCGGATCGAAGCAGACATTCACGTGGTCGATGATCGGACTGAGCGATCGGAAATTGGCTGTGATCTCGAGCACCGCACCCTGATCCTGGCTATCGATCAGGCGGCGGCAGCGCTCGTAGGCTTCGATGTCGGCGCCGCGAAAACGATAGATCGCCTGTTTCGGATCGCCAACCAGGAAGAGCGCGCCGGGCCGCAGCTCCGATTCTTCCCATCGCGCAGGTCGAGCTTCAGCGGCGATCGAGAACAAAATCTCGTTCTGGATGCCGTCCGTGTCCTGGAATTCATCGAAGGATATAGCGATAGCGCTGGCCGACGGCCTGACGCACCTCCTCGTGGCCGCGCACCAGCGATCGAACGTGGATCAGCAGGTCGTCGAAATCCAGCACTGCGGCAGCCCGCTTGCGCGCCTGATAGCTTTCGAGCAGCTGGTCGAGCGAGGCCGATAGCGAGCACACCAGCGTGCTGGCGATATGGCCGACGAGCTCGCTCCAGGCGATGACGACGGTTTCATAGAGCGCCCGGCCGTCACCGGTGCCGGCATCGTTGCGATGCGCGCCGAAGCCCCTCGCGGCCTCGTCGTAGGTCTTGAGTTGCAGGCCTTTGCGCTGGAAGAGACGGCCGGTTCCCGGATCGCAAAGCCGCCATAGGCTTCCAAAATCCTCCTTGTTTGCGAGACAATCCTGATAGCGCTCCGCAAGCCGGCGCAACTCGTGGGCGATGTCGGAAAGCCATTTGTCCGGCGCTGCGCCTGCCTGCCAACGGTCGAAATCGTCCACCATCTGGACGAAATCAATGTCTGGCCGTGCGTCGGCAGAGGGAGGGATCGGTTGGGCATCGGGATGCTTGCGCCGCAGGCTCGCAAGTTCCCGAATAAGGTCAACGACCTGAAGCGGGATTTCTTCAGCCAGGACGACGATTGGGTCAGCTTCCGCCGCATCGGCCGCGAGCCGACGCGCGAACCAGGCCGACAGCTCGGCCATGAACAGATTGTCGGCAACGCTCGCATCGACCACGCGGGCACCGGGATCGAGGCCAGCCTCGATGCCATGGCTGCGGATGATCGCCTGGCAAAATCCATGAGTGGTCGTTGCCGTCAGCTCATCGAGGCGGGGAGAGGCGGCGACGAGCGCATCGTGCTGCTGGTCCGAAAGGCCATGTGGAAGAACGGACTTTAGGAAAGCAGGAACATCGCCCGCCAGTAGCCGTTCAATCGTCTCCCTGATGCGGCGCGCGAGCTCGCTCGCCGCGAGTTCCGTGAAGGTGATGGCGGCGATGTCACCTGGTTGATGGCCGGCTGCGAGCATCATAGCGACGCGACCGGCCATCAGCGAGGGTCTTGCCGGTTCCCGCGGCCGCTTCGACCAGCAGGATCGAGAAGAAATCGGTCATGGCCCGGCAGCGGGCGTCCTGATCGACGAGCATCATATCGAGGCGCTCCACAGCCGGTTGAGCGGCTGGTTGGCCGCCCGGAACTCGGAGGCCTTGCGGCGCAGGTAGCTTTCGCGATCGGCCGGAAGCGCTAGCCGCATGTCGTCATAGTCAGCATCCTGCTCCCAACGCGGCGCAATGCTGCCGCTGAGCAGGATCGCCATTGCCGCCGATAGATAGCCTGCAGCTTCGTTCACCACCGCATCGAGCTCGTCGCCCTTGAGTTCGAAAGTTGCCGGATCGTCGGCGAGATAGATTAGGCGCGCCACAACCGTCCTGACTTCGGGCAGCAACGCGCGGACCGCTATCGCGTAAAGCACACGCTGCAGCTCCCGTCCCTGGCCCAATGCGATACGCTGGTGCTTCGGAGGCGGCTTGGCGCTCTTGTAGTCGGTGATGCGCGCGCCATCGCCTGTGGCGCGGATATCGAGCCGATCTATGCGGCCGCCGAACACCAGGCCGGTTTGTCCGATCGGCACCGCGCCCGTCGTGTCCCATGGCGCCTCCTCCTGTGCGGCATCTCGCTGGCCGAACGGCACTTCCGTCCAACTGCGCGTATCGGATCTGACCTGATCGTCGGCGGCAAGGCCTCTGGCCGTGCGACGCGCAGCCTCATTTACCGTATGGCGCCACAGAATCGGCGGGGGCACTGAGCGCTGAAGCGGCCAGGCATTCAGAATCGCTGTCGAAGCATGACCGATCGCCGCTTCGATCTCGCTGGCGCTCGCGCGGGCAAAGCCCGGCGCAGGCTCGAGCGCCGCGATCACGCCGCTGATCAACCCATGCACCAGTTCGCCGAACGAGGCTGCATCGAGTTGCAGCGGGTCGGACTGGAATCGCACTGAGCGCCAACCCAACGCGTAACGCCAGACGAACCCGAGCGGGTCGCGCAGCAGCCGCTGGAGCGACGTCGTCGACTGGACTCTCGCCAAGGCTCTTTCTATCGCCGGATGGTTGGCGCCTGAGAGGCCGTCATGCGGCGTCAGTGTCGAAGGCCATTGCCAGTTGCGCCAGCAAAGCTGGCTCTGGCGAACATGCGCAAGTTGGCCGGCATCGCGCGGTCTCGCCAAGAGTCTGTCCGCTTCGCTGAAAGCATGCCCTGGAATGCGGTCGCGCTTATGCACGATCTCGTCGGAAGGCCAAAGCGAACTGGAAGACAGGACGCCGCCCTTGGCGTTGCGCAGCGAGCGCGACAAAATGAGTTGTTCGCGGGTGTGCGCCTGGATGACCGCGAAATGGCGCCGATCGCGCTCAGCGACACCCACGGGATGGAGCCTGCGGCGGTCGAGCAAATGGTGCGGCAGCAGCGGGTCGTCGTTTTCCGAGCGCGGCCAGGACCGGCTGGTGAGGCCAAGCAGGCGCGCGAACGGCCGCGGACATGCGGCCAATTGCGACGCCGGGCACCACACGACGCTGTTGGCTGGGTCAAGCTGGTCGGCGACACGTAATGCTTGCAGCGACAGGGCAATGGCTTGCGCCGGCGCGCTTCGCAGCGCCTCTTCCCACATCGCCAGGCTGGCGCCGCTCAGCATCCGCGAACCTGCTTCCCCGGCCACTTCCGCTCCGCGCGCTAGAAGCTCGAGAATGGGCAGCAGGACGTGCTCGGCCAGTTCACCATCGGCGCGCTGCGGCCTGGCCGCCGCCAGCACTTCTTGCCATTGGCCGAGGCTCCGCAGACCCGCGCTTCGCGGAACAGCAGCGAACCAGTCCGGCGGAAGCAAACCGGCGAATGGACGCGAAGGCAGCCGTCGGATCAAGCGCCAGATACGTTCCTGGTCGAGACCGTATACAAGAATGTCTGCCAGCGCAGCACAGGCCTGACCCTCCGGCGTGCTCAAGGCAGGCACGCCGTGGGAGAAGTGCAAGGGCAGCCCGGCACTTCTCGCATAGGCCAGAAATGATCGTCCCAGTCAGGAGTCGAAGTCGCGGCGATGGCGATGTCCTGTGCCTTCACCTTCCCGGTGGCGAGCAGCTGTCGGGTCCAGCGCAAAGCCTCGACGACCTCCGACTTGGGGTCCGCGCTCGCCTCGGCCGTTGTTCGGACCGGAGTCGTCGCCGGCGTTTTCCGGATCGACCCTCCGAACCACGGTTGTTCGACAGGTTCCGGCAGCTCCCAGGTGAGATCGGTGACGCGAGCAAGCTCATTGACAAGCGGCCGCCAAAGCGGATCGATGTCCGCCACTCCCGAAAGCGTCACCGGACCCAGCAAGCCGCGCGCAAGATCGACTCGCCTGAGGGCGGCGTCGCGAAGATCGCGCGGCAGCATATGCGCGGGTGGAATGTGATCGCGGACGTAGGTCTCGATGACATGCAGGTCATCAAACCTCGGCGTCCCGCCCAGGGTCGACAGGTCAAGGTCGGCCCGCCAGGCACAATCCAGCGCATGCAGGACCGCGCGCGGCATCCCTGGCAACGCTGCCACCGGTCCGATGTCGCAAAAGCTTTCCGAGGTCAGCGCCGCCTGGATTGCCGGATAGAGCACGTCGGTGCCGGCCGGTGTGGTGAAGCCGCCGACAAGGCGCGCGGCGAGCAGGGGCAGGGTGACGATCTCACGACCGATTGCACCTTCCCGCGCAGCGGAAGCGCGAGCGCTGCGAAGCGCCAGCATGCCATCGACGACGTCAGTGGAACGAATAGGCATCGGTTTTGGTCATGTTCTTCCAACAGGGCACTGTGATCGCCCAAAATCACCCGCTATTGAAGCTCAGGCAAAGAAAAAGCTTAGACGTTGGGGAGGAAAATGTATCTCAGCAAGTTGAGCATCAGGAATTTCAGGAACTTTCAATCGATCGACGTTGCCCTGGCCGGCAATGTCGTGCTGCTCGGAGAAAACAGAGTTGGCAAGAGCAATCTGCTGTTCGCGATCCAGCTCATCCTCGATCCCACACTGCCCGATTCGGCAAGGCAGCTGAAGCTGACGGATTTCTGGGATGGCGGGCCTACCGACTACAGCGCGCCCATCGAGGTGCATCTGGAGATTTCCGATTTCGCGACGGACATGGCGCTCACCGCGCTCTTGACCGATTTTCGAGCGCCTCACAATCCGAGCATCGCACGGCTCAGCTACGTCTTCCGCAAGAAGTCCGATGTCACCGGTGCTCCACAGTCGGCTGCCGATTGCGAGTTTCTGGTCTTTGGCGGCGGCGACGAAACGCGCTCCCTTCCAGGAAAGGTACGTCGCCGGATCGCAATCGATCTGCTCGACGCCTTGCGCGACGCAGAAGGACAGCTCGGGAGCTGGCGGAGTTCGCCACTGCGCCATCTGCTTGAGGAGGCTGTTTCCGGGATCAGCCGCCCGGACCTAGACGCGGTTGCGACGGAGCTCGAAAAAGCCAGCAAGACGCTCGAAGCCTTTCCGACCATCAAGACGCTTGAAGATGAACTGCGCGCCGGAATCGCCCATTTGTCGGGAAAGGCGCATGACATCGACGCGCGCCTGAGATTTGCGCCGGCCGACCCGCTTCGCTTATTCAGGGCGATCGCAATGTTCATCGATAACGGCAAGCGCAGCATCGCGGAGGCCAGCCTCGGGTCGGCAAATGTTGCCCTGCTGGCACTGAAGCTTGCGGAGTTTGCATGGCGCCGGAAGAAGAACGAACGCAATTTCTCGTTGCTTTGCATCGAAGAGCCGGAGGCGCATCTTCACCCGCACCTGCAGCGATCCGTCTTCGCGAAATTGCTCGGCGATGTCGACGCTTCCCGAGCCATGATCGTCACCAGCCATTCGCCCACTCTGGCCGCGGTGGCGCCACTGCGATCGATCGTCCAGTTGAAGAGGAGGGGAGGCGCGACGCAGGCTTTCTCGTTGGCGACCCTGCCGGTGACGCCTGATGAGCTTGACGATCTCGAAAACTATCTCGACGCCACCCGAGCCGAGCTGCTGTTCGCGCGGGGCGTCATCTTTGTTGAAGGAGACGCGGAGGAGGCGCTGCTACCAGTCTTCGCTTCCTCTCTTGGCTATTCGCTCGACGACCTCGGGATCACGGTCTGCAACGTCGCCGGCACGAACTTCCGTCCCTATGTCAAGCTCGCCGAGGCGCTGACACTGCCTTATTGTGTCATCACCGACTGGGATCCCCTCGACGGCACCAAGCCTCCTCTCGGCAAGAAGCGAACCTTTGATCTCTGGCAGGACATGCTCGCCGTTCGTGGCAAGCCTCTTCTGACGGCGGCAGATGTGGCGAGGTGGGAAGCATCAGACTATGCCGCATTCAGCGCCGACG
This sequence comes from Mesorhizobium sp. M0522, assembly GCF_040321085.1. NCBI lineage: Bacteria > Pseudomonadati > Pseudomonadota > Alphaproteobacteria > Hyphomicrobiales > Phyllobacteriaceae > Mesorhizobium > Mesorhizobium sp. M0522. The sequence continues at coordinate 151,404 of NZ_JAMYQW010000010.1, forward strand.
CGGCGAAATCCGGAATCTTCCTCAACGAACAAACCTTCGAAGTCTCCGTCGCCAACACGCAAGCGCTGTTGGACCCGCTTCTCGATATCCTGAGCGAACAGAATTTCGGTTCGGTGAGGACAAAGCGCATTGCCGACTGGCGAGGCGGCACACAGGTTGATGCTGAACAACTTCTGGCCATGGTCGCAAGCGTTGGAAAAGGCCGGCTCGGTGCCCGGTTGGCCAAGAAAACCATCGGGCTCAATCCGCCCGCCTATATCGAAAACGCCATCAACAACGTCGTGGCTTTGGTTGCCAATGCTTAGCGACCGGCCCCTTGTTCAAGCCCTGGCCGATCTCAAGGCCAATCCCGGGCAGGCCGCCGCCGTCGTGGAAAAAGGTCACTGCATGGTGCTTGCCGGCCCTGGAAGCGGGAAGACCAAGACGCTGACGATCGCCATGGCACGCGCCCTGATCCAGGACGTACCCGATCCTCGCGGCGTAGCCTGTATCACCTACAACAACGACTGCGCGATCGAACTGGAAACACGCCTCGCCCGCCTTGGGATCGTACCTGGACACCGCGCTTTCATCGGCACCGTGCATAGCTTCGCGCTCAGCCAGGTCATCGGCCCATATGCGCGCTGCGTGCCCATTGGGCTTCCCGCGGACTTCAAGGTCGCGAGCAAATCGCAGATGCGGGCCGCTGTGGAAGCGGCTTACAGCAAATCGATCAACGGCTCGGACAACCCTCACGACAGATGGAAGTTCGCGTCGGAAAAGCGCGTCCGCGATGTCGATCGCACGCGGCCTGAATGGCAGGGGCACAATCCCGAGCTGGCTCGTTTCGTTGAAGCCTACGAGGCCGAGCTGCGCCGGCAAGGGCTGATCGATTTCGACGACATGCCGCTGATCGCCTATCGCATGATCAAGGCGAACGGCTGGATTCGCGACGCTGTTCGAGCTCGTTTCCCCGTGTTGTTTGTCGACGAATACCAGGATCTCGGTCATGCGCTGCACGAACTCGTCCTCCTGCTTTGCTTCGAGGGCGGCATTCGTCTGTTCGCTGTCGGCGACACCGACCAGTCGATCTACGGCTTCGCCGGCGCCAATCCTGAGCTGCTGGAAAGCCTAACCCGCCGCCCCGATGTGCGCACGATCAGGCTCCGCTTCAACTACCGTTCCGGCGCGAAGATCATTCGAGCCTCGCTCGGTGCGCTTGGCGAGGAGCGTGACTATCACGGCATCGATGGCGCTCCCGACGGCGATCTCAGCTTCTGGCCAGTTCCGTACGGACACGACAATCAAGCTGAGGCGGTCGCCAATACGATCATCCCGAAGCTTCTCGAACAAGGGCTCCAACTGGGGCAAATCGCGGTTCTCTACCGGGCCGCCTGGCTCGGCGACAAAGTGGCGGCCTCTTTGAAAGAAGCGGGAATCCCTTTTTTCCGAACCGACACGAACGCGCTGGTCAAAAGAAGTTCTCGCCTTGCACGCTTCATTGAGGGATGTGCCGGCTGGATCACGGGCGGTTGGCGCGATGCCGAGCCGCCCTATGCGCGGCTCCTGTCGCAAGCAATGACGCTCGTCTACGGGCGCCACGCCAGTGAGCGTGAGGAACAGGAACTATCCGCCCAACTCATGGGGTTTCTCAGCACCTCACTCGGAAGCAGCGAAACCACCCACGTCTGGCTGCAACGGGTGGCACGAGAACTCATCACGCCATGGCGCATGGTCGCTCGCAATTCCGAACAGGAGTGGGACGTTTGCGACGAGATGATTTCCAACACCGATCCGGCCCGCGATCTGGACATGCCATTGGCGCATTTCGCCGGACGGACGGAGGGATCCGGACGTGTCAACCTCAGCACCCTGCACAGCGCCAAGGGGCGGGAGTTCGACGCCGTCATCATGTACGGAGTGAACGCTTCCGATATGCCGAGCGCGCGCGATCGGCAGACCCCCACAAGTCTTCGCGAGGCCAGGCGCTTGTTCTACGTCGGCGTGACACGCCCGAAAAAACACCTCAGCCTGGTCTATCAGGAGCACCACCATTCGCCGTGGATCTTCGAGCTCTATCAGCGAAGTCAGCAGAATTGACCGTGCACCAAAAGGAACGCTGAGTACACGTCCGCCTGGATCCAGGCCTTGAGGTTATCAATCGAAGTCGCTCGTCTTTCCACGAAAATGCGTCAATGGCTTCAGGCGAGCAGCGCCGCAGCGCTGGACGTTCAGACGGCAACGAGACTGAGGCCGCGCGGACGACAGCTTTTTTTGCCGGCCTGGGCTTTCCGAGCGTGGTAAGGTTGCAGCCCGCGCCAGGGTGCTCGAATCAGTCTGTGAGGCACGTCATCCATTGTTCTTGGGTAACGCCGGGAAAGAGGGCCCCAGGGTCGATGTCGAAGCTGATGTGGCCTCCATGTCGCACGAAGTTGGACGCGCGAATCCCGCTCCAGAACAACGCCAGGTCCTTGTCGGCGGTGCACAGCATCACGCGTTGATCTGGCCAGATGGCAAAGATATGCATCAGCAGTTCGAGCGACCGCAGATCAGCCAGAGCATTGTAGGCTTCCTCTCTTCCGTAACGCGCTTTGAACTTAAGGAGGCCCTTGGCCGGACTTTTCCCGTTTGCGACAACGACTGAACTGAGGGCTGCAAGGACGACCAGCGAGCGCACCTGAAGGCCGCAGGCCTTCGCGGTCGAGACGACCTCATTGCCGACGGATTGTACTCTGTGTAGGGCGACCGGAGATTGAAGCCTGGGATTGAGGCGGATGAGGAAATCCTGCTTGCGATCCATGCCGCTTCGGGTGTCCTCGATCAACCCGAGGACGCCCTTGAGACCATTGGCATCGTCCGCAACCAGGATCGCTTTTGGAAGCGCCGAACGGAGCTTTCTCACCGCCTCATCGAGGCTGTGCCGCGCCGAACTCGCGGTCGGGTGTTGCCTCTCGCCGCCCTCGAGAGCGAATAGCCCGGGGTTGATGCGGATTGCATGGTCGGCGAACAGGTCGATGAAATCGCTGCGCCCGGTGTGCTTGGTCATGCCATCCTTTAACCGGCGATCGAGTTCGGCAACGACGCAACGATCCGGCAGCACGACAGAGTTGTCCTGGATCGCTAGGGCTGAAGGCAGCCAGCCTCCTTTGACAAGGCCAATGGATTTCGAGGCAAACCGACTTTGTAGCTCCGTCCGAAAGCGACCCGTGTGCCCAATTTCGGCGTCAGAGACATCGCCCCCGACAATCGTCCCGCGGCCAGCAAGCGGGATGATCATCGGCTGATCGAGCTTGCAATTCACCAGATGCTCATAGCCCAACGGCTCGAATTCGAGGTCGGTGAGCCGCACCTCGCGTCCGGCTCGCCCGTCTTCGCCGGTCTCCCGGACGATCATCATGCGCTTGTCCGGCAATGCGGAAGGAGAATCGTCAGAACGGAATGTCGTCATCGGCAGAACGCTCCGTCTGCTTTGCCGGCACGGGCTCCGACGGTGGCGCACGTTCGAGATGTTTGGTGATGAGGAAGTTATGGAAGGCGGCAGCAATCTGGATCGCGAGATCGCCATACGCGCCCGGAATGGCGACAACGTCCTTGCCCTGTCCGTGACCACCCAGCTTGTTGCGCAAAAATGGCAGCGTTCGGAGGACCTGATCCATAAAACCGGCGCGCATAGTTTGCGGCAGGTCGTCGAAATAGCCTTGAGCGCCCAATTCCTTGATCAGCCGGTCGCCATTGGCGTTTTCCAGTTTCGTCAGAACGTTCATGACACTCTCGAAGCTGTGGCCGGCAAAGAAGATCGCCTCGCGCACGTCTCCCATTCCGAGATATTGGCGTGCCTTTGCAAATTCGTTGGCTGCGCCGGCGAACTGGTTTGCTGCGAGAGAATCGTGGGCGCCCGCCGCGAGCTTGGCACCGACGAAATCGGCATCGAGTTTGAAGAACTCCCCGTCTGATATACGCCAGGGGCAATCATGGAGTTCGAAGATCTGGTTAATCTTCCTGCGTAACGTGTCCTTCTCGGTGGGGTCCATGTAGCTGGACGCAACTTCGATGGTGTCGAATACATACGGACCGTCACCACGAAGCACGAGCAGCCGCAGCGCTTCGTGGTATTGCGTGTCGGCGGGATAGGGTGTCACCGGTAGCCGTTGCCAACCATGCTCGGTGAGAAGGTCGCTCTCGGTTTCCTCCAAGACGGATGTGCTGGAAACCCAATTGTCGTAGGGATCACGCTGGATCCGCATCGGCATGTTGAATGCAGACAACTGGGCCCATAATTTGCGGCGCGCCGGCTCGGGAATATCGACGGTGAGCGCATTGCCCTCGATGGCCCGCACATAGCGTTGGCTGAACAGCATGCGCGTTGTCATTTCCTGCGCATCGGATTGATGAAGTCCATTTCCACGAAAATCCTTCACATTGTCGGTGGCGCGAGCGCCAAACGGCCTCTCTAAACGGAGTTCTATCGAAGCGAGCGCTTCGGCGGAAGGAGGGCTTCGCACTGGTCCCGTGTTGCGTCATTGATCGTGAACTCGGCAGGAGACTTTCCACCAAGCTCACGGCGAGAACTCCGCATCCACAAGGTTGCATGATCGGGATTGTAGTATCGTGATCGCGCCAGAGCCTCCAGATCGCCCACCGCTTTCTCCTTGTGGCGTCGTCCTCGTTCCTCCAACTCCAATTCCCGAACTCGCTGATCGAGGGCGCGGATCGCAGCGGTGAAACCCTCGGCGGTCGCGGCGGCATCCAATGGCAACAACCCGCCCGATGCGGCGATCGGAGTGGATAGCCACGTCGGGGCGTGATCGCCGATGTCACGCGACACACGATCGCGCAATTGCTTGATCCGAGACGCGGCGGCCTCTTGCTCGGCTTCGCGCTCTCGACGGACTCGCTTCTTGGCCTCCAGGCGCTTGCTTTCGATCGCTCGCGCAAGTTCGCCTGCACAGGGCAGGCCGAGTAGGTCGATATCTGCTCGCGGTGAGAATCTGATGTTTGTCCGAACGTTTGCGATGTCATCACACAGCGATATCCACTCGGCTTCGTCGTTTTGAAGCAATTCGGCGATCGACAGGGTCCGGCCAGTCAACACGGTATCTACCCATGTTTCGAAAACGAATGAGGAAGTCTCCTCATCCGGCAGACCATCCAGTTGTTTGGTGACGATCTCCCGAATCTCTGCAAGGCGTCTCGTCGGTCGTGCGCGCAAATCCTTTGCCTGCTCGACCTTCTGCAGCATCGAGTATGTCGGCCGCCATATCTCCGACCGCGCTGGATGCAGGAAGCCTAGATGCACAAGCTGTCTGAGATAGGCTTCCACCGCACCGAGGGGTGAGGCGAATGGTATTCCCGCCTCCTTGAGTCCAATGGCGATGTCATGGGGAACAGCTCTGAATTCCGGATGGATCCATCCGCGCCTCTTCAAACCGGAGAGACCGTTTCGCGTTCTGAAAGGCGTATGACCGTGAGCAAGCAGCTCCAGGATTGTCGCGGCCTGCCACTCGGCTACTGGAACGGTGAAGCAGCCGGCGCCGTCGATGTCGAGATTGATAAGCGCACCAAGACCATCGCGACGCACCGCGCTCTCGCAAACGCCACCTCCTTCACCGCTCACCGGCCGACGATGACGATACTTCGCTGAGTATTTCCCGATTTCTTCTTGCCGGGCTTCAGCGCGCTTGCGCGCCCTTTCGGCCAGCCGCGCCCGGGCATCCGTCTCCCGTGGATTGTGGAGCCAGATCCTTGGAGCGTTGTAGAGGATTTCCTCCGCGAGCTCATCCAGTGGCCGCTCCCGGTACGCGGAAAGATCGATCTCGATCGCGCCGACATTCATCGATCGAATGCGCGCGATCTTCACCTCGTCACATGCGTGGGTGACCTTGAACTCGACGATGAGCTTACGGTCCCGTAATTCCAGGACGACATCCGGAACGACGGTTTCAACCCTCGCTTCAAGAACAGCCGCTTCGAATGCTATTTTGGTCGGCTGAACCACCACTTCGCGGTCGTCGCTGTTTTCAACCACCATCTCCGGGAGCGCGATTTCGAGCCGCTCGTCGAGGATATTCTTCGCGAATTTATGAAGGGCGGTTTCTCCCGGTGATGTGCATGTGCTGCCGTCCCGCTCCGAGTGGTGCGCGAAATGATGGACCTTGACGGCGCCTTTCCTGGCGACCATCCGCCCTTCGCAGCCGGGACAGTTGCATGCACACGCGAGGCCAGAGGGTACGTCATCAACATGGACGAGTGTTCCGTCGGCGGCCTCCGCGACAAAGGCCGCGCCCTGTTCTGTGCAGTCGAAGAGCTGTCCGAGCCGAGCTTTCGTCATGCTTCCATCACCGACATTAACCGGCCAGAAGGTAACCCCGGGGCGGTGTATTCGTTACGAATCAGCACCGTTCGCCTGCGACTGATTGAATTTCATTCCGGCTGCCACATGCAATCAATCCACTGCTCTTCATAGCGTTTTGCAAAGTCTCTCATCTCCCGGACATTGGCAGCAGGCTCCCGGCATGCGCGGGCGCAGGTGGACACAACATCCCGAAAAAGGGCCTGAGAGACAGCCCTGATCCCTTCATAGTTGATCATCAGGTCCGGAAGACGCTCCGCAATCTTTTCTCCGCGAGGCGCCATGACAAAGGTCGGCGGCTTTCCGAATGCGTTGATCAGCACGTATCTCCAGCTCGGGTCGGCAGGCCCTTGCGATGGGACGATTTCACATGGACATGCGTCCCCTCCGCCGGAAATATCCTCGTAGATTCTCTCGATTGCCTGGGGCTTCTGCGCGATCAGGACGTAAGGTCCGGCCGCGGTGTAGCAGCCCACACCTTCGTCATACTCAATGCCCAACACGGTTTCCAAACTGAAGCGCGCGGTACGATCCAAGGTAGTTTTCCCCGAGACAAACCATTGGAGGTGGCGCAAGGCAATCCCGGCGGACTTGGCTATTCCCGCGGGCGAGTTGGGCCAGCATGCCAAGAGATCTTTGGCGATTTCTGCTGAATTGTCGTGGTCAAACCCAGTTGAGAAATCGTCGTCCTCGATGGGGACGTCGGACGCCTCTCCTCCTGCGAGAAGCCAGGTTCTGCCGTCAAAACTGCTTCGGTTGAAGTAACGAAGCTGATCCGGTGGCAGTGCGGCTTCCCAGGATGACAGCCATGGACCGGGCTCCCAATCCAGTCCTTCAGTCGGGATTGTTCCCGGCTGTCGCGTCGGCAACGCCAACCACTGCTGAATTTGAGCGCCAAGCTCTTGATTGCCTAGCCCGTGAGCACCGCCTCTGGCATTGTGATTGTGGTTGTCTTGCGCATCGTGGCAGAGGGTCTGCACGGCTTGGGCAAGTGATGTATCATCTAACTCGTGCTTTCTCGGCAGCCACTTGCCGGCTTCCTGCGCTGAGCGCAATGACGCCGGAAGGGATTTCTCTTTGGCAGAAGCGATCTCGAGTCGAACGCCGATTCTTGCCATGTCCGCCGATAGCGTCGGGCTGGCTTTTGCAAGATGTCGGTTGATCCGGAGGACGTCCGGCAGGCCGCGCAAACCCTCGGCTTTTGTCCAAGCGTCGAGCAACACCTCACGGAACGCCTTGGGCTGGATAACCGGAGCGAAAGTCATCCATCGAATAGGTAGTCCAGCAACGGTGAGCCCATAGAGTATCAAAGGACTGAGCACATACCGTTCTGCATCCTTTAGCCTTATCGGGTCACTCACGGACACGACGCCATGTTCAGGATGATGAAACAGGAACTTGGCTATCGATGCGTAGAAGTGATGCTCTCTATTTGGCGGCATCACAGGTATACTCATGGCCTCACCTCGAGAAACGAATCTCGCGTCAAATCTTACAATTCATGTGGCAAGTAAGAGGCGGTCACAACCCCCTTTTCGAGATCGGATCGAGGGGATGTTCGCCATTTGTGCTGCAAAAGTCGCATAAAGAGGCAGTCTGGAAGTTGAAAGTTCAGGACCCAAAAGGCCCCATTTCATTCCATTGAACCCGCCTTGGCCGGATAACCCTTTGCGACGTAGCTAAGAAGGCGGCTTCATAGCCGAGCGCGATGGCGAGGATGCGCTAGTCTTAGTCTAGCATGCATCTGTGAATTTTTGCATGCGCATCGCTGCCGACACCGCCTGGCATGATTGTCGTGCTCGAAAACGGCTGCGGCGATCGCGGCAAAGCGATCGCCGCGATGATGGGGATCAACGCCTGGGCGTTGCATCGATGCGCGATACAGAGGCCTCCGCCTGGCATCGAGCAACATGCACGGAGGTACGCAAAGCGCAAATGCATCAAGTATTTGAAGGACGAGCCCCTCGCGCAAATGGAGCTTGCGCTGCCGTCGTCGTCCCATCGTGCCGCCGAACTCGGGGGCGTGACGATCGACCACGATGGCCAATTTTTTGCAAAGTCGAATGTCCCGATTCCGAAGGCGAGGGAAAAACTCCGACCACAGCGAAGAATAGTAACAACACGGGCGACGCAAGCCGCCTTGCCCTCTAGCAGGGGAGGTGCTTGCGGTGCTCTCACCGACACGAGATCGCAAATGGCACGTGGGTGAGCACCAGAACTGGCGACACGCATGGTGATCGGCTTGACTCGCTGGAGGAAGCACAAGGCCTCAGCGGCCAGAGGCGCAAGCGACGGTCGAACACTGGCTGGCTGCTCGCGATCTGATCGAGGCGTAGTCGGACAATGAAGCGTAGTGCCCTACCTCGATGTTCCTAGCCTGAAAAATTCATGGGAGTTCGTTGGCGGCGCCGCTAGTTGGAGCCGCGTCGAGCGCATCATCGCGCGGGTCGAGGTCGGCGCGCAAGGTGCCGTTACCCGCTTCGTCGTCACCAACCTTGCCGGTGGGAAGGCCAAGGCGCTCTACGAGCATGTCTACTGCCGCCGCGGCGCGGCCGAGAACCACATCAAGTCGTGGAAGACGCATCTTGCCGCCGACCGCACATCCTGCACCAGAGCGATGGCCAACCAGTTCCGGCTATTCCTGCATGCCCGTACTTACTGGTTGATGTGGGGCTTGCGGGCCGCGATGCCGAGGCGCTCGAGCTTTGCCGTCGCCCAATTCGACACGCTGCGATTGCGCCTCATCAAAATCGCTGCGCGGGTGGCCGAGATGAAATCGCAAATCCGTCTGCGCCTGCCGACATCGTGCCCCGCCAGCGCATCCTGCGCATCGTCCTCGATCGCATCCCTCAACTCGTGACATAACGATGGGGCGCAGACGCCCCGAAACGAACCCGTCGACCGCAACCTGCAAACCCCCGCCTGCCATCACGACGGAGCAATCCCGGCGCCTGACGAGACGCGTGGAAAAGCAACACAACGGCGACCACAGCGTCGCTTCAGGCCGTCAAATGCCTATCGCCGTGCATTAAGGCGGCTAGAAGCGCGCCGGCAGCCTGGGCGGGGGGCTTGGGGTTAGACTGCCGGCGCACGCCACTCATGAAGAGCGGCCCCTTTTCGCGGTTCGGACACCCATAGTCAACCCGGCAGCGTCTGGATGCCCGCTGTGCTCTTTTCAGAGCGGCGCGCGATGCCGGCCATGTCGGCCGATCCTGCCTAGGATGGTGGGCCACTCTCGTCGGCCGAGTTGATGCTCCAGCCAGGCATGGGTTCGCCGTTAGCAATCCTTCGTCGCGAGCTGATGCCATCGTGCACATGTCGCAGCACTCCGGGCGGCTATATCACCTAAGACAGCATGGAGAAGCGTTCCAAGTTCCTGTTCGGCGAGCCCGTGTGCTGACTCGGACAGTGGACGAATTCTCTTGGCGGTACTGCGCCGGAAGGCACTCGCGTCCAACGGAATCAAGCCTCGACTATAGTCCCAAACTACACATCACAAGAGCGGTCTTCCACCCGTTTGCAGATTATCCGACTGATCAGGCGGCGTTCGATATGTCCGACTCTGCCTCAAGCATTCCCACAGGTATGGACAGCGATCTCGCTATTGGTCGCAACGTGCTTGGGTTCAAGACTTGATTCATAGTTTCTCGAAGGCGATGACAAGGACGTCACGATATGCGAACGGCATTTTCGGATTTTCGGTCGCGATCGGTGATACATCATGAAACGTCTTGCGATCGTTGCAAATCACAAAATCATTTGGAAGGTTCATTTCGACATCGCCGAGGAACCGCTTTGAGGCATCAGTAATCGTGCTCATACCGCCGGTCACGTTAACCCGCCCGATCATGTAAGAAACGATGAAATCCACCCCGTCCTGATGAAGGCCCTCGGGTGCTGGTTTGCCGTTTACACCGTCGCGTGCAACAATCCGGTAGGGATGGAGCTTAATATCCCAACGATCATGTCCAGCGGTTTGACATAGAATTCTGCAGAAACCTGTCAGAATCTTGTTTAAGACAGGATGATCTATAAACGATTGTTCAAAGGGCTCGAAGTAGCGCTTGAAGCCGCCATTCAAGTGGTTGATGGCTTTCGATTGCTCATAAGGGGCATGCGGCAGGAGCCGAAAAATTCCGTCAACTGCGTCATATTCAAACGCACTATAGCGCCGGTAGCGATAGGTCCCGCCGTCACGCATGTATTCATCGAGAAGCAGTCGATCCCAGTGGTCAGCAAAGTTCTTCCAGCCAGCATCAATTTCGATGCCGAAGCCGGCTTCGGTGCGCTTACCTCTGGAAAACCACCATCCATTCGTGACCAGATGATCAGTGCATTCTTGACTGAGGCTGCATAGCGCCTGGGGTGCGACCTTTTTCATGGGTGTCTCCCGTCTTGGTAATTTGGCGAGGGGGAAGTTTTAAAGGACGCTTGGTGGCTCGCGGCTTGGTGTTCCCAAAGGTGGCGGTCCGTAATGTATTTCGGCGTGCTGGCTATGATGGACCGAGGTAAAAAGCGCGTATTATCGACTATGTAGCTGACGCTCCCGCTGACGCCCTCGAGCGCGGACGCTATGGCCCGTTCGCACATCTTGTGAATAGTACTGCCCCATGCACCTGAAACCGCCTCCTGGGACCAGGCTTGCTCAAGCCCTTCCTTCAACACGATTGATCCGACGCCAAGGGAAGCGGTTTCGAGGTGCCGCAGCGCGTCCATGATGATGGCCGCTGCGGGGGCCTCACGGACTTCGAGAACCTTTTCACCGGTTGAGATGTGTTCGAGCCCGACAAAGCGGCCGTGTCCGAATTTGCCAACTGTTTTATTCAGGAGCGGAATTGTGTCGATCAGTGCAACATCACGGTCATCAATTGACACGAGATTTCCGTCGATAAACCCCAGTTTGATCTCTACCGGCTGCTCTGCGGCAGTGTTGCGCGTCCAATCAAATGCCTCTTCCGGGATAGAAAAGTTCTCGGGATCTTCCAAAGGTCCAGACTCGAATTCTCGGCACCAGAGGTTTTCGTCTCCGCTCCAGGTGCGGTCCGTCACAAAAGTCAGCCCGAACTTAGAGAGGGCGGCGGCCTTCTGCTGCCGGGAAATCACCGAGCATTCATACGGACTGCCGAAGTTGCCGGAAAATCCCGAGCGCTTGATGCTATTGTTAAGGCGCGGAAGACTATTTTGCGAAAGACTTGCTGTATGAAGAAGCAGCCGTGAGCCGATTGACGTCGCATGATCAACAATCAACGAGGCGATTACGGGACGGCTCAAGGAACTGCTTAACGGATAGTTACCAAGGTACTTGGCGTGGGCCCGAATGGCGGGTTTCACGCCTTGTTCGACAAAAGCTTCCCGCCCTTCGAGACAGACAAAGCGCGCGCCGAACCCGGCTACCGTCTGTTCCAGCAAAGGCTTATCGATGGAAGTTCCGACATCCACCGCGACAGCTTCAATATTCGCAAAGCCAAGGCTTTGCAGCTTGTAGAGAAGGTAGGTGCTGTCGAGACCGCCGCTGAACATGGTTGCAACTGGTGCGTTTCGGTCCGGAAAAGCCTCCAGATCTTCGAAACTCAAAATGCCGCCGGTAGATGGTTTGATCGAAGTTGAGACGGGGTTCATTTGTCAGGTCCTGCTCTCAAAAAAGATGCCGGCAAAGGTTCCGGCGAGGATGAGGCCGGCACCTATCAAGCCCGTTGCGGTCAAAGATTCAGTCAGGAGAAGGTGCGCGAGGACGAAACCAAAGAAGGGTTCTGTTCCCATCAGCAAGCCAACCCGTGTCGGCGTGGATTTTTTGACCGCGGCGTTTTGAATGTAGAATGCAGCGATCGTGCAGAAGAGTGAAAGGAAGGCGACGGCGCCCCAAAACTGAAGGGGGGCCTTCACAATAAGGCCGTAGATTCCGAATTGACCCACGGCTAAAACGAAAGTGAGTGTTGCCACCGCCGATCCCTGGATGGCCGTCAGTGCCGCAGACGAAATCTGCCGGCCGGCCAGAAGGCGTTTGGTGGAAACGACCATAATTGCTCGCAGAATCGCAGCCCCCAGCACAAGCGCGTCACCCGGACTGAACTTGCCGATCCCGCCAGTGAGAAGGCCGACACCGATGCAGGATATGGCGGCACTTGCCAATATGCCCGGAGGTGGAAGTCGCCCCGATAGCCCATAGTCAATGATCGGCGTGAAAATTACACAAAGCGAAATGATCAAAGCCGTATTCATTGCGCTTGTTGATGCAACACCGTAAGTTTCAGCAATAAAAATTGAAAAAAGTATTGTCCCCAATACGAGGCCACGGATGCAATCGCCCCAAGAGATCGACGCGATCTCATGTCTTGCCACCACTGCCATAAAGATCGTGGTAATCAGGAAACGATAAAGAATGAGGATCAAAACCGGCGCATAGAATAGTGCGCTTTTCGCGACCGGATAGCTCGCGCCCCAAACGAATGCGACACCCAGTACGGCCAGGTCGGCCGAGAAGGATGAGGTCAGTGACCTCCTCGCAGGTATTGAAGCACGTTCGAAAACGTCCACGTTCAAGTATCCTTTGTGCTAGCCATCCATCCTACTGTGCAGAACGAGTCAAAACAGATTAAGCCGTCCCTGTAACGTTGGTATCGCGGAACTGTCCGGCCTTCCGCGAGGCGCTCATCGATGTCCCACCACTGGACTTCATTAAGCGGCGGGACGATCGAGCGGCTTTTTGTCCAGTCGTGGCCCGCGTCGCGAGATTTTGGCGTCCCCACATGCAGCAGGGGGAGTGTTTGGTTACAAGCTCGGCCCATTCCGATTGCAACCGGAGGGCGGATTCGCATGCACAGATCTTGCTGTAGCGCTGCCTGAGGCTGTTCATGGAGGAACTCCTGCAGGTTCGTGCCGTAGGTATTTGTGATTCAGCAAAGCAAATGCCGTGCCAATCCAGAAAACCATTTTTAGACAACACGATCGTTTTGATAGTGCAGTGTTTCATACCCAACATTGTCAGAAGGCCGACAATGAGTCCGACTGCCGGGCATGCAACCGAACGCTGTGATCCTGTTATCCTGACAGGTTTCCCGCTGCAGCCCGGCTTGGCAATTCATCAGGGCCTGTCGCAAATGAAAAGTCGAAGGGCGAGGCGGCTTCCGGCTCGCAGAGCGGCCCGAACGACCTCGGCGCGGTCTCTAAGCCTCGCCCCGATGCAGCTTGGCCTACATACCGACGATCTCGTTGACTACGCCGCGCGCAAGGAAACGCGGCACGAGCACCTTGCCGTAGTTGCGGACGCTGTACAGCTTCGTACTTTCTCCGGGCGGTGCGCGCGAACTGAAGGAATGGCTGTTTCGGGAAGCCGACTTGGCAGTGTCGAACGAGGATATTGCCCGTCGCTTCGTGGCCGACTGCCGTCGCACCCGCACGGGTCGGGAGTTCGCCGCCTGGCTCGGGCCGACACCTTCGCAAAACTCGAGGGGCGGCAGCGGATCCTCGGCTTGTCGCGTTGCTCGCCAGGAAACCCGTGCGCTTGGCGAGTGTGGCCATGGCGAACAAGATGGCCCGTGTGGTCTGGGCGATCATGGTACGCGCGAGACCTCAAGCTCGTCATGCCGCGAACCTTGCGGTGTAAGGTTGCGAAGAAGATAAATTTTAGGACAGAGAACAGGCGGGCCGATCGATCGGCTACCAGTAGGTTGTGAGAGCGACGCGATGTGATGGCGAGACTGGTCAGGCCGGGAACAGGGACAACCCGTCGAATGTCCGAGCACCATAGCTTGATAGGCAGATTGAGATCCAGTTCGCCGGTCCCATCAGGGCCAGCAGTCTCGGATGGCTGCATCAACAGGCCGGACAGAAGACTGCACCCGCCCAACGCGCCGTAACGTCCAATTACCTCTTGCATCGCGGGAGCCATCCACAGAGGACGTTTCTCGGAGAAGGCGACGGCGCTGCATGCGGAGTACCACCGACCGGCGGTCTGCCGACCGCCCGCGCTCGTGTCGGTAATGTCGAGGCTTCCTTCAGCGAATAGCGACCAACAGGAGAACTTTGACCGATCGCGGGTGCGAAGCCGCATTGGCATGTGAGCGCCCAAATAGACTGCCAAGCCACGCTCGAGTCAGCGTGCAGATCTTTGCCCAATGGCCCGAGGTGATGGGCTGCCAAACCGTGACTCTCAAGCTCCCCTCCGAAGACTGCACCAGAGGACTACGACCCGCTGCCTTCCTCTTAAACCGTCATCGCTCTGACAACACATTCTGCAATGCTCGGCGGATGTCGATGAGGCGGCTCATCACGCAAAGTAGGTATTCAGCAGGTCGGGAGGAACGAATGAACCCTGATGCTTTCCGCAGCCCAGTTTTCGTTAAGCGTGCAACGTACATCGTGCAAGAGATTGCCAGCCTGGCCGACGCCATCGATTTCCTCAACGAGTGGCCAGGAAACCGCAGAGACTTGATCCACGAAGCCGCCCTCAAGGCGTGCTATGATGCATACGACGAGCGAATACCTGTAAGCGCAGCGCGCAATGCCTTTTTCGGCTTTGCGAAACGGGCCGCTATATTGGAAGATGCAACCTCCGCGATGCAGTGGCTCGCTGCCTGCAAGTCGGGCAGTGGAAAAGTGAAAGTGTAGGCGTACGCGAAATGTGCGAGGCTGGCGCGGGTAGCACGCCAAGGAGGGCACTGTGTCGAGATTTCACAGTTCGCCGAAAGCAAAAGCTTCTCAAAATCAACAGCAAAACGGCAGATCTCGCGCAACCCCCATCATAACCAGACCCACTGCACTCGGTCGCTAGGCTAGTGCCAAGTCCAGCGACGAAGATCCAGCGGAACCATTCGGCTGGCAAAGAAGTGCGACCGAGGCCTGTTGCCGTAGAGGAGGCGGAGAGATGATCGGCTTGAGCAGATTTGAGCGGCCAATGGTTGTTAAGGTTAGCCGTCACAGATCGGAGCGTATTGTGTTCGACGTCAATGACGCGGCCGCTATCTTGCTCCGTGATCTTAGTCGTCGGACCGAGAAACGGAAGATACCGATGGACGCCTGTCGGCAAGTATTGCGTGGCGAGGCTCATCCACCAACTGCACGAAGAGCTTTCGTCGCAGCCGCGCTCGAAGCAAAAATCCTGCGCAGTGACTAAAAAATGAAGCCGCGCGATATC
Source organism: Mesorhizobium sp. M0522 (assembly GCF_040321085.1). NCBI lineage: Bacteria > Pseudomonadati > Pseudomonadota > Alphaproteobacteria > Hyphomicrobiales > Phyllobacteriaceae > Mesorhizobium > Mesorhizobium sp. M0522. The sequence continues at coordinate 166,865 of NZ_JAMYQW010000010.1, forward strand.
GGTTGGCTATGCCCAGGTTCGAGCACCGCGTTCGGCTTCAGCGTCGAGCAGCCGTTCGCCGCGAAGAGCGGCACTGCGATATATCGACGGAAAGGAGAAGGGAGTTCGCGCGGCTTGTGCCCCGGAGCGGGTCTCCACACAGACGGCGCAGCAACTGGCTTCGCAGGATCGGCCTCGGATGATAGGCAGGCCGCTGGTCGCTTCCAGCACGACCCGGCAAAGCCGACGGCGCCGAGGTCGAGTTCTCGATGAAGACTTCGATGAGTCGGACCGGATTGTCCTGCATCACGTAAACGTCTAGGCACTCGGGAAAGAGTGTCGCTTGCCGGCGATCCTCGCCCTCGACAAGCCGATTCATCCCATGTCGGCTCTTCTGAGCCTTGTCCACCGAGAGCGGGATTAGCCCGACCGGCCTTGGCCTGCACTGGCCGCAGCTCGATGCCGATGTGGATGTGCCGGCGCTGCTGCAAGGTGTGTTCGGCTCCAAGCGTTGCCAACGTGCCAAGAGAATCGCGGGCTCCCGCTGTTGGCCGGCCTCGTGCCAAAGTTCCTCGATGACATGGGCATGGTCGCAACCAATGCCCTCCGCTCGCGCGCGAACACATCCGTGAAAGTTGATGCAATCAGTCAACAAACGTGATAGCGGCGTCCCCGCCTGCACTGATGGGTGCAATAAGCCTTTCAGATTGACGGAGATCAGGGGAATGGGGTTAACCCGACGCTTGGACGAACACGGCGATCTTCCGGCGCTGATCTTTCCCGGCCCCACGCCGATCAGCTACCGCGATCTTGCGCGGCGTGTCGCAGCGTTGGCAGCCGAGTTCGGACCGCAGAAAAAGCTGGTCGCGGTAGCAGCCGAGCCGACAGAACACGCGGTCATCTCTTACCTGGCAGCCTTGCACGGCAAGCACGCCGTCGCATTGATCCCGCCCTGCAACGCGTCGGCTCTGGACGACTTCGTCGCTGACTATTCGCCGGAAATCATCTGCAGACGCGTAGACGCCCGCTGGTGCTGCCGCGTGGAAGCCGGGGAGTCCAATGGCGCACTGCATCCCGATCTCGCCGTGCTGCTAGGTACCTCCGGTAGCACCGGCAAGAGCCGGTATGTTCGTCTGTCAGCCGCCGCAATCGAGGCCAATGCCGCGGCCATTGCCAGCTATCTGGAACTCGACCACCGGGATCGGGCAGTGCTTATCCTGCCATTCCACTATTCCTACGGCCTCTCAGTCTTGAATTCTCACCTCGAGGCAGGTGCGAGCATCTATTTCCCGAAACACGGTGCCTCCCACACCGGCTTTGCTCAAGAGATCCGTGACGTGTCCTGCACCAACATCAGTGGGGTTCCCTACTCCTTCGAAATGATGGACCACGCCGGCTTCCGGCGGCATGACTTGCCAACGTTGCGTTTCATGACGGTAGCCGGCGGACGCATGCAACAAGCTCTGGCCGAGACCTTTCGGCGTCATCTCGCGGACAACTCTGGCTGCTTCTTCATGATGTATGGGCAGACCGAGGCAACCGCTCGCATCGCCTATGTTCCCCCCGGCGAGCTCGAGGGCAATCTGGGCAGCATCGGCATTGCCATCCCGGGCGGCAAACTCTGGTTGGCTGATGAAGACGGCCGGCCAATCGAACAAAATGGCAAGCCGGGCGAACTCATCTACAGAGGTCCCAATGTGATGATGGGCTATGCCCATCGACGGACGGATCTGGCAACGGCGCACGAAGTCGCGGATTGCGTACAGGCGACATCGCAAAGCGTGATGATCGCGGGTTCTATTCGATAGTCGGTCGCCGCAAGCGAATGTCGAAGATCGCGGGCCTACGCCTGAGCCACGACGGAATTGAACCAGCGCTTGAGAAAGCTGGGATCGCCGCAGCAGTCGTCGGAGACGATGAGCGCATTCTGGCGATGGTGACGACACCCGATGTCGACGACAACGAGGTGCTCGAAGTCTTGATGGCTGCAACCGGACTGCCAAGGCCCCACCTCGAAGTCGGCAGGGCGACGTCGTTGCGGAAACTTGCCTCGGGGAAGATCGACTATGCTTCGCTCCAGGTTCGCCTGCGAGCCCCGCGCCAGCAGATGGCCATGGATGTCCTGGACGCCTTCAGGAATGCCTTTTATCCGCGTCAAGTTGGTCCCAGCGACACATTCGAAAAGCTCGGCGGCGACTCGCTGCTCTACGTGCAGCTCTCGCTGACCCTGGAACGTGAACTTGGGAGCCTGCCGGAGGGATGGGAAACCATGCCCCTTGGCGACCTTGCCCGAACCGCGGAACCCAGGAACCATGGTTGGTCGATCGACAGCCAACTGATCCTGCGTGCTGCGGCGATCCTGCTGGGTAGTCATCCATCACGCAACGCTCTGGCCTATCCCGGGCGGAGCCGCCACACTCGTGATGCTGGTCGGGTTCAGCCTGGCTCGCTTTCAGCGCCAGCGGCTGTTCGCCGGCGATGGTCTGGCGGTGTTGCGGCCGCTGGCAGTCAACCTCGCACTCTATGCGCCTATCATCGCGGGTTTCTCTCTGGCGCGTGGCGAGGTGCTCTGGCCTTCGGTCTTCCTCGTTGGTAATCTCGGCTTTACCGCACCGCCGCACATGATGCCGTATTTGTACTGGTTCGTTGAGGCCTACGCGCAGACCATTCTTCTATGCGTGATCCTGTTTTCCATTCCGCAGGCGCGGCGGATCGCACATGCAATGCCGCTCGTTTCTGGCATTTGCGTGCTGGCAATTGCAGTAGCAGCCAAGTTCCTCACGCCACTCGTCTGGTACATCGGCGGGCCGCAAATATTCACCCTTCCTGACATGCTTTATTTGGCCGTCCTGGGCTGGGTGCCTGTACTTCCTCGACACGCCGCCGAAACGGAAGGCCTTCTTCTCCGTCATCGCTATTCTCTGCCTGGTGCTGGCCTGGTGGGGCGGCAATTGGACAGGTTCCTGGGTCAAGTTCATGCTGGTGCTCGGCGCGGTGTTCGTCCTGCTTTTCATTCCACGCATAACATTGCCCGGTTGGGCGGCGCACCTGATCCTGCCGGTCTCTGCCGCCAGCTATCACATCTATCTTTTTCACCGCGTAATCCCGGACTGGCTTCTTCCGCAACTCGACCTGGACACGCAGCAGCCTGCCGGCCCGGCAGCGGCCATTTCGATCGGTCTCGCATCAGGCCTGGTAGTGTTCTGGTTGCAAAAACAATTGGTCGGCTGGCTTGCGTATCGGCGAGCCTCCCGCCTCGGTTGGCGGAGCCATGTCGTCGGTGGCCCATTGGAAGCAGCCGAATAAGACAGATTGGCCGGGTCGCAGGTGCGCATCTTCTGCGCCACAGCCTTGCCACCCCGATCCGTGCGCTGGCATCTGCCTTCGTAGACGCGGCTAGGCCAGCGCTGACCTTTCTTGGAGCTGCAGCCTGATCTAACCATGCCCTGGCTTTAGAAAATCCACAACGCCGGCCCAAATGGGTGGTCTTTTGGCGCATGGCCAAATAGACTCGCTCTTCAATTTTGAGCTAGGCCCGCAAGCTAAGCGCATTGAGGTATATCTAAATGAGCCGAGCAGGAGGGGTTCATTCCCATAGGCGCTAACTTAGGGGCGGACTGGTGGAATCGAGATGTGATTCCTCGGCCAGATGCAAACGAATGATTCCATCGAAGCAGACTGGCAGGCTCTGATATCGGGGCTGTCGAATCCATTGATCTTGAGGCGAGGGCGCGGACGACAGGAGCGCTCGTGCGTCGTCGCAATGTTTCGGACGCAGCAACATTGCTGCGCCTGGCGTTGGCCTATGGCCCCAGCGGGATGAGCTTGCGCTCGGCTGCCGCCTGGGCCGGAGTGAACGATGTTGCGAGCCTTTCGGATGTTGCTCTTTTGAAGCGCTTCCGCGGAGCTGCCGATTGGCTCGGCTGCATCGCAGGCGCCTTGCTCGAGAAAGCTTGCACCAAAAGCTGCGTGCCGAAGGGGCGCCGGCTGCGCATTGTCGATGCAGTTCGATCTCGCGTCCCGGCAGTACTGGCACGGACTGGCGACTGCATGCCACCTACGAACCTGCGCTTGCGCGCTTCACGCATCTGGAGATCAGCGACGTCCACGGTGGAGAAGGCTTCTGTCGTGTTCCGCTTCGCCAAGGCGACATCGTTGTTGGCGACCGCTGCTACGCCCGCGCCCCTTCCTTGAAAAGGTGGCATCGGCGGGCGCCGACTTCATTGTGCGCACGGGCTGGACCAATGTCCGGCTGACCACGCTCGACGGCCAACTGGTGGACTGGAACGCCATCTACGCGCCTATGCAGCCCGATGGGGTTTGCGGGATGGAGGTGCTCGTGGAGCATTCGGGCCGCAAAGGCAAGGGCCGAGGCAAGCCCTTGCAGGCAAGGCTCATTGTCAGGCGCAAGGATGCCAAAGCCACCGAAAAATCAGAGAAAGCGGCAAGGGGGGAACCAGCGACACTGCAGCAAAAGGCTGCAGCCGATGACCATCACCGCGGCAGGCTTCGTCATGCTGCTGACGTCGATCCCGGCCGACGCGATGACTGCCGAAGAGGTTCTGCAAACCTGTCGCTTGCGCTGGCAGGTTGAGCTCGCCTTCAAGCGGCTCAAGAGCGGAATGGGCATCCATAAGCTTCCCGCACGCGATAAGCGGCTCGCCCGAAGCTGGCTCATGGCCCATCTGATCCTGGCGCTAATCATTGACGAGGCCGTCAACGACGTTCTCGACTCTCCCCCCCTGTGAAGACGAAACCACGCAGGGCGCAATCGATGTCCTTTTGGAGGCTGCATAGCCTTCTGCGTGCTGCGATCCTCAATGCCATACTGGCGCTGTTGCGACCCGCAACAATCGCGATGCGCTTCGCCGAAATCATTCGCCACGTCTGCGATCCGCCAAGACGGCGCAAAAACCAATCCGCCGCAGCAAGAATAGCGCTCGTACCTTAAGTTAGCGCCTATGGGGATATGCACGTTGCTCGTGTTTATCTGCGGGTCAGTACGCAAGGGCAGGATCTTGATCGCCAGGAATCGATCATCGTTGAGGCGAGGGATGCCGGGTACTACATCGCCGGCGTCTACCGCGAGAAGGCATCCGGCGCTCGCGCCGACCGGCCGGAGCTGCTTCGTCTAATCGCGGACCTTCAGCCGGGGGAGGTTGTCGTTGCGGAGAAGATAGACCGCATCAGTCGTCTGCCTTTGCCTGAAGCTGAAAAACTGATCGAAACAATTTGGAATAAGGGTGCTCGTCTTGCCGTACCTGATGTTGTGGATATTAGCGACATCGCGGCCAGCGCCGACGGCGTTGCCAAGATCGTGCTCGAGTCCATTCAGGAAATGTTGCTGAAGCTCGCCCTGCAAATGGCTCGGGACGACTTCGAGGATCGCCGCGAACGCCAGAGGCAAGGCATCGAATTGGCAAAGGCGGGCGGGAATATGCCGGACGCCAAGCTGACTTGGTGACACACGAACGCATTATTGTCTTCCGGTCTGGCGGCAACAGTATCAGCAGGACGGCAAAGCTGACCGGCTGCAGCGAAGCGCAGGTGAAGCGCGGGCTCGACATCAGAAGGAAAGCGGGAAGCAGGAAATGCTGTCGCAAAAGTTGAGTTCTGCGACGGTGCAAAAGTCAGTTGCAAATCGTCGCGACAGAGGCTCGGCAGCTCCCCGAAGTAGCCATTTCAGATTGCTTGCAGGTGCGGATAAAATCCTTTATGCATCGGCACATGATCAAGTCCGCGCTCATCGCTGCAATCTATTATGCGACGCTTCCATAAGGAGCGGCGCGTTTCGATCATGCCTTGAAACAAGCCGCCGTCAGGCGGCTTTGTTCGTTGAGAGGACCCCCTGGCGGCAATACCAGGAGGATTCCCTATGGCACTTCCCGATCTATCAACCGGTCATTCCGAACCATGTTCGGCGGCTTTGAAGACGCTCATCGAGCGCGGCTATGTAAATCAAGGGACCGACCTGCCGGGTGTCGATGCCGCCTTTGAAGCAGGCATCGTACCCGCTTACGCTGGTTTCGATGCGACGGCTGACAGTCTTCATGTCGGCCATCTTCTTCTGATCATGGCGCTTCGTCATCTTCAGCAGACTGGCCATAAACCCATCGTTCTCATTGGGGGTGGGACCACCCGCATCGGCGATCCCAGCTTCCGTTCGGAGGCGCGGCCGATGCTGACGGACGAGCGGATCGCCGCCAACATTGAAGGGATCAGAAAGATCTTTGACCGTCTCCTTGTCTTCGGAGACGGCCCGACGGATGCCGTGATGGTGAACAATGCCGACTGGCTGGACAGCATTCGTTGGATCGACATGCTGATAGACGTCGGCAGGCATTTCTCCGTCAATCGGATGCTCTCTTTCGACAGTGTGAAGTCGCGGCTGGAAAAGCAGGAGAATCTGAGCTTCTTAGAATTCAACTACATGATCCTCCAAGCGTTCGACTTCCTTGAGCTATCCCGCCGGACCGGTTGCCGTCTGCAGA